>JACRPR010000137.1:0-27618 GCA_016223105.1 Chloroflexota bacterium | reverse complement strand
TGTGTCTTTAACGATGCCGTCACGATGTGTAGAAAGGTTGGGTCATCATCCACCAACATAACACTCACCTTACGAACGCACTGTTCAACTAACCCGTGACCGTTCGATTCATCCGAGTTCACGCTTCACCTCTCGGCAAAAGATTTCCGCGCTTGACATCGTCAAATATACAATCGCTTACAAAATCTGGGAATCATTTCGAGAATGGTTTTTCTGTCGTAATAACGCACAAGGTGTTGTCATTAAAAAATGACAACGCCTTTTGAAATCCTGCATACACGGATGCGCGTCTGTGGTATAATAATGACCGTCCGACATTCGACAGTTCTCTCCCTGTCGCAATCGAGGCAAAATGATTTCCGGCAAGCGTCCACAACTTTTGACACTCGGCGTTGCACTCGTCCTGAGCGCCCTCGCGCTTGGGTTGACTTTGCTTACTCCACTGAAAACCGCTAGTCCCTTTTTGCTTTTCATCGTCGCGATCATCATTAGCACGCGTTTGGGTGGATTGAGTTCTGGTTTGTTTGCCACCCTATTGACCACGGCGGCAAGCATTTATTTTTTCCTTTTACCGATTGGCACGTTCGGCATCGCGAGTTTCGTGTTGATCGCGCTCGTGATCGTCGTCCTGGTTTCCCGCGACCTGACCGCGCAAAGAAAATCGGAAAAAGCGCAATCGCTCAACGAAGAATTGGATCTGCGCGTCGCCCAACGAACTGGCGAGCTTCAAGCGGCGAACGCGCAACTCCGACTTCTCGCCGCGCATCTTCAGTCCGCGCGCGAGGAAGAGCGCACGCGCATCGCGCGCGAAATTCACGATGAGATCGGAACGCTGATGACTGCGATCAAAATGGACTTGGCATTCCTGGTGCGCGAAAACGGTTCGCTAAAATCGCCCGCGTCATTACACGAGGAAATCAACGCCACGACGAAACTCGTAGACGACGCGATTGAATCGGTTCACCACATCGCGCGCGAACTGCGTCCGGGTGTGTTGGATCACCTGGGATTGCGCGCCGCGCTCGAATGGCAGATGCAAGAATTTCAAGAGCGCGCAAAAATCGAATGTCAATTCGATTCCAACTTGGACGAACTCGACCTGGATTCGGCGCGGGCGACGGCAGTGTTTCGCATTATGCAGGAAACGCTGACGAATGTCGCGCGCCACGCGAACGCGACGCGCGTTACCGCGAATCTCCGGCAAGAAAACCATTCCCTGGTTTTGGAAGTTCGCGATAATGGCAAGGGATTTTCCGACGCGCCCGACACAAATCGGTTTGGCATCCTGGGAATGCGCGAGCGCGCGCATGTGTTCGGCGGCGAGGTGGCAATTCACGGATCGCCGGGACAGGGAACCATCGTCACCGTTCGGATTCCGATTTAAGATCAGAAGGAGGAGCAATGATCAACGTTCTGATTGCCGATGATCATGCCTTGATTCGCGAAGGGTTGAAAAAAACTTTGAGCGGCGAACCGGATATGACCCTCGTCAGCGCGGCAAACAACATTGCAGAATTGTTCAAGCAACTCGCGCAACTCGACGTGAGCATTATCTTGCTCGACATTACGATGCCAGGCGAAAGCGGACTGGACGCGTTGAAAGAATTGCGTCAAAAATATCCGCATATCCCGGTGCTGGTTCTAAGTTTCCACCCGGAACATCGCTTTGCCGTCCGCGCGTTAAAAGCCGGCGCGGCGGGTTACATCACCAAGCAAAGCGCGACGGAAGAACTCGTCCACGCAATTCGAAAAATTGTCAGCGGCGGCAGGTACGTCAGCGCCGCGCTCGCCGAAGAACTTGCCGCAGAATTGGATACCGCGAGCGACAAGCAACCGCACGAAACGCTCTCGGATCGCGAATTTCAAGTGATGCGTTTGTTCGCCGCCGGCAAAACGAGTAGCGAGATCGCGGATGAACTTGCGGTTACGCCAAGTACCGTGAATACTTATCGGATGCGAATCCTTGAAAAAATGAAAATGAAATCGAACGTTGAGTTAGCGCGCTATGCCGTTGATCACAAGTTGATCGAATAATTCACCAGCACATTGACGCCGCTTGATTATAACGAACGCGTTGTCGTATTTAACGACAACGCGTTCGTTGTTTTTGCGACAAAAGCAAACCTATTCAAGTGATTCCCTTTTCGGGCAAAGGTCAGTATGCTCAGTATATCTAATTTACCGGAGATTAAAATGCACATAACAAGAATGATGGAAAAAATTGACGCAATTCTTTCGCCCACGTATAGTGCGCTCATCATCGGCATTGGTGTGTTTTTCGCCGTCTTGCTGAAGCGCATATCACGACTTGTATCAGCCAGGAGCAACTCGGCGTTGGACATTTCAAATCCGCAATTGCTCCAAGGGCAAGAGTCTCCCAAGAGTAGTGCGACGCGATTAAACGCCATCTGGATGGATGAAAGGACTCGAGCGTTATGATTGTGCGGTCTTGGATTATTATGGGACTCGGCGTCGGCGTGCTCGCGATGATTCTGTTTCTCGTCGCAGGCGGAGTAACCGAAACGAACGTGATCGGTCTCGGCGTCCTGGTTGGGACAATGACCCTCATTACGATCATCCGCAAGTTTACGCGTTCCCGAGTCATCTAGAGATTCGACGCTGTGTTTTGTTCACATTCAACGCGGTGCAAAGGATCAATGTATGAAAATATTTCTGGTAGATGACTCGGTGGTTTTTCTTCAGCGGTTGAAACGAATGCTTGCCGATGTGAAAGAGATTCAAGTCATTGGTGAAACGGGGAATGCATACCAAGCGCCAGACATGATCCTTAAACAGAAACCGGATGTGGTAATTCTTGACATCCACCTGCTGAACGGAAGCGGCATAGACGTACTGCAAAGTTTGAAAAAAGCAAAACCGGCACCGGCGGTGATCGTCCTCACCAACTATCCGTATCCGCAGTACCGCCAAAAGTGTCTTGAAGCCGGCGCGGATTTCTTTTTCGTCAAATCCACCGAGTTCGAGCAAGTTGTTCCAGCGTTGAAGCAACTCATCCAGCGGGCGCGCAACTCGGTTGCGCGTCCGCTAACCGAATGACGATAGCATTATCAATACACATCAGATAGGATGCTTGCCAGACGCCTGGCAAGCGCATGACGAAGGACTGAGGAGACCGGACCCAAGTTCGGTCTCCTTTCCCCAACCCGGAATTCCCGGATCCAGAAACGATCTGTGGGATAATTCCAAGGAGGCATAACCCATGCTTGACGTCCTGGTAGGCAGTTGGAATCAGTTGCGTAGTCCGATCAAAGAATGGTGGAGCAAACTTACCGATGACGATCTCGATCGCATTAACGGCAAGTATGACCTACTCGTCAGTGTGCTGATGGCATTGCGATTATTCAGGGCGAACTTGTCAAATTTGCGAATCCGAAAATTTCCCAGATGCTCAACATTCCGGCTGAAAAACTAGTCGGCATTCTCTATGATTCAGACGTGGTGAATGCCTGTTCGAATCTTTTCACACAAGGGCGATTCAAGTTTGAAGAAATCAGAGCATAAGGCGGAATCCATGACACACAAAAGAATCACAATCGAACGCGATAAAAAAGTTGCGCTTGTCGCGCACGACAATAAAAAACGCGACCTGGTTGAATGGGCAAAATTCAACCGCGATCTTCTCGCGCACCACACGGTGTACGCCACGGGCACGACTGGCACGTTGTTAGAGCGCGAACTGGGCTTTCCTATTCACAAACTCGAAAGTGGACCGCTTGGAGGCGATCAGCAAATCGGCGCGAAAATCGTGGAGGGTCAGATTGATTTTTTGATTTTCTTCTGGGATCCGCTCGAGTCCATGTCGCACGATCCCGATGTCAAGGCACTCTTACGGATGGCGGTCGTGTGGAATATTCCCATTGCTTGCAATCGCGCGACGGCAGATTTTATGGTTTCGTCGCCGCTGATGGATGAGGAATATGATCGTTTACTGCCTGAATACGAAACATACCGGAACCGGGCACCGTTGTATTCTCCGCAAGAGGATCTTTCCGCAGACGAAGAAAACTTGGTCGTCTGACATCAAGACTTGGAGCATGGCGCACTCGGCGCGGATGGCATTTTAATTGGGTAGCAGAGCCGCACGCTACCCGTTTGTCGATCAGGAGGAACCCGTGAACATTCTGCTTGTTTACCCCGAATTTCCAGATACATTCTGGAGTTTCAAACACGCGCTGAAATTTATTCGCAAGAAAGCCGTCGCGCCGCCATTGGGCTTGCTAACGGTGGCGGCGATGTTGCCTGCCGAATGGAAAAAACGACTGGTTGATCTCAACGCAAGCGACCTGACCCAGGACGACCTGTTATGGGCTGACTATGTTTTTATCAGCGCGATGATCGTGCAACAAGATTCGGCGCGCGCAGTCATCGCGCGCAGTAAGGCGGCGGGCGCGCAAGTGGTCGCGGGCGGACCACTCTTTACGATGGAACACGCGCAGTTTCCTGATGTGGATCACTTTGTGCTCAACGAAGCCGAACTAACTTTGCCGCCTTTTCTAAACGATCTGGCGAACGGATGCGCGCAACGAATCTACACCACAACCGAATTTCCCGACATCCATCACACGCCCGTGCCGCTGTGGAGTTTGGCGAATCTCAAGTATTACGATACGGTCAGCATCCAGTTCTCGCGCGGGTGTCCCTTTAGTTGCGATTTTTGCAACGTAACCTCACTGTTGGGACATCGCCCGCGCGTCAAGACTGCCGCGCAAATCATCGCCGAGTTGGATGCGCTTTACGCGCTGGGTTGGCGCAAGAGCATTTTTTTCGTGGACGACAATTTTATCGGCAACAAGAAGGAATTAAAATCCGCAGTGTTGCCGGCGTTGATCGAATGGCGGAAAAACAAAATCGGTATGCCATTCAATACCGAAGCGTCCATCAATCTTGCCGACGATCCAGAACTGCTCGGACTGATGACCCAAGCCGGATTCGACACCGTGTTTATCGGCATCGAGACGCCGAATGAAGACAGCTTGATTGAATGTAGCAAAACTCAAAACAAGGGACGCGACCTGGTCGAATGTGTCAAGCGGCTTCAGCGCGCCGGGCTCCAAGTCCAGGGCGGGTTCATCGTCGGTTTCGATCACGATACGCCTTCGATCTTTCAACAACAAATTGATTTCATTCAAAAGAGCGGCATCGTAACCGCAATGGTCGGATTACTCCAAGCGCCGCCGGGAACGCGTCTCTACGAACGACTGAAACAAGAAGGACGCCTGGTCGCCGGGCGTGAAATGTCCGGCGATAACGTGGATGGCTCGACCAACATCATTCCCAAGATGGGATTGGAAATGTTGCGCGAGGGCTATCGCAAAATCCTGGATCAAATCTATGCGCCCCACATTTATTACGCGCGCGTGTTTACGTTTCTCCGCGAGTACCAACCGTCCGCGATCCGATTTCAGTTGGAGCGACAATACATCCTGGCATTGGCGCGATCCATTTATCAACTAGGAATTCGCGGCGTCGAGCGCGCGCATTATTGGCGGCTCTTTTTCTGGACACTGTTCCGACGCCCCAAGTTGTTCCCATTAGCGATCACGTTGGCAATTTATGGTTTTCATTTCCGCCAAGTGGTTGAACTGCGCGTCGCGTAAGCGAATCGAAAAAAGCCAACTGGATGAATCACAACCTGTCGAACAATTCCACGATCAACCGCATTGCATTCATCGGCAACTATTTGCCGCGCCAATGCGGCATTGCCACATTCACCACCGATTTGTGCGAAGCAGTCGCGCGCGAGTACGCGGGCACGACGTGCATCGCTCTGCCGGTGAATGACATCGAAGCCGGGTATGCGTATCCGGCGCGCGTGCGTTTTGAACTGACCGAAAAAGATATTGACTCGTATCATCGCGCCGCCGATTTTTTGAATATCAACAATGTAGACCTGGTCTGCCTGCAACACGAGTACGGCATTTTCGGCGGCAACGCGGGCAGTCACATTCTCGCGCTCTTGCGCGAATTGCGAATGCCCATCGTGACCACCTTGCACACGATTTTGCGCGACCCGAATCCGGATCAACGTCGCGTCCTGGAACAAATCGCGGCGATGTCGGATCGTTTAGTTGTGATGAGTCAACGCGGCGCGGAATTTTTGCAACAAGTCTATCGCGTCGCGCCGGAGAAAATCGATCTCATCCCACACGGCATTCCCGATGTGCCATTTGTTGATCCCAGTTTTCACAAAGACTTGTTCGGCGTCGAGGGCAAAATCGTCCTGCTCAGTTTTGGCTTGCTCTCCGCGAACAAGGGCATCGAAAACGTCATCGCCGCGTTGCCCGCGATTGTCGCGCGCTATCCGAATGTTGTGTACCTGATTCTCGGCGCGACGCATCCGCATGTCATTCGAAACGAAGGCGAGACGTATCGCTTGTCCTTGCAATGGATGGCACAAGAGAAAAATGTGGAAAGTAATGTGGTCTTTTACAACCGCTTTGTAAGTTTGGAAGAGTTGATTCAATTTATCAGCGCGGCAGATATTTATATCACGCCGTACCACGACCCCGCGCAAATCACTTCGGGCACCCTAGCGTACACACTCGGCGCGGGCAAAGCCGTGATCTCAACACCGTATTGGTACGCGGAAGAAATGCTCGCCGAAGAACGCGGCGCGCTCGTGCCGTTCCGCGATCCGATTGCATTAGCCGATCAGGTGCTTGACTTGCTCGACAACGAATCGAAACGGCACGCGATGCGAAAGCGCGCGTATCTGTTTGGGCGCGAAATGATTTGGTCGAATGTCGCGCATCGCTATATGGCAAGCTTTGAACGCGCGCGCACCGAACGGCGCCATTTCACCGCGCCGGGTTTTCCGGCGAAAGCGCTCGACAAACATCTGGGCGAACTGCCGCCGCTCAAACTCGATCACTTGTGGCATATGACCGACGAGACCGGGATGTTGCAACACGCGATCTTTACCGTACCAAATTATCGCGAAGGGTACACCACCGACGACAATGCGCGCGCGTTAATGGTGAGCGCGTTATTAGAAGAACTGGGCAATGGCGACGCGCGCCAACTTGCGTCGCGTTACCTGGCTTTTATTTGGTTCGCGTTCAATGGCGAGCTGGGACGTTTTCGCAATTTTATGGACTATCAACGACACTGGTTGGAAGATGGCGGCTCGGACGATAGTCACGGTCGCGCGTTGTGGGCATTGGGCACTGTGATGGGACGCTCGAACACATCCGCGCTTCAAAGCATGGCGGGGCGCGTGTTCGAACAAGCATTGCCCGCGATCCTCAACACGACGAGTCCGCGCGCGTGGGCATTCGCGCTCATCGGCATCCACGAATATCTCCGGCGATTTTCCGGTGATCGCAAGGCGAGCCAGGTGCGCGAGGAATTGGCGAAACGCTTATTGTCGTTGTATCACCAGAATCGTTCGGATGAATGGCGCTGGTTCGAAGATGGGCTGAGTTATTGCAACGCCGCGTTGCCCCACGCCTTGCTAATGAGCGGTCAGTGGATTCCGAATGACGCGATGATCAAAGCCGGGATTGAATCGCTGAGTTGGCTCGCCGATTTGCAACGCGCCGATGGCGAAGCCGGTTGTTTTGTCCCGATTGGATCGAACGGATTTTTTCCGCGCGGCGGCGCGCGCGCGCGGTTCGATCAACAACCAGTCGAAGCGCAAGCGATGGTCTCGGCGTGTCTGGAAGCGTACCGCCTCACCGGCGACAAACGCTGGCGCACCGAAGCGCGGCGCGCGTTTGAATGGTTCCTGGGTCGCAACGATTTGAATTTGCCGATTTATGATCCAACCTCGGGCGGTTGTCGCGATGGACTGCATCCTGATCGCGCCAACGAAAACCAGGGCGCGGAATCAACCCTCGCTTTTCTCCAAGCGTTGCTCGAACTGCGCTTGGCGGAAAATACTCTTTTAGCCGTGGAGGCACGAACGTAATGAGCAATCAACACACCGATCTCTTTCTGCGCTATCCATCCAATCCAATTTTGACCGCGCGCGATTGGCATTATCCAATTCATAGCGTGTTCAACGCGGGCGCGACCTTGTTACCCGATGGCACGACCTTGCTCTTGTGCCGCGTCGAAGATCGGCGCGGGCTTTCGCACTTGAGCGTCGCGCGCTCCGCCAATGGCGTAGATGGTTGGCAGATTGATCCTCAGCCGACACTCTCGCCGGATCCGGATCATTTCCCGGAAGAATTGTGGGGCATTGAAGATCCGCGCATCACGTTTGTTCCCGAATTAAAAAAATACGCGGTCGTCTACACCGCGTACACGCGCGACGGACCGGGTGTGTCCCTCGCGTTCACGGAAGATTTCCGGCGCTTTGAACGGTATGGTGTGATTATGTCGCCGGAAGATAAAGACGCGGCATTATTGCCGCATCGCATTGACGGCAACTGGGCTTTGATTCATCGCCCGGTCAGCGCGCCGCGCGTGCATATGTGGATTTCGTACTCGCCCGATTTGCGGCACTGGGGCAATCACAAAATGATGTTGGAATCCCGGCTCGGCGCGTGGTGGGACGCGAATAAAATCGGACTCTCGCCGCCGCCGATTGAAACGCCCCAGGGCTGGCTGGTAATTTATCACGGCGTCCGGCAAACGGCGGCAGGATCGATCTATCGGCTGGGACTCGCGCTGTTTGATTTGAAATCGCCGGATCAATGTTTGAAACGCGGCAACGAGTGGGTCTTTGCGCCGGAAGAATCGTATGAAGTGCGCGGCGATGTGGACAATGTCGTTTTTCCGTGCGGCTACACGATTGCGCCGGATGGCGACACCATCAAACTCTATTACGGCGCGGCGGACACGAGCATCGCGCTCGCGACCGCGAGCATCCGCGCGATGCTGACCTGGCTCGATGAACACAGTCAAACATCTGCAAAATAAATTCTTCAATAGGCGCGAAAGGAAAACCCGATGAAACCGGAAGAACAATCGCAACAAAAGCAAGTGGAGCGACAACGCGAGGAGCGGCAACAAATCGAACAACAACAAGAACAAAAACGCAAACTCGAACAAGAAACCCAACGGCAATTGGAACAGCAACAAGAAACGAAACGCAAACTCGAACAAATCGCCCAACAACAATTAGAACAAGACCAAGAACAAAAACGAAAAAGGAGTTGACACGAATGGCAAACCCAACCAGCAAGCCAAACGCCAAACGCTTGCCCAAAGGTCAGCGCATCCACACTCGCCGCTTGAAGCAAGCCGCGCGCAAAGCGCGCAACACGCCCGGCTAACCCCTGCGCGAGTGCCGCGCGCCACGTTGAAATTTCGAATTCCTCCGGGCGCGCACATCCGCGAACCAATCGGTTCGCGGATTTTTTATTCCGCGATTTCCAAATCGCGCGCGCAAGCAATAGTCCTATTGGCAAAACGCGCGAGGCAACGCATAATCGCGTACAGTCCACACACAAAAATTCCCGGCGCAAAGTATGCAACACAAATTTTCGCCCACTTGGAAATTCGTCCTCAACCTGATTTTGGTTTTAGGAATTCTCGGCATCGCTCTGCAGATCGCTCACGAATCGCGAGCTGTGCGCGCACAGGATATTTTTTCGCCGCGCCCCACGCTCACTTTTCCTGGTTCTAATTCTCTTTCGGTATTTACCCCGAATCGCGATCTCAAACCATTCAGCGCGTCCACTATTTTCAGCGCGACCCTCTTCACGTCCCAAGAAATCACGCCGACCGATTCCGGCGGCGGCGAATACAAATTGCCGAACGTCCCGGAGATGACCGATCAACATCGTCGAGAAATTCAACAAGAGATTGATCGGAATATCGCGCGGCTGGGATTGCCGCGCCCGCCAAAAATAATTTTCAACACACCATTAGCATTTCCCCTGCAAGCCGTGCCGGGTTTGAATGATTACGGCTATCATGGAATGAGCGCATTTGTGGATCACAATTCCGCGCGACCGAATCAACTGCTCGATTGGGCATGCGGCACGCGCACGTATGATACGAGTAGTTTCAATCACACCGGGACCGACTTTTTTACATGGCCCTTTGGCTGGAATAAAATGGACAATGATCAAGTTCAAATCGTCGCCGCCGCGCCGGGCACCATCGTGCTCAAACAAGACGGAAATTTTGATCGCAGTTGTGGGATGAATAGCAATCCGTGGAACGGCGTCGTCATCCGCCATGCCGATGGATCGCAGATTTGGTACGTTCACATGAAAAAAAATTCGGTAACGGCAAAGTCGGTCGGTGCGACCGTTGTGCAAGGCGAGTACCTGGGGATTGTCGGAAGTTCCGGCAGTTCGACCGGACCGCATTTGCATTTTGAATTGCGCGACGCGGGCGGCAATGGGCTCGATCCGTACGCGGGCGCGTGTAACAATATCAGTTCGTGGTGGAGCGCGCAGAGACCGTATTACGATTCCGCGATCAATAGTTTGACGACCGGCAACGCCGCGCCGGTTTTTCCATCCTGTCCCAATCCCGAAACAAGCAACAACAAAAATCAATTTAATCCGGGCGACACGATTTATTTTACAATTTATTATCGCGATCAACTTGCCGGTCAAACCACCAGTGCGACGATTTTTCAACCGGATGGATCGGTCTTTCGCAGTTGGAGCGGCAGTTCATCGGTCGCGCATTACTCGGCGTCATACTGGTATCGCGCGTACGCGCTGAGCGCGAACGCGCCGTTAGGCATTTGGAAATTTCAAGTCATCTTTAACGGACAAACCTACACGCACAATTTCTCGGTCGGCGATGCGCTCTATTTGCGCGGACGCCCGGCGAATCGCGCCATCTCGCTCGATTGGGATGTCTATGGCAACTTGCCCGCGAACAGCACCTGGCAAATTACATACGTTGGCGTGCCGGGCGATCAAGCATCCCCGATCGCCGGCATCACTAATTCGACGCGCGTGTATGTGCTGACCGGCTTGACCAATTATACTTGGTATACGATCACGCTCAGCGCGATGGTGAACAACGTACCGATTATGACCGACACGGTAAGCGTAATGCCGACCGAAATGATCGTTGACCTGCCGTTCGTGGCAAAATAATTTTCAAAAAAAATCGCGAGTCGGTTGACTCGCGATTTTTTTATTGCGCCCCAAATCGTTCGCGTAAAAATTCTAGCACAACGCGATCAATCCGCGCGCCGTCGAGCAAACGATCTTCTAGGTTTTCGACGCCAGCAAACTCGCGGAACGCGTGCTCGCTCGCGGCATCCCAATTGCCGGTGCGCGCGCCCGCGTAATAACCGCGCGCGTGCATCAGCGATTGCAGTTCGCGCGCGATGCTTGCATCAATCGGCAAAATATCTTTTGGATTCGTCTTGCCGAGATAGAGCCGATGCAAATCAAGCAAGCGGCGCAATTCATCAATCGGCGTCGCGTGATCGTCCACGCGCAGATCGAGGTAACGATCATTGAATCCGCCGTAACCGCCTTTCTCGCGCACAACGAGAATCGCCGCGCTTTCTTGTCCGCGCCGGTCGCCGCCCGCCGCTTGCCCTGCGGCGAGCGCGGCGAGCAATCGCGTCGCGAGATCGCCGCGCGTTTTCTCGTACGTATTCGCCAACGCATCCACAACCGCCGCGCCCGCGAGAATGTTTCCTTGCGCGGCAAAATTTTTGCCGGTGATTCCGCCCGCCCACTCGAAACAACTTTTGCCGGTAAATGTGAACGCGCGCCCGCGCGCATCCACAATTCCAAATTGACGTTGCGGCGCGGCGCGATCAGTCACGATTAATTTCGCGCCGACTTGTTTCGGCGTCATTCCTTGTTTCAACATTCGCAAACCGCGCGGTGCGTACGCTGTGTTCGCCCACGATTGCGTCGCAATCGCGCCGACACCGGCGACTGCCCAAGGCACAACCGCGCCGACCGCGAGAAATTTCGATGCGACCGCGACGCCCAACTCACCGGTCTTGGGATCAAATGCAACGATTGAAAAAGTTGAAGGTTTCATTTGATGCTCCATTTCGCATTTGCGTTATATGTCATTTCGAGCGAAGCGAGAAATCTCCACATTGGGGATTGCTTCGCTTCGCTCGCAATGACGCGCACAATTTTTTTATCGCGTGATCGCATACCCGGTCATTTCGACATAACCAGAACCGCGCACACTCGCGCCACGCGATTTTCCTTCGACCGCGACCGCGCCTTCCCAGTACACAATCGAAACATTCATTTCTTGATTCGTGATGCGCGGCGTGATCGTCAACGCAATATCCGCGGATGGGATCGCGACGTTCCAGCGCGCGGGATAGATCGCGCGCGTGTGCGGACTCGTCCACGTCGTCAACACCTGGATCGAAAATTGATCGCGCGTGAGTGCGCGCGTCGTACCATCCGCTTCGATCAATGTGCCGGACGAAAGCGGCTCGATGCTTCCATCTTTTTGGCGAATCTGAAACAACATCAGTTCGCGATGGTCGTCGAGTTGAATCGAAAACCAATCCCAGCCGACCGCGTCCTTGCCGAGCACCGCCGTACTCCACTCGTGATCCATCCACGACAATCCTTGCACCGCGATTTTTTCATCGTTGATCGTGATCGTTCCTTCGGTGTCTAGTCGCGTGAACGAGATATAGTACGACGCGTTGCCCGGCTCTACCGATTTTTGCGACAAGCCGCGCTCACCGTGAAGCACGAGCGGCTTGCGCGAGGTGAGCATTAGATCGAGCGCGTAACCTGGTTCGTCCGCAATCAAGCGCGCGTTGTGTAAAGACGTTGCATCCTGAGCGGAGCGAAGCGGAGTCGAAGGAACCGTCTCTACATTCCAATTTTCGATCCACACGCGAAACGGATCGCCGCGCGCGCCCGCGAGTTGCCCTGCGCCGCGACTGAATCGTTCGGTTGATGTGTGCCGATTATTTTTCACATCGGTCAACGCGAAATGCGCGAAATAAATTTGATTCGTGCCCCAGTCCGATTCGCGCGGCGGCGCGGTCGGCGTGATCGCGCGGCGAAAAAAAGTGAGTTGATAACCGAAACGTCGCCCATCGCGCGCTTGCAGATTGCCGGTGTAATACCACCACTCGGTTTGAAATTCGGGATGCGGTCCGTGATCGTCCGGGAATTTGAAATCGCGGATGCGCTCCGCGCGCGCATACCCGGCGATTTCGTTGGACGCTTGCAAGCCGACGATGGAGGCGGTGATGCGGGGGGAGGGTTGGGCGGTGAGGAAGGTGAGCAGGATGACTGCGAAGATGGCAAGGGTGAAGATAATAAAAAGGATACGAGACTTGGACACAATTAAACCTCGCTCGTGATCGTGTTCATTGTCAGACAATCGTAAGAGGGATGGATTGCATATCCAATAGTTCGCGGTATAATGAACGCAGAGGTGAATGATGGATCGCCAAGCCATTGACGGTAAGGATTCGGGAATCGCGCTCTGCGTTTACGGTCATGTCAACGCGTCGTCCAATTCGCATTGCTTGCTTTGCGGCAAGCCCTTGCCGCGCCAGCCACAACCGCCATCATCACCCGCGCAATTGGCATACCTGGACACGTTGCGCGCGCTGTACGCGCACACCCCCAAGAGCCGCCCCAGTTAATCCATTTGTATTCCCAGAGGTGAACGATAGATCGTCATACGATTATGGGGCATCCGCCTTTTCAAGCAGTGACCTGCTTGTACTGCGGCTCGCTCAACAATTATGCGCTTGACCATTGGTGTCGCATTTGTGGAAAAGGTCTGCCCGAGCCGCCGATAGATCGTTTCAAAAGCGAACCCAAGCCAAGACCGGCAAACCAGCGGCGTGATCGGACTTGCCCATACTGTTGGTATCTAAACTATCGGGATGCGTCGGCGTGCGAATACTGCGGTAAGAAATTGGATCCGTTGTGAAACACGGCGGTCAGAACAATGGACTGTTCACAACTCTAAATGCCGCTTTATGCTCGCGGCAAGGTGCGGCTTTCAAATTGGTGACGCACGTTGACAGCTCGGCATTCGGATCGCGACCGCCAAAGAATTTTTGCAAAAGATTTGAGTATTACCGTGAGCACAATCAGTTTGCGTCTGCCGCAATCGCTCCATGAGAGCGCGCGCACATTAGCCAAAAAGGAAAGCGTCTCGATCAATCAATTGATTACACTCGCGTTGGCGGAGAAAGTTTCCGCACTGATGGCGGAAGATTATCTCGGCAAACGCGCGCGGCGCGGCAACAAACGCAAGTTTCAAAAAGCAATGTCCAAAGTCGCCAACGTCAAACCGCTTGAAGAACAGGATAAACTTTGAATCCGCATATCACGCGAGCTTCGGCTCGCGCGATTTTTCATCCCTCATCCCTCATCCCTCACTTCACTCCTCCCGCAACGCCTCCACCACCTCCAACCGCCCCAAGCGCAACATCGGGTACACCGCGGCGAGCAGAGCGGCGAGCGTTGAAACGATCAATGCTTGCGCGTACACTTCCGGGACTGGCTCGAAAAAAATCGTCCAGCCGAATGATCGCAAGTTGATCACGTAAATTAAAATCGTGGACAAGATCAACCCGGTCGGAATCGCGAGCAAGCCGGCGGTCGCGCCCATCAATCCGCTTTCGAGCAAGGTCAATCGCCACAATTGTTGCAGAGTCATCCCGGTCGCGCGCAGTGTGCCGAGTTCGCGCGTGCGTTCGAGTTGCAAAGCCATCAACGCGCTCAACACACCGATAAACGCGACGACGATCGCGATCACGCGCAACGCGGCGGTGATCGCGAACGTGCGATCAAAAATCACGAGCGCGGCTTGGCGTAACGCGAGATTCGATTGCACGACGACATTCGATCCACCGAGCGCGGCGCGCACCGCATCCTCGACACGTTCCGCGTTCGGCGCATCGCTCACGTAAACCGCGAGCGCGGAAATGTTTGCGTCGTCCCACCACCGCCGATACGCGTTGAGCGACATTAACACCACGCCTTGATCGGATGTGTAATCGTAATAAATCGCGGCGATGTTGAAATTTTGCGCGCCGCGATCCGTCGCCAACGCGATTGCATCGCCGACTTGAACGCGATGCCGGTTCGCGAACGGCTCGCTCACGATCACGTCGCCCGCTTCCATGCGCGCCCACACTTGTTCCGGCGATCCAATTGCGGTGCGATACACTTTGGGATCGCGTCGCCGCACGGATGTAACCGCGCTCAAACGCACAGCGCCGAAATCGAGTGCGTGCGCGGTAACGTGCCGGATCAATTCGACGTTCGCGACACCAGGGATGGCGCGAATTTTTTCGGCGAGCGACGCGTCGAGCGCGGTCGTGCGACTCACGCCATTTTCCGGCGGCGAGACATACACATCCGCGCTCAAGGTTTGATCGAGCCAGTTCACCACCGTCGCGCGGAACGACGCGATCATCACGGTTACGCCGATCACAACCGAGACCGCGACCATCAGCGCGGCAATCGCGACGGACGTGCGACTCAAGGCGTGTGTGATCGTGCGCGCCGCCATTCGTCCGATCAATCCGACGCGTCCCAGGGTCAGTGTCGCGCCGCGCATAAACGCGATTGTCAGCAATGGCACGCCCAGGGTCGCGCCGAACAGTGCGATAAAAATTCCGGCGAACGACAGCGCGACATTGTTGACGATCAACATCGCCGCGCCGAGCGCGATCATCGCGATTCCGCCGAACGTGATCGCCGGCACATTGCGCCGCACGCGCGATTCGAGATCGGATCGTTGCAGAGCGGTAACGGCTGGCACATTCGCGGCTTCGGCGGCTGGCACCGCCGACGATATCACCGCCGAAAAAATTCCGAGCAACATTCCTTTGACGAGCGAGAACGCGTCCACGTCCACGCCGCGCACGGTAACGCTAAAATACAAATCGTTGATCGTTTGCGTAACAAGCGCGACCGTGAGCCGCCCCAGCAAAATTCCCAAACCGATTCCGAGCGCGCCGCCGATCACACCGGCAATCGCGGATTCAAAAATAATCAGCGCGAAAATTTGTTGCCCTGTTACGCCGAGGCATCGCATAATTCCCAGGACGCGGCGTCTCTGCACAACCGAAAACAAGGTCGTGTTGTAAATCAAAAACATTCCGACCGCGAGCGCGAGCAAACTGAACGCGGTGAGGTTGAGTTGAAACGCCGCGGTGAGTTGCGTAACCGTGTCCGCTTGCTCCGATGCCGGGACGACGCGCAAAGTCGCGGGCAATTGCGCGGCAATCGCGCGAACCTGGTCGGGCGTCGCGATCAGATCAATGCGCGATAATTTTCCGCGCAGGGCAAATAATTCTTGCGCGGTCGCAATGTCCGCGAGCATCAACCCGTCGAGCGCGCGCGCGGAGACATCGTTCGGCGGATTGAGCAGAGCAATGAGTGTAACGACGCGCGTTTGCGCGTCAATCGTCAACGTGAGCGGATCGCCGACGCGCAATCCAAATCGCCGCGCGCGCTCCGCGCTGATCAACACGGTGTTGGGTTGCGTGAGAAACGCGGCGTACGCGTCAATCGGAACCTGGGTTGACGCGGTGAGATAGGTGCGAAACGGCGCTTCGGCAAAAACATCTATGCCGAGAATGTGCACGACCTGGTCGCCCAATTCGCGCGCGGACGCGAATCCTTCGACGATCGGCGCGCTCAACCGGTTGCCGCGCAAACGCAGATCGCGATAAATCGTTTCATCAATGCCGCCATTGTTCGCGACAATTTGATGCGTCGCTTTGCCGACGACCGCGTCGGTTGAAAGTTGAAACGCGCGCGTCGCGGATTGATTCGCGAGATCGACCGAGACGACAACGCCGACACCCAGTGCGATGCTCAGAATCACGAGCAGAGTCATCCAGGGTCGGCGCAGTTGATCGCGGAGCGCGGTCTTGAGTAAGGTTAGTTGCATCGTTGGTTAGTTGGATCGTTGCATAGTTGTCATTGCGAGCGTTCGTCGCATCGTTCGACTTCGCTTCGCTCCGCTCACGATGCTCCTCGCAATGACAGTTCATCTGTACGACTCGGCTTGCAAATTGAACAGGCGCGCGTACGTTCCGCCGCGCGCCAACAATTCCGGATGCGTGCCTTGTTCGGTGATGCCGCCGTGCTCGATCACGAAAATTCGATCCGCCATTCGCACGGTTGAAAAGCGATGACTGATCAACACCGCAGTTTTATCGGTCGTGAGTTCGCGAAATTGTTGAAACACCTTCAATTCGTTTTCCGCATCGAGCGCGGCGGTCGGTTCATCCAAAACCAGGATTTCGCACTCGCGCATAAACGCGCGCGCGAGCGCGATCTTTTGCCACTCGCCGCCGGACAAGTCGCGCCCTTTGCTAAACCAACGTCCCAGCATCGTCGCGTACTTTTCCGGCAAATTTTCGATCAACGCGTGCGCGCCGCTTTTCTGCGCGGCGGTTTCGATGCGCGGCTTGTCATCGAGCATTTCGATTTGTCCAAAGCCGATATTCTCCGCCGCGCTCACATGATAGCGCACGAAATCTTGAAAAATGACGCCGATGCGCTGACGCAATTCGCCGAGATCGTACTCGCGCAAATCTTTGCCTTCGAGCAGAATCGCGCCTTCGGTCGGATCGTACAAACGCGTCAGCAATTTGATCAGCGTCGTTTTGCCCGCGCCGTTCGGACCGACGAGCGCGATTTTTTCGCCAGGTTGAATTTTCAAATTGATATTTTTGATCGCCCAGCCGTCTTGCCCGGTGTAACGAAACGAAACATTTTTGAATTCGATCCCGCACAAAATTTTTGTTGGCACGCGGATCGGTTTTGTCGCGATCACCATTTGAGGCGCGAGTTCGAGAAACGCGAACAGGTTGCTCATAAACAAACCATTTTCGTACAGTTCGCTCAAGCCGTAGAAAATCGCTTCGAATGTGCTTTGACTACTGCGAAAAATTCCCAGGTACAGCGTCATATCGCCGAGCGTGATTTCGCCGCTGACCGCGCGCCACACGATCCACGCGTACGCGCCATAGTACGACAACGTGGCGAGCAAGCCCCAGCCGACCGACGCGAAACTGCGTCCCTGCGCGATTTGCTGATCCTGTTTCAAAAACTTCCAAAACAGATCGGCGTACCGACCGAGCAAGGGCTCGCCCAAGCGAAACAGTTTGATCTCTTTGACCGCGTCGTAATCGGTGAGCAAGTGTTCGAGGTACGTGAGTTGACGCGCTTCGGGCGCGCGCCACGAGAGGACGCGAAAACTCAATTCGGCGTAACGGCTCTGCGCGATGAACGCGGGAATTGTCGCGATGAATAAAATCAACGCGAGCCAGGGACTGAATCGAAACAACAGCGCGCCGAACGAAAGCAGAGTTACCACATTTTGCAAAAGAAAAAAACTGCCGTTCGCGATTTGCAAGCCGCGCCAATCGGCTTCGCGGCGCGCGTTTTGAAGTTTGTCATAGTACTCGGCGTTTTCAAAATGCGTGAGATCGAGTTCGAGCGCCTTGCGAATAATCCGCGTATTGATCGTGAGATTCATCCGCGCGTGCAAAACATGTTCCGCCAGCGTTCGCACTTGACCGTTGATCGTGTGCAGAATCACCAAAATAAATTCGGCGATGAGCAAAGGCGCAATCGCGCGCAAGCCGGTTTCCGCGTCGGTGTGTGTGTTGATCGCGTTGACGACCGCATCCACGATCAACTTGCCGATCCACGCCTGGCTCGCGGGCAACAGCGCGCCGACGAGCGTGCATCCCAGCATCGTCAGCGCGGACGGCGGATGCGCTTGCCATACTAATCCAAACGCGCGGCGCACGTTGATAATCGCGTCGCGAAAATTTCCGCTGTGGTCGCGCCACCACGTTGTCAGAGAAAAAATTTTGTTCATCCTGTTTTCTTTCAAACACGATTGGATTCGAGCGTTTACGCGGTTACTTGTCCGAGCGAGCAACCGCGTAAACGCTCGAATCCAACAATCACGATTTTAACTCGATCAAATTTCCGTGTTCCAGTTTGAACACGCGATCCGCCATTGCCGCGACATCGGGCGAGTGCGTAACCATCACGAGCGTTTTGCCGCGATCACGCGCGAGGCGCACGAGCAGATCGAGCACCCGCGCGCCGGTGTCCGCGTCGAGATTGCCGGTCGGTTCGTCCGCGAGAATGATCGGCGGATCGGCGCACAGAGCGCGCGCGATCGCGACGCGCTGTTGTTCGCCGCCGGACAATTTATCGGGAAACACATTCGCGCGATCCAACAAACCGACCGCGTCGAGCAATTGATCGGCGCGCGCGCGCGCGTCGCGATCATTCCAGCCGCGCAATTCGGCGGTGAGCAAGATATTTTCGCGCACCGTGAGCGTCGCGATCAAATTGAAAAACTGAAACACAAATCCGATATGCGTTCGGCGAAACACGGTGCGGTCGTGATCGTTGAGCGCGCTGATCCGCGCAGTGCCGATCCACACATCGCCGGACGTCGGTGCGTCGAGACCCGCAATCAAATTGAGCAATGTGCTTTTGCCACTGCCACTGCGTCCAACCATCGCGACAAATTCGCCCGCGTCAATCGCGGCGTTCAAATTTTGCAACACCACGCGCGCGCGTTCGCCTTCGCGAAAAGTTTTGGTGAGATTTTCAAAACGAATCATTGATCATCCAGCGGGCGAGCCGCCCGCGCTACAGTCCATTATACTCAACTCGCGCGATTGTCAATGCTGGTTTGCCAAGTCAAACAAATTTTTGACATTCGATTTCTTTGCCCTATAATCGGTTTGCAAATCCCCGTAGCATCGCCCCTTGTGGGCGTTCAAACGTGAAACGCCCACAAGGGGCGATGCTACAAACCAGGAGAACACGATGGCATATTTTGATCTTACGCTCGAAGAATTACAAGAGTACAAACCGCCGCGCGTCGAGCCAAATGATTTCGACGCGTTCTGGCAAACGACGCTTGCCGAGACGCGCGCGTTCCCGCTCGACGCGCGATTTGTCCCTGCTGATTTTGGATTGACGACGGTCGAGACGTTTGATGTTACGTTCAATGGTTACGCCGGTCAATCAATCAAGGGTTGGTTGATTTTGCCGCGCGCGCGTCAAGGCGCGTTGCCATGCGTCGTCGAGTACATCGGCTACGGCGGCGGGCGCGGTTTTCCGACGCAATGGCTCGTGTATGCGAGCGCGGGGTACGCGCATTTTGTGATGGACACGCGCGGGCAAGGGAGCGCGTGGCTCAACGGCGACACGCCCGATCGCGAGGCAGATGGATCGAATCCGCAATTCCCAGGTTTCATGACGCGCGGCGTGCTCGATCCGCGCACGTACTATTATCGCCGCGTGTTCGCGGACGCGGTACGCGCGATTGAAACCGCGCGCGCACATCCCGCGATTGACGCGACCCGCATCGCGATCACCGGGACGAGCCAGGGCGGCGGCATAACAATCGCGATGAGCGCGCTCGAGCCGAGCATCGTCGCGTGTCTGCCGGACGTTCCGTTCCTGTGCCACTATCGCCGCGCGACCCAGTTGATCGACACCGCGCCCTACAGCGAGATTGTGAATTTCTGCAAAACGCATCGCGACAAAGCGAACGCGGTTTTTCACACGCTATCGTATTTCGACGGAATGAATTTCGCGACGCGCGCGAACGCGCCGGCGTTGTTCAGCGTCGGCTTGCGCGATGACATCTGCCCACCTTCGACCGTGTACGCCGCGTACAACCATTACGCCGGTCCGAAAGATATTCGCGTGTATGAATTTAATCAGCACGACGGCGGCGGCGCGCACCAGGTTCTCGAACGCTTGCGCTTTCTGAGTACGTTGTGGTCGTAGGACAAATTTCCAATTTGTCCAACCAGGAGCAAAAAATGTCTGGCACAATTTATCTACCCGACGATCGCTATTTCGGTCCCGACGCGGAACAAAAAGAAACCGCGCTACACTTGTATCAAGCCGTCAAAGATTTGCCGCTGATCTGTCCACACGGTCACGTTGATCCGCGCGTCTTTGCGGATCCGAATTATTCGTTCGGTTCGCCCGCCGATCTGTTCATCATTCCCGATCACTATGTGTTTCGGATGTTGCACTCGCAAGGGATTACGCTCGGACAATTGGGCATTCCCCAACGCGATGGCGTAACGTACGAATATGATCATCGCAAGGTGTGGCAATTATTCGCGGAAAATTTTTATTTATTCCACGGCACACCGACCGGCGTTTGGCTCGCGTACGAATTCAAAATTGTTTTTGGCATTGACCAAAAGTTGAACGGCAAAACCGCGCAAACGATCTACGACCAGGTCGCGGATAAACTCGCGTCGCCCGGTTTTCGTCCGCGCCATTTGTACGCGCGCTTTAACATCGAGGCGCTCTCCACGACCGACGCCGCGAGCGATCCGCTCGAGCATCATCGCGCGTTGCGCGAATCGGGCTGGCGCGGCAAAATCATCCCGACGATGCGCCCCGACGCGGTGATCAATCTCGACGCGCCCAATTGGAAAGCGAACCTCGACGCGCTCAGCGCGATCACCAACATCGCAATTACCAATTACCAATTATTAATTGCCGCGCTCGAAAATCGCCGCGCGTATTTCAAACAACACGGCGCGACCGCGACCGATCACGCCGCGCTCACGCCGTACACGAACGAACTCGCGTCAAGCGAAGCGGACGCGATTTTTCAGCGCGCGTTGCGCGGGCAAGCAACCGCCGATGACGCGACGCGATTCACCGGGCATATGTTGATGCAATTCGCGCGGATGAGCATCGAAGATGGTTTGACGATGCAGTTGCACGTCGGATCGTTTCGCAATCACAACGAAAATTTATTCGCGCGCTTTGGCGTGGACAAGGGCGCGGACATTCCGACCGCAACCGAGTTCACGCGCAACTTGCGCCCGCTCCTCAACAAGTACGGCAACGATCCGCGCCTCACGCTAATTTTGTTCACGCTCGACGAAGCGACGTACGCGCGCGAACTCGCGCCACTCGCCGGACATTATCCCGCGCTGAAACTCGGACCGCCCTGGTGGTTTTTCGATTCGCTCAACGGAATGAATCGTTATTTCGATTTGATGATCGAAACCGCCGGGATTTACAACACGGCGGGATTCAACGATGACACGCGCGCGTTCTGCTCGATCCCGGCGCGGCACGATGTGTGGCGGCGCGCGAGTTGCAACTGGCTCGCGGGCATGGTCGCGCGCGGCATGATCGATCTGGATGAAGCCGGCGAAATGGCGAACGCGCTGGCGTATGGGTTGGCGAAGAAAGCGTACAAACTTTAACCGGTATTGCACCACATCTCAATCTGAGATATAATAAACTCGATGCGGATCATCTCACGCAAGGCATTACGCCAATTCTGGGAACGCCACCCTGACAGCCAAAGCGCACTTGCGCGTTGGTTCAAAATCATCGAACACGCGCATCCGCGCAACTTTAACGAACTACGCGCGATTTTCCCGTCCGCGGATCAAGTCGGAGCGTGGATCGTCTTCAACATCGGCGGCAACAAATATCGTCTGGTCGCGTCGGTGCATTTTAATCGCGGGCGCGTGTACATTCGGCATGTTATGACGCATCAAGAGTATTCGCAGGAGAATTGGAAATGACCGTTTTTACAAAAGAAATTCAGGGACACTGGGAAAATATCCAGCCATTGCTTGCAATTCGTAAC
Source organism: Chloroflexota bacterium (assembly GCA_016223105.1). Taxonomy (GTDB): domain Bacteria; phylum Chloroflexota; class Anaerolineae; order UBA4142; family UBA4142; genus JACRPR01. Next base: position 5,073 of record JACRPR010000137.1, on the reverse strand, counting down.
GAGCGCGAGTACGATTTGGCGGTTCGCCGTCTCAATCAATTGCTCGACCAGGTCGGCACCAATCCGCGCCATCCCTTGTACGAACTTTTGGACACACTCGGCACATTGATCTCTGCATACGAAACCGATCATCTTCCGATTCCCAAAGCAACCGGGATGGACGCATTGCGCTACCTGATCGAAGAACACGGTTTGACTCAAGCCGATTTGCCGGAAATTGGATCGCAAGGCGTGGTGTCCGAAGTGTTGAACGGCAAACGCGAATTGAACGTGCGGCAAATTCGCGCACTCGCCGAACGATTTCATGTTTCACCTGCCGCGTTCATCTAACGCGCCGACAAATAAAAAAACCTGGAAGGTCTTGACGACCTTCCAGGTTTTTTGTTCAGATCACAAACGGTTTCAAGTGTTTCACAAAATGCTTTTCGAGATTCGCCGCGTACGCGTCCGGGTTCGCGCGCAACAACGCCATCAATTTGTCGTAGAACATAAACCGCCCGCCGATGTCGCGCGTGCGTAACACCGAGCCGAACGTTACGTGCAAAATTTCGCGCGCGTCGAATTGATCGAGGAGCGCGGGCAAATCCGCATCGTTCACCGATCCGGGTTCTGGCGCGCGATCCAATTCCGCGGAGACGTGATAACTCGCGCGATCCGTTTCGTACCGTTCGCGCGCGAAAACGTAAATCGCGCGAAAGAACGCGGGATCGAGCGCGGCAATCGTGTGCAATGCTTCGAGATAACTTGTGCCCGCCGTTTTCAAATGCACCATCCCGCGCGTTTGTTTTGCCGCGATGGGATAGACGCTGAATTTGTCCGAGCCCGAATGTAAACTCAATTTGTACGGACCCAGCGCGCGCGCGATTTCCGCGTGAAGCGCAAAATCTTTTTCGAACGCTTTGAGGTCGCCGATGTAATCCACGCCCTTTTCAAAACGTCCGATGTAACGCGGCGCGAGACTGACCCACTCGACGCCGAGCCGATTCAACTCGCTCGCGAAAAAAATGTGCTCGATGTGCGTTGTCGGCGTGTCAGTTTCGTCCACCGACACTTCGAGCTCGAACGGCGCGCCCTGCACCGCGAGATGCCGGTACATTTTCGCGACGTGCGCGATCGCTTTGCCGTACTTTGCCGCCGCGCGCAAAACCGCGTTTTTATCGAGTTGGATCGCGCGCGATTCCAACTCGATCTTGTGTCCGAAATAATTTCGTTCGAGATCGGTCGGCGAACATTCCAAATCAATCCACGGCAACGCGACGACTTTTTCCGCGATCACATTCGGCGCGTCCTTGTCCGCGTCACTGTCCACGTACGCGCCGGGATCAATCGTGTAAAACGAAAAGCCCGCCGAGACACAAATCGAAATGTGCTCCGGCGTTTTCAAATGATCCGCGTCCGCGCCGAGCGCGCCGCGCCAGCCCGCTTCGAACGCTCCGAACGTCGCGTCGCTCATCACATCGTTCGGCGAGCGTCCGGTGCGTTCCATTTCGCGAATAGATTGTTGCGCGAAAATCGGCGCGATCTTTTCGCCGACCGCGCGCATCGCGCGCATGTGCCCCGGCGTCGCGAGCCCCAACCGATCACCCATCCCCGCCGATGTCGCGAGTCCCAGCAAACCTGGTTTGAGCCAGGGCAATGCCGCGCGCAACGCGCGCGCGTTCGCATGATTCAACGGACACAACATCAGCATATAGCCCGATTCAAACTGATGACGCCCGCCGTGAAACGAATCCAGGATCGCGTTTTGCGGATGCGCGATCACCGCGAGTTGTTTGCCCGCGCTCGCGGGATGCATCCAGTACGCCGCGTCGTTGTGAATCACGAGCGAATCGGGATAGTCCGCCGCGAGATGCGCGCGCAGGTGATCGAGTGTAAATGGAAATTTGTCGTCGGACATTCACGTTCCTTCGAATTACGAATTACGAATTACGAGTTGCTCCAACCGATCCACGTACCGCGCCAACACGCCGAACGTTTTTTCAATTGGCTCCGGCGTCGTGAGATCAACGCCGGCGATCTTGAGCGTGTCGAGCGGATACATCGAACCGCCCGCGCTCAAGAAACCGAGATACTTGTCCACCGCGCTCGTCGCGCCGGACAGCACACCTTCCGCGAGCGCGTGCGCGCCCGAAATGCCGGTCGTGTACTGATACACGTAAAAGTTCGAATACAAGTGAGTTGGAAATTGCGCCCACGTAATTCCAACCCGCTCGCGATCCATTTCGACCTGGTCGCCGTACCCTTCCGCGAACAAATCGGCGAGCAATGCGATCATCGAATCGGCGGTCAACGCTTTGCCGCGCTCGGCGCGTTCGTGAATTTCGAGTTCAAAGCGCGCGAGCGTCGGCATAATGAAAAAGTAGCGATGGAAATTCGCCATCGCTTCTTCGATGATCCCGATTTGCAAATCGCGATCAGTTTGCGTTTTGAGCAAATGATCGCGCACCATCGCTTGATTGAAATTCGACGCGACCTCCGCGAGAAAAATTCCGTACTGACTGTAGACGAACGGTTGCGCGCGTTGCGTGTACACCTTGTGCATTGAATGACCGAGTTCGTGCGCGAGCGTGCTGAGCGAAAAGAGATCGTCGTTGTAACTCATCAAGATAAATGGCATCGTCCCCGGCACGCCGGTTGAAAATGCGCCGGCGCGTTTGCCCTGGTTCGGATAAATGTCCACCCAACGATCCTGGCTCAAACCCTGGCGCATTGTCGCGACGTAATCCTCGCCGAGCGGTTTCATTCCCGCACAAATCCATTCGACCGCTTGCGCGAATTGCACTTGCGGTTTCGCTTTGGTGAGCGGCGCTTTTTCATCGTAGACGTACATCGGATTGACGCCGAGCGCGCGCTTGCGAATCGCCCAGTAACGATGCCAGGTCGGTAGATTGCGCTTGAACGTTTCGATCAGATTCGGAAAAACTTCAAGTGGAATGTAATTGCCGGTGAGCGCGGCGTCGAGCGCGGATTTGTAATTGCGCGCGCGCGCGACAAACACATTTTGTTTGACGCCGGCGGCGAGACAATTCGCGGTCGTGTTTTTCGTCGCGAGGTACGCGTCCGCGTACTTTTCGAACGCGTTGCGGCGCACATCGCGATTCGGATGCGTGCGAAGCGCGCCAATCGTGCCTTGTGTAACCTGGAGTGGTTCGTCGTCGCCTTCGGCAAAACCGAATTTCAAATCGGCGTCGGAGAGAACGCCGTGCGTCGCGGATGCGGTGCGAAACGCGTCATTCACGCGGCTCAACAATTCTTCGACTTGAGCATCCCGCACATGCGGCGCGCGTTTTTCCAGCCGATCAAAATAGTGTGCGAAAATCGCGAGGCGCGATTCTGATTTCATCCACGCGCGCAATTTTTCGAAACCGATCGCGAGCATTTCCGGTTCGGCGAAGGAACGCGCCGCGCCAACGCGCGCCGCCAAGCCGCGCACGCGATCACTTTTCGCGGCGGCGGACGCGTCGCCGGTGTCCACCGTGAAAAACATATTCGCGTACAGCATCACCTTGCCAAACGCGAGTCCAACCTGCTCGACGGTCGCGAGAAAATCCGCGAGCGTCGTCGCGCCGTCGCCGAGATGTCCGCGAAATTTTACGAGCGACGGCAACATTTCTTCGACGCGTTTGAATTCGGCTTCCCACGCGTCATCATTCGGAAAAATACTTTCGACGTTCCAGGCGAATTGTTTTGCAACGTCTTTGCGAAGAGGCACTGTGTTTGCCATTACGAACTCCCATAATTTGGACGCGGACAAACGCGGACAAACGCGGATTTATTTTTATCCGCGTTCATCCGCGTTTGTCCGCGTCCCATATTGTTTTTCTCGTTTGGAATGCATTTGAGCATTATTTGTTTGCCGCCGCGCGCTTGCGAAAATCCGCAATCCAATTCGACGCGTACTCATCGTTGCCCATCAGCACATCGCTCGCGAGAATGATTTGGCGCAGAGTTGGATTCGTCGGATCGGTAATCGCGCACGTCAGCCCACACAACATCGCCATCGGCAAATAGCCGGCGTTGACCCAGGATCGATCCGGCAAACCGAACGACACATTGCTCGCGCCCGCGATCATATTCACGCCGAGATGTTCGCGAATCATTCGCATCGTTTCGAGCGTGTTGCGCGCGGCTTGCGGATCCGCGGCGACCGTCATCGTGAGCGGATCAATGATCACATCTTCGCGCGGAATGCCGTACGACGCGGCGCGCGCGATAATTTTTTCCGCGACACGCACGCGTTCTTCAGGATCGTTTGAAATCCCGGTCTCGTCATTCGCGAGTCCGATCACCGCCGCGTTATATTTTTTCACGAGCGGCAGAACGCGATCGAGTCGTTCATCTTCACCAGTAACCGAGTTGACGAGTGCCTTGCCTTCATACGCGCCGAGCGCGGCTTCGAGCGCGTCCATCACCGATGAGTCAATGCAGAGCGGCACATCGCTAATTTTTTGGATCGTGCGAATCGCGTTGATGAGCATTTCCGGCTCATCGCCGAGCGGCACGCCCGCGTTCACATCGAGAATGTGCGCGCCCGCGGCGACCTGCGCGGCGGCATCGCGCTCGACGCGTGAAAAATCACCGGCGATCATTTCTTCGCCGAGTTTCTTGCGCCCGGTCGGATTGATGCGCTCGCCGATCATCACAAACGGATGCCCCGCGCCGATCACGACCGATTTGGTTTTTGATTTGATAATGGTTTCCATGCTTCCTCAATTGCGAATTACGAATTACGATTTACGATTTACGAACTCGCCGACTGTTGTTGTTCCGCTTGACCGACCTGCTCCATCAATTTTTCGATCGCGCTGATCGCCGCGACCGTTTCCGTTTTCGCTTGTCCGCCGCTCATCGCGTCGTAACCCATATCCTGCAAAAGTTTTTTCGCGAGGCGCACGGTCGAACTCGCATCCGGCGCGTACCCATCCGCGCCGACCTTGTCCGCGTATTGTTGATTCACCGGCGCACCGCCGACCATCACTTTCACTTTATCACGCCATCCTTCTTTCGCGAGCAAATCCATATTCACTTTGAACATCGGCATCGTCGTCGTGAGGAACGCAGAGAATCCAAGCA
>JACRPR010000136.1 GCA_016223105.1 Chloroflexota bacterium | reverse complement strand
AATTTCCAATTTGCGATTGGGCAAATTGGAAACTTGTCCACCGTAACGCAAATTTCCAATTTACGATTGGGCAAATTGGAAATTTGTCCACCGTAACGCAAATTTCCAATTTGCGATTGGGCAAATTGGAAATTTGCCCACCGTAACGCAAATTTCCAATTTGCGATTAGGCAAATTGGAAATTTGCCCTACTTGTCGCGCAAGTACTGATCCATCGCGAGCGCGGCGCGCCGACCAGCCGCCATCGCGGTTACGACCAGGTCTGCGCCGGTGACTGCATCGCCACCGGCATACACACCTGGGATTGAAGTCGCGCCGGAATTTTGATCCACGATGTAACAACCCCACTTGTCCACTTTCAAACCTGGTGTTGTTTTTTCGATTGTGCGATCCTGGTTATAGCCGAGCGCGCACACCACCGTGTCCGCTTCGACGACGAAATTGGAACCTTCGACTTCAATCGGGCGACGCCGACCGGACGCATCGGGTTCACCAAGTTCCATTCGCAGTAATTCCATTTTGCAAACGTGTCCGGTTTCATCGCCCAAAAATTGAACCGGCGCGACGAGGAATTTAAACTCGATGCCTTCTTCGTTCGCGTTCGTGCGCTCTTCCGCTTTGCCCGGCATTTCTTTTTCAGTGCGGCGATAATAATCAATCACCGATCCGTCCGTGATCCCGGCTTGAATTTGCAAACGCCGCGCAGTCCGCACGCAATCCATCGCCGTATCGCCGCCGCCCAAAATCGCGATGTGTTTGCCGGCTTCGGGGCGATCCTTAAATCCTTCGGGCAAATAATCCGGCGACAAGTTGCCGCGAATCAAATACTCGGTCGCCATGTAAATGCCCTTGAGATTTTCGCCGGGCAAATTTAATTTCGTCGGCACCCACGCGCCCGTGCCGAGAAAGATCGAATGATAACCGTCCGCGAATAAATCGTTCAACGTTTTGTCTTTGCCGATGGTTGTGTTGAAAACAAATTCAACGCCGATGGATTTCAGAAATTCCACTTTGTCGGCGATGACTTGTTTATCGAGTTTGAAACTGGGAATGCCGTACACCATCACGCCGCCCGCGACCGGCAAAATTTCAAACACGGTCGCGGCGTGTCCGCGTTTGATCAATTCTTCCGCGACCGCGAGTCCGGCGGGACCCGCGCCGACGATCGCGATGCGTTTGCCGGTGGCTGGCGCGATCTCCGGTTTTTTCAAACCGACCGTGCGGCGTTCGTAATCGGTAACAAAGTATTCGAGTTTGCCGAGAAAGACCGGCTGGTCGCGTTTGCCGACGACGCACGAACCCTGGCACAATTTTTCTTGCGGGCAAACGCGTCCGCACACTTCCGGCAAATTGCTCGTTTCGCGATAGACCGCGGCGGCTTGCAAAAATTCGCCGCGCGAAATGTGCCACATTGCGCGCGGAATATCATTGTGCAGTGGACACGCGCCGGCGCACCCGGATAATTCGGGACATTGCAAACAACGCGACGCTTCGAGTTGCGCGGTTTCTGCATCAAAGCCCAAATAGACTTCGGAAAAATTATGCACGCGCTCGGTGGGTTTTTGTTTGTGCATCACCTGGCGCGGAATTTTCAAACGGTCTTTGCGATTGATTTCAACATCGCCGGTGCGATCAAATCGTTTTGCCATTTCCTCGCTCCTCGAGATATTTCAAAAGGCGAGCATCTTCGCTCGCCTCTGCAATTACGCGAACGCCGGGCGCAGTTCGCCTTCGTTGACCAGCAATCGAAAAATATCCGACTCGGTAATGATGCCGACGACTTTGGTTCCATCCACGACCGGCAAACTACTGACTTTGTGTTCGAGCATCAAACGCGCCGCGGCTTCGATGGACGAATCGGGTGCGATCGTGATTGGCTCGCGCGTCATGATGTGTCCAACCGTGAGGCGCGCGATCAAATAGTTCAACTCGTAAATGCTGAGCGAGGTCGCGCACGAGGGCGACGCTTCGCGCACATCGCCGAGCGTTACGATGCCGACGAGTCGTCCATTGTCAACGACGGGCAAACGCCGAATGCCACACTCCTTCATCAAGCGATTCGCTTCGGGCAGTGTGGTTTGTGGATCAATCGTCACCGGGTCGGAGGTCATCCAATCGCGAACTAGATATCTACGCATTGCCATTTCAACCTCGTGTAGGGGCGAAGCGTCCTGAGCGTAGTCGAAGGATGATTCGCCCTTACTTTGGTTCACGTTGATTTTATTTTCAACAAGTCAAAACGTCGTTGTGTAGCGGTCAAAATGCGGTCAAAGAACGCGCGCGATTTTTGTTTTTGCAACGGTTATGCAATCGCGACTGTGCTTTATCCACTTGCGGCGGAAAATGCTTTATAAAGAAACACACATTTCATTTGCAATCCCATCGCGGAGTAGCGCGCGCGCATGCGCTCCGCGTCCTTGCTGACGAGGACACCATGCCGATGCCGGTCATAAACGAAATCCGTTTTTGTTTTTCCCTCAATCCGTACGTGGGCGCGCGCAATTCCCCACGCGCTACCCCGGTTTTTTTCTCACCCAGCCATCCATCCACGCGCGTCGGTTTGGCGGCGTTCGAAAGCGTCAAGATGCGCGCGAAAGATAAAGACGCGACGTTGAGCGTGTACCGGTTGGACGGCGAACTGACCGCGTTGATTGCCGGTTCCGCCCAACGCGACGCGCTGTACGAAACATTGAGCAACGACCTGACCAGTTTTGAACTCTTGATGGCGAAACTCAAAAAAGAGGCGCACACCGGGCATATCGAGATCGCGCTCAACGATGGCGGCGCGGGGTTGGTGTTTTTGCAAAACGGCGCGGTCGCCGCGACGGTGTACTCGGCGAACGGCGCGACCCTCACCGGCGCGGACGCGTTAACGAAACTTGGCGAAACCGTGCAGGGTGGCGCGTCGTTCAACGTGTACAAAAGCGACCCTTCCAGCGCGCTCGGTCAAGATTTTATGCGCCTCGAAGTTCTCGAAACGTGGCAAGCCGTGTTAGCCGCGATTGCGAACCAGGTTGATCGCGCGACCGCGCCCGGCGTCTTCGCGACCGCGTTCAAGCCCGCGCGCTCGGCACGCTCGCGGCGTTTCGCAAAACCGCGAGCGCGGCGGAAAAACAACAACTCGCGTTTTTGCTCACGCGGTCGCGGCTCGCGTTGGATGGGGTGAATCAAAGCGTGCGGCATACGATGAGCGTCAGCCCGCAAACGCAAACCGGCGCAAAAGACGCGTTGCAAACCGGCGTCGCGAACACGACGACCTTTCTCGACACGCTCGACAAGCGCATCGTGAACGCGGCGACGATTGATATTTCGTCGGAAGAATATTTCAACATCGCGACGCGCGGCATCGAAGCAAATTTCAAATTGGGCGACACGCTTCAAGGTATTCTGCAAACGCTGTTGCAAGCGCGCGTCGCGGGCGTGAATCAAATGCGCGTGGTCAACCTGGTGTTTGTGGTCGGGATGCTCGGCGTCGCGACCGGGTTAATCTTGCTCGTCGTGCAAAGCATCACGCGCCCGATCGCGCAATTGGTGAGCGTAACCGACCGCATCAGTCTGGGCGAGTTGGACGCGCAGATCGGCATCGTCGCGCGCGCGGGACCGGACGCGATGCTGAGCGCGGTCGTCCGTAAAGACGCGACGCTCGGCTTGGTGTACTTGCAAATGCAACGCGCCGTCAAACAAATTCGTGGAGAAATCGAATGTGCGCGATTTCATTTTGCAGACCCAGGCACAACTCGCGTTGTCGCTGGTGGACGAAGTGTCCATCGTTGTCGGCGACCGCACGCGCCTGGTGTGTCGTTATTTTGAGGGAATGGAACAGCCGCTCATTCTCGCGATCATCGCGCCGCCCGAGGCGCGCTATCGGCGCTTGACGACCAGAGCGATCAGCGAACTGCGCGCGGCGTGGTAAAATAATCTGGCGCGACATTCAACGCAGAATGTCGCGCCGGATTATTTTTCGACCGTCGAATGGAATTCGACGGCACAACCCGGTGAAAATCGGCTGAAGCCGATTGTAGGGCTAATCCGATTTATCGGATTTCTACCTGCTGAGACGGACGATTCATCGTCCGTTCGTTTTACACCAACGCCGCGCCGCGCCGCAAACATTGTTTGTTCAGCGCGAGTTTGTCGCGATGGCGCGCGCTGATCCGTTCGTTCAACACATAATCGAGCGTTTCGAGTTTGAGCATCCCGGTCGCGGTAACGAGCGCGCCGGTCAAAACCATATTCGCGAGTTGCGGCGAGCCGAACTCGGTCGCGATTTCGTTCGCCTTGATCGCGAACGCGCGAATGTCCGCGCGCGCGGACACGGTCGCGATCAAATTTGCATTCGCGACCAGGATGCCGCCGGGTTGGATCGCCGGTTCGTACCGCTCGAACGAGGGCGGATTCATCACGAGCGCGGCGGTCGGTCGGCGCACGAGCGGCGAACCGATTTCTTGATCGGAAATGATCACGGTGCAGTGCGCGGTGCCGCCGCGCATTTCGGGACCGTACGAGGGAATCCAGGTTACGTGGCGATCTTCGGCGAGCGCGCCGTACGCGATCAATTGTCCCGCGAACAATGCGCCTTGTCCGCCAAAACCGGAAATGATGATTTCGTGTTGCATTAGTTTCCTTTACCCAACGATAAAACTTTTCGCGCTGTCCGCGACTTTGTAATCGCCGAGCGGATAGAACGGAAGCATTTGCTCTTTGACAAACTTGAGCGCGTCGAGCGCGCTGGTGCCCCAGTTCGTCGGGCAGGATGAAAGAATTTCGACCAGCGAAAAACCGGCTTGATTCAACTGCACATTCAACGCGTTGCGAATCGCTTTTTTCGTTTTGTTGATGTTGCCCGGATCGTGTACTGAACGGCGCACGACGTACGCCGCGCCGGTCATTTGCGCGAGCAATTCCGAAACGCGCAGAGGAAACCCGGCAAGTTCGACATCGCGCCCGGTCGGTGACGATGTCGTTTTCATTCCCGGCAACGTCGTCGGCGCCATTTGTCCGCCGGTCATTCCGTACACCGCATTGTTCACAAAAAACACGGAAATATTTTCGCCGCGCGCCGCCGCGTGAATAATCTCCGCGGTGCCGATTGCCGCAAGATCGCCATCGCCTTGATACGTGAACACGACGCGATCCGGATGCACGCGTTTCAACCCGGTCGCCATCGCGGGGGCGCGCCCGTGCGCGGCTTGCGCGAAATCGCAATCGAAATAATTGTAGATAAACACCGAACATCCAACCGGCGCGACGCCAATCGTTTTTTCGCGAATCCCCATCTCGTCCAACACTTCGGCGATCAACCGGTGAATGACGCCGTGCGTGCAACCGGGACAGTAATGAGTGATCACATCGGTCAATGCGTCGGGACATTCGTAAACGACTTGCATATCATCGGTCAACATTTTTCCTCCGCGTGAGTGGTCAGTCATCAGTGAACACTGTTCACTAACTTTTCGATCTCCGGCAGAACTTCGTCCGGGAATGGCACGCGTCCGCCCATCACGCCGTAAAATGAAACCGGCACGCGCTCTGCCACGCCGAGCCGGACATCTTCGAGCATTTGTCCCGCGTTCATTTCGACGACCAGGATCGCGCGCACGCGTTTGGAAATTTCCGCGACGCGCGCGTACGGAAAGGGATACAAACTGATCGGGCGATGCAAGCCGACGCGAATGCCTTTGGCGCGCGCCCAGGTGATCGCCGTGTGCGCGACGCGCGCGGACGTGCCGAACGCGATCACCGCGTACTCGGCATCGTCCATCAAAAATTCGTGATAGCGCACCTGGTTCTGTTCGATCGCGCGTTGCTTGGCTTGGATTTTTTCATTGTGTTTGTGCAGAACTTCGGGTTGCAAATAGATCGAACTGATCAAGCGGTGTTCGCGATTGATCGCGCCGGTCAATTCCCAACCGCGATCGCGTTTTTCAATTTTGCGCGGCGCGGGCATTTCGACCGGCTCCATCATTTGTCCGATGTTGCCATCGGCGGCGAGAATGACGACGTGGCGATATTTTTCGGCGAGGTCGAACGCGCCAATCGTGAGATCAACCGCTTCTTGCACCGACCAGGGTGCGAGCACAATCGGGTGATAATCGCCGTGCCCGCCGCCTTTGGTCAATTGAAAATAATCGGCTTGCCCCGGCGCGATGTTACCCAAGCCGGGTCCGCCGCGCATCATATCCACGATCACCGCGGGAACTTCGGAGCCGACGATATACGAAATGCCTTCCTGCATTAACGAAATACCAGGACTAGACGACGAGGTCATCGCGCGCGCGCCACCCGACGCCGCGCCGTACACCATATTGATCGTGCCGATTTCACTTTCGGCTTGCACGAACGCGCGTCCCAGCTCTGGCATTTTGCGGCTGAGGTATTCGAGCAATTCGGTTTGCGGCGTGATCGGATAACCAAAGTACGCTTCTAGTCCCGCGCGCAACGCGGCTTCCGCAATCGCTTGATTGCCTTCCCACAATTCCTTCATTGTTTTCCTCGACTTGGCGCATCGAAGTTAAACGTAAAGCGTAATTACGTCTACGCTTTACGTTTTACGCGGCGACCAACTGCGCCTTGCGCGATTTCATTTCGCGATACACCGTGATCGCGACATCCGGGCAAATCGTCGAGCAGAGCATACAACCGGTGCATTGCGCGTGCGGATCGACCAGGATCGCCGGGCGATACCCGCGCGCGCTAAAGTACGTCGCCATTTGAATCAAATTTTTCGGACAGACCGACGTGCACAGTTCACATCCCTTGCATCGTTTTTCATCAATCGTAATCGTGCCGCGAGCCATTGAACCTCCACCGGGAATGTAGAGACGTTGCATGCAACGTCTCTACATTCCTGTCCACTAGTAAATAAATTCCCGAATATCATAATAACTAATTCTCGGCGCGTGCGTCCAATGTTGAAACGCGAATCCCGCGCGCATCTCGACCATCTGATGTTCGATTTCCGAAATCGCGAGCGGGCGAATGTGCTCTTGTTGCGCGAGCGCAGAGTACGGCGAACCAGGATAATCCACGAGTTCGGAAAAATAAATCAGGTCGTTGTGATCGAGCGGCATCGCGTTGATAATGTCAATCGTGTGGCGCGTGTGTTGCGCCGCGTACTTGTCGCCGCCCGCGCCCGCGAGAATGATGACGCCGACCGCGACGCCGCCGGCTTTGAGATGATCCACAAGTTGCACAACTTCGTTTGGCGCATTGGGCTTGCCGAGAAAATTCAGCAATTGCGCGTCGCCGCTTTCCAAACCGATGTAGACGCGGCGCAAACCGCGCGCGGCGAGTTCCGCAAATTCTGACGCGGTTTTGCGGCGCGAGGTGAACGCGTCAATGAACGAGTAGATGCCTTCGAAATGAATCGGGCGCGCGGCTTCCCAGGTTTTGAGTGCGTCGGGATCGAGATCGCGCGGATGAATTTCGAAATCGGCGTGGATCGCGTCGAAGATGGGAAGCAGTTGATCGCGGGGAATGACGAGCGCGTTCGCATCGGCGAGAAAAATCGTTTTGCGTAAACCGAGCGCGCCGCCAAAAAATGCGCGCACATCGCGAATGTGTTGCTTGAATTCGCCGACGCTCTTGACGCGAAATTTGCGGTCGCGATAAAAACTGCAAAACGCGCATTGATTGTACGAACATCCTTCGGTCGCTTGCAGAACGAGCGCAAGATATTGATCGGGCGGCAGGATGCTGATCGGTTTGTAAATGATGTGAAACGTCGCGCGGTCGCGTTCCAAGCGCGCGAGATCGTATTCGAGGATGCGATCCAGCGCGGCGCGCGCGGCATCGCAATCGGCGGGCGACGCGGTGTTGAGCACGCGCATCCCAGGATCATCCAACACGGCGCGTTGTTGCTGGGTTAGCGCGTACGCGCGCGCGAGAAAATCGCGCGCTTGGTCCGCCGGCAATTCGCGCCGAACGCGATAAGAGAGTCCGCGGCGCGGACCCTCTTGTTTTTCGATCACTCGATTATCCAAACTCCGGCGATAATTGCGCCCGTCCATCCACGCGCTAAGCAGGCGACCTTCGCGATCATAGTTGAGCGTGAGATCGTCATTGAGCATTAACGAGGTCGCCTCGCGGCGCGTGTTGATGAGCAAGCGGTGTCCCGCCGGCGCGTGCAACTCTACAATAGGCATTCGCGCCTCTTGAATTTGAGCGTACTATGATTAGGTACGCGTCGCGTCGTGAATCGGTCAAAAAGTAGTCCGAGCAATTTGGGATTTCAGATTTCAGATTGCGGATTGCGGATTTTCCAGAGCGCGATAATTTGGATCGCCATCGCGATCACGGCAAACGCCGGAGCAATCGGCAAAATTTGGATGCTCGACCAAATGAGCGTGTCGGTGTGCACATCGGACGCGGAACGAAAGTCCACTTTGACATCGAGCGACGATGGCAACGCGAGCAAAAACGCGAGCAGAGCCAACACGATCACACTGCCGAGAATGATCGCGATCAGATCGCGTGCGCGCAACGCGCGCCGGAGCGCGAACAGAATCGCGCCGAACAACGCGCTGTGCCACAGTGCGAGCGCGCCGCCGATGAGCGCGAGCGCGCGCAAATTATTTTCCAGCGCGACGGTCGCGTACTCAATCGGCACGCGATAATTCGCGGCGACGACATCGCCGAGCATAAACGCGTTGTCGCCGCGCCAAAAGGTGTGCCACTCGACGACGCGCCACGCCGCAAACGCGCCGCGCAATTCGACCCAGGGCGCGGCGATGGTCGCGATGAGTCCAATCGCGGTGGAGAGGATCAAAAGATCAAAGGTTGCAAATTTGCGCGGCATAGTTGGATTATAGCAGATTTTGAAAAACGTGCGGGTAAAATAAAATCGCGATTTGTCAGCGCGCCGCGCGTATGCTAAAATCCGCGCAGTTTGAACCAGAGGAGCAACGATGTTCGTTCCACTTTCTCCGCTCGAATTTCGCGACCGCGCGGAATTTTTGTTTGCCAAAAAAATCGGCGTCATTGACGGCGACCGACAATTCACGTACGCACAATTCAGCGAACGCACGCATCGGCTCGCGAACGCGTTGCGCGACCTGGGAGTGCAACCGGGCGACCGCGTGTCGTTCATCACCGCGAATACGCATCAACTTCTCGAAGCGTACTTTGGCGTGTTGGAAGCCGGGTGCATTTTGAATCCGATCAACATTCGCTTGAGCGCGCAAGATATCGTGTACATTCTCAATCATTCCGGCGCGCGCGCGTTATTTTATCACGCCGATTTCGCGCCGCTCGTACGCGATCTGCGCGATCAACTCGAAACAAAATTTTTCGTTGCAATCGAAGGCGAGCGTGACGAGTACGAAGCGTTGCTTGCAAACGCGCGCGCGGATTACCTCGCGCCGGCGATTGACGAAAACGCGATCGCGGAATTGTTTTACACGAGCGGCACAACCGGCAAACCAAAAGGCGCGGCGATCACACATCGCGCGTTGTACTTGCACGCGTTCAACGTCGCGCTGGGGATGCGGTTCAGCGATGAGGATGTCGTTTTGCACATCGTTCCGCTTTTTCACGTCAACGGCTGGGGCACGCCGCAATTCGTAACGATGGTCGGCGGCACGCACGTCATGCTTCGCAAAGTTGATCCTGGGTTGATCCTGGACGCGATCCAACGCCATCGCGTTACGCGTTTGTTCGGCGTGCCGACCGTGTTCAATTTATTACTCGCGCATCCTGGTTTCGAAAAGTACGATCTCTCATCGCTCCGCGTGATCAATCTTGGCGGCGCGCCGTCGTCGCCAACGCTCGTGCGCGCGATCCAGGATCGCTTCAAGTGCAACTGCTTCGTCGGTTACGGTCTCACCGAAACGACGCCGATTCTCACGTCGGCGTGGCACAAGCATCATCTCGCCGGCGAAGCGCGCGAACAAAAAATTATGCGCGAATCAAAAACCGGCTATCCACTCCCAGGGATTCGTTTGCGCGTCGTCAATTCCGAAGGCGCGGATGTCGCGCACAACGGCGCAGACATTGGCGAGATCGTCATCCAATCGAACACGGTGATGGAGGGATACTATCGCGATCCCGACGCGACCGCGCACGCGCTTCGCGACGGTTGGTTTCACACCGGCGATATGGCGGTGATGGATGACGAGGGCTACGTGCTGATCGTGGATCGCTCGAAGGATATTATCATCAGCGGCGGCGAAAACATTTCATCGGTCGAGATCGAAAATTGTTTGTACGCGCATCCGAAAATTTTCGAGTGCGCGGTCGTCGCGGTGCCGGATGAGAAATGGGGCGAGGTCGCGAAAGCGATTGTCGTGTTGAAACCAGGGGAGCACACAACTGCCGAAGAAATCATCGCGCATTGCCGCGCGCAGATCGCGCATTTCAAAGCGCCCAAGTCGGTCGAGTTTCGCGACGCGTTACCGAAAGGCGGCACCGGCAAAATTCTCAAAGCGAATTTGCGTCAAGAGTTTTGGCGCGGGCGCGACAAGCGCGTGAATTGAGGCATACCGTCATTGCGAGCGAAGCGAAGCAATCCCCAAAGCACGACGGAGATTGCTTCGTCGCGGAAAGCGCTCCTCGCAATGACACCAGAGTTGCGTTATTTCAGCGATCGCTGGCGCGCGAAAAATTCCCAGATTTCCACAAGACCATTCAGATCCCGGTTGAGTCGCCCGGTGTTGGACGGGTACACCATTTTGGGGTGTGGTATCGTATGCCCGCCTTCGTTGACTCTCACGAGGACGACTTGCAGTTTTCCTGCATCGCTCCAAACAATTCGATCAACCGAAGTTAGATCGGATGAATCTTGATGCGGCAAGCGCGTCGTCTTGGGTGGATTGGTGTGTCCATCCAACTTGGCAAAATACTCGGCGGTTAGTTGTACTGAGCGAAGGGCGGCACCTATTATATTAACGCCGCCGTTGTACGGATTTATCAGATCACCGGTTCCGTTCATAATCAACACAGGAATCGGTTTCCCAGACGCACGACAATCGTTCTTGTCTTCCGCGGGAAGATTCGCGCCGATTGCCGCGATCGCCGTGATTTCGTCGGGGCTTTCCAACGCGAGCCGATAAGCCATATCCCCGCCTTGCGAGTAACCCATCGCAAAAACCTGGGATGGGTTGATTCTATACTCGGCGCGGAATTTTGCGATGAGCGCGCGGATGAAACCAATATCGTCAATGGCTTGCTTTTTCGCCGGGACGATCTCGGCTTTGAGGCAGGTGTTCCAACTGACCTGGTATCCTTGCGGATACACAACGACGAAACCATGTTGATCGGCTAAATTCTCAAACTCGTACGCGGTGCCGGAGCGCATCCGCGCGGCATCCATTCCTTGATATGCGTGCAGTGCAAAAAGCAAGGGCGCGTTGCGCGGGAGATTCGCGGGAACGTAGTACAAGTACGTGCGGTCGAGATCGCCGACGCGAATCGTTGCTTGCGACACTGCGCGCGGGGTCGGTGCCGGAATCGTGGTGGGTACGCTTCGGAATGGATCCAGCGCGAGAGTAGTCGGCGTTGGCGCGGGCATTTGTGTTGGCGGTACGATTGTTGGCGGTGGCGGGATTGATGTTGATGTCGGCGGCACCGGCGTTGCGGTTGGCGCAGGCGCGGCGCACGCGACGAGCGCGATCACGTACAGCGCGAGCGCGCAAATCAAAAACAGTTTCGTTTTCATTTGTCCTCCGTGAATTGGAAAAAGTAGCAGATGTGGCTATGGTTCAACGCGTGTCCATGATCGGTAGTTGTCTTGCAAAATGAAGTTGCGGGGTTCGACACCTGTCAGGTTCGCTTCGCGGAAACCTGACAGGTGTCGAACCCACCACCCCGCAATTTCATCTTGAAGTAGTAGTAGGTCATCCGGGTAACGCGCTTGCGCTTTAGGGCGTGAGCATTGACTGGAGTTGTTTTTCGAGTTCGGGCACGGTCACCATGCCGATTTTTTTCCAGAGGATTTTCCCGGTCTTGTCCAAAAGATAAAATTCTGGTTGGGCACGGTAACCGAAATGATCCCGAGCGTTCTTGGTTGCAGGATTGTCAGCGTCGAGATAGATGAAATCCACGCAATTGCCGTACTTGTTTTCTAGCCCGTGCACGACGGGTTTGAGCGCGCGGCAAGCCGCTCACCAGCTCGTATAAAATTCGACCAGTTTAGGTTTGACGCCGCTCGCGATTTTTTGCGGATCATCGGAGCGAAAATCAACGACAGGCACCGGATAAGTCGCCGCGCACGCGCTATTGCTGACAAGTGATGGCTCCGCCGTCGCCGGAGCCGTCTGTGTTGCGCTTGGCGCGACTCCGCGGAATGGATCCAGAGTGATTTTTGGCTCGAGGTTTGGTGTGGGCGGAATCGCAGTGGGTGTTGGCGGCGCAGGCGCCGTCGGAACCGGTGTTGCGGTTGGTGTCGGCGCTGGCGCGGCGCACGCGACGAGCGCGATAATGCAGAGCGCGAGCGCGCCAACGTAAAACAGTTTCGTTTTCATTTTGTCCTCCGTTAAGGGAGCGCAGACTTCCGAAGTCTCCGCGACTTCGGAAGTCTGAAGCCAGTCAACCTCCCAAGACTGGATTGTCAATCCAGGTGCAGGCGCGGCTACGGTTCAACACGAGTCCACGCTTTGTAGATCATCCTGTCCACGCGTGCGGTGTACAAATCATCCACCATAACAAACCGGAGTTGAACGGCTTTGCCTCCTTGTTTCGTGACATAGACTTGGTATGTGCCAATGGCGGTGGAATTTGGCTCTGGGTTAGCTTGTGGATATTGGATTTTGTACAAACCGCCCTCGAACCAGTACTTGGCAGTTGTTTTGAGTCCTTTCAGCGCACCGCTGATGGCGGTGGCATACCTTTCACCGTTTGCCGTATGTTCCCAATGACTCTCTCCAGAAGCAGAAATCACAAGCCAAACGCCGAGCACATCCTCGCTCTGACTTGCCTGAACTTCTGATCCAGCAACCGGCGCGGTGGTTGGCGCGGGCGCCGCCTTGGCTTGCGCCGCCATCGCGGCTTGAATTTTCGCGAGCGATTCCGGCGTCACGGTAATCGTTTGCGATTTGATCTTGCCCTTGTCGAACACGGCTTCTTCGATCACGATCAATGGCGCGACGCCCATCTTGCGATAACTGTCAGTGGCAATCGCGCAGGTGTAGGTAACTTTGTCGCCGGCGATCTTCAGGTTGCTCAACTCGACACTAAAGTGATCCGCGATCAACCCCGCGAAAAAACCGCGAATCTGATCTTTGCCGGTTCGCACACCCGATGTGCCCGCGGGTGGGGGCGTTTGCGTTTGCGTCGCGTCATCCGCGAAAAAAGACATCACCGCATCAACATTCCCAGCGTTGAGCGCGTTGGCGACTCCCTTGACCATCGCGCCGAGATCGGGCGGCACCGGCGTCGGCGTTGGCGTCGCGCACGCGCCGAGCGCGATCAGCGCGATCGCGCAAACACACAGCGAAAACATTTTCGTTTTCATTTTGTCCTCCGAATGTACCGCAAATTTGTAAATTTGCGGTACGCAAAATCAAAAACCGGCTCGCCACACCACGAGCCGGTTTCGACAACTCGAACACAAAGCAATGCCTGCATCAGCATCGCGCAACCGCGATCGGTAGAGACGTTGCATGCAACGTCTCTACCAGCCGGGAATCCTCAAGCGGCAGGCACGCCGGAGAATTACCCGCGCCTAAATTTTTTCTGGTACGTCATTGCGAGCGGTCTTTGCGAAGCAAACCCCAACGTTGCGCGGGGATTGCTTCGTCGCATCGTTCGACTCCGCTTTGCTCCGCTCACGATGCGCCTCGCAATCACACTTGATCACGCCGGTCGCGGCGCGTGTCCCATCATCACTTTGCGATCGCGATACACGATCATCGCGGTTGCCAACAGCGCGCCCAACAACATCCCCACATCCTCGACCATCCCGATCGAGATCGTCATCACGCCGACCAATCCCCAAATGAATGGAACCACGAGCAGATATTTCGGAATCTTGCTCGTCGTGCAGAGCAACAACCCGAACGTAAAGGGAAGTGTCGGGCAGGGGAACAAGCCGACGAACGCCATCTGCGGATAGAGGTGTCCCGCCAAATAGCCCACGAACGGAGATCCGATCAGCGCGTACAGGATCAGCACGATGCCGGTGATCGAATAGAGGTCGGTGCCGATGTGGTATGCAATGTTCGGCTTGAGCGCGCCGATCAAAAACAAGATGCCCTGAATGACGAACAACGCGGCAAAGACATACCACAGGACATTGCTTCCGCCAACGGGCACAAAGAACATGATCCCGTTCCAGAGCCAGAAGAAGGCGAGGATGACCGCGATGCTTTGATTCGAGTACTTGAAATTCTTCACGGCGAGAAACAACGCGACGAGCGCGAGCAAGTACACAATCACTTGCATGGGCCAAATCGAGGGATTGTACCGCGTAAAGTACGCCAACAAACCTGCCGATGTCATGGTAATCCTCCTTTAAGGTTGGACAAATGTTTTGCGAAAATGCCGCGCCCATTTTTGTCCACGCGCGAATTTTTTTGCGCGTGCCTGCCGGACAATCGGCGCGACCTCACAACTTGTTGAGCAACATCACCGCTTGCGCGGCAACGTCGCCGGTCAAACGATAACATCGTTCGTTGCGTTCAGATGAGCCGGAACTGAAGCCGGACTCTTTGCACCAATTCGCAATCGAATCTTTGCAGAGCAGGGAGTTGGCGACGCTCGTCACCAGCACCTTGTCCGACCCGACCTGGAACGCGCGCTCCTTGGCGTACTGATTGCTCTGCTCGCTCGGGAAGGCGAATTTGGTGTACCAATCCGACAACTCCTTGACCAGCCCGCCATACGCGTAGGTGACCAATGTGATCGCCGCCGATGCGCCATTCAACGCGCCGCACAAACTTCCCAACGCGACGACGCCACCCTTGCCGTAATACAACATCTCGGTTGGGATTTGGGTGTACGGAAACCCCACTTGTTCGCGCAAGGATTCGATGATCGCCGCGAATCCGCCGTAACCACACCCACCTCGCGCACACAAAAGGTGTCCTTTTTTGCGGACGAGTTCGGGATCGAGTTTGGCGTAGAGCCAGGGCCATTTCGGTGTTTCTTTGATCACTTCTTTGACGACCTCTTTGGGTACTTCTTTGATGACCTCGACCGGCACTTCTTTGACGATCTCTTTCGGCGCGCAAGAGGTGACGCCAACGATACCCGCGCCGGCGACAAAGCCGGTCGCGAGGGTTCCGACATTCACCAGAAATTTGCGGCGAGAAATTGTTTGTTCGTCCATTTGGATTTTCCTCCGTCAGAAGAAACACTGCCGCGCGCTGGATGTCCTCTCGCGAAATGCGAGTGCCTGCCGGACGATAGCGCGCAACATCGTTGCCTGCCAAATCCTCGATTCAATTTCAAACCCAGTTTACAACACCATCGTAAAATAATCGTTAAATAAAAAAGACCTTCCAGGTTTTATAAACCTGGAAGGTCTGCCGCGTTTTCCAGCGCGGACTCGACGGCTTGCTCCACCGACAGCGCGCGTCCCTCTGCCCACGCGTGATCAAACGTCGTTTCACCAACCTGCGCGCGTAGCGCGCTCACTTGCTCATCGAACGCGCGGCGATCTTGCTCGCTGAGCATCTCGCGCAGAGCGGATGCCGCGCCATAAAGCCGCGCGGCGCGTGCATAGTGTTGTTCGGCGACCGCCACATCGCCAAACGTTCGCACACAATCCAGGATGCCGCGCGGGTTGCCCATCTCGCGGCGGAGCGCGAGCGCGTGCGACAAGTGGATGCGCGCTTGCCGATAATCCCGGCGGCGGAGCGCGACTCTGCCGAGTTTGGTGAGTTGCAAGGCGACGCCGTTCTGATTGCCCAATTCGCGGCTAACCTCCAGACTCTCGGCGAAAAGCGTCGCCGCGCGCTCATCATCGCCTAACTCGAACGCCGCCGTGCCCAAATAGTCGAGCGCATTGCGAATGAACCAGCGATCACCGGCGCGGCGCGCGTGAATCAACGCGGATTCAAAGAACGCGGTGGCGCGACCTGGCTCGCGTTGAAACGCGTAAAACATCCCTTGCCCAATGTCCGTGCGCGCGGCAAGCCATTCGTCGTTCAATTCCTGCGCGGTGGCGCGCGCCTGATCGAATAACGCGCACGACCTCGCCGCATCGTTCCCCGCCGAACCCAATAAACTTGCCGCAAACGCACTGCCGCGTTTGTCGCCTTGTTCTTGGTACAGCGCGAATCCCTCCGCAAACAACCGCGCACTGTTATCTTGCTTGCCGACAAAATATTCCATCACGCCCAATGCGATGAGCGGCAACGCGCGCGCCGGCGAGACGGCGCAATTTTCGAGCGTGCGTTCAAACCAGGTTCGGGCTTCATTCCAATAACCGCGAATCAGCCAGAACCACCACAGCGCGCCGGCAAGTCGCAGTGCGGCTTCGGCATGGGCAACCGCGCTCTGCCCCAGTGACCAGGTCAACGCGGCGCGAAAATTTTCCAGATCGCGTTCCAACCGCGCGCACCACTCGAGTTGTTCCCGACTACGGACATAAGGGTCGGCGCGTTCCGCGAATTGCAGAAACCAATCGCGATGCCGTTGCGCGTAGATTTCAGATTCATTTCCCGCGCGCAATTTTTCGCTTCGACGACGACGAGCGATTTGTCGATCAACGCGGTGAGCAGGTCGAGCAAGGGTGCAGGGGGGCGGGGGAGCAGAGGAGCGTTTTGCGTCTCCCCTGCGCCTCTGCCCCCTTGCTCCTCTGCACACGCGCCCTCGACCGCCTCTAACGCAAACCCGCCGGCGAACACGGACAGCCGCCGCAGTAACGCGCGCTCCGCGTCCGACAATAGATCGTAACTCCAATCCATCGTCGCGCGCAAAGTTTGATGGCGCGGCAGTGCGCCACGATTTTCGCTCGTGAGCAAATTGAAACGATCATCGAGCCGCGCCGCGATTTCGCGCGCGGATAAAACTTGCAAGCGCGCGGCGGCGAGTTCAATCGCGAGCGGAATGCCATCGAGCCGCGCGCAGATTTGAACGACCGGCGCGGCGTTTTCCGCGAGCCGCCAATTCCGCGCGACGGCGCGCGCGCGTTCATCGAACAATTGAATCGCGTCGTACTCGCGCAACTGCGCGAGCGGCGGAACCGGCGCGGGCGCGGGCAACGCGAGCGACGGCACGCGCCACGCGACTTCGCCGCTGATGTTTAAAATTTCGCGGCTCGTCGCGACGATGTGCAAAGTGGGACACGCGCTCATCAACGTTCCGATCAACTGCGCGCACGCATCGAGCAAGTGTTCGCAATTGTCAACGATCAACAATAATTTTTTCGCGCGCAAAAAATTCACGAGCATCGTCGTCAACGGAATCCCGGCAGGTTCGCGCAGACCAAACGTCAGCGCGATGGTTTGCGGCGTCAATCCCGGATCGGTGAGCGCGGCAAGGTCAACCCACCACACGCCGTCCTTGAAATGATTTTCGCGCGCGCGGTGCGTCGCGGTTTCGAGCGCGAGCCGCGTCTTGCCGCATCCGCCCGCGCCGGTCAATGTGAGCAAGCGCGTTTTCGCGATCAAGGATTTGACGTGCGCCAAATCGTCGCGGCGTCCGACAAAACTGGTGAGCGGAATTGGCAAATTGGTGAACAAGGCGTCGTGATCGCGCGCGTCGGCTTGCGCGAGCGCGCGTTCGTACAGCGCGGTCGTTTCCGGCGCGGGCGCGACATCGAGTTCGGCGCGCAGAACGCGGCGACATTCGGCGTACTGTTTGCGCGCCGCGTCGCGATCACCCATCACCGCGTAGCAAAAAATCAAATGTTGATGCGCGGCTTCGTTCGCCGGATCGTTGTCCAACAATTTTTGCGCGAGTTCAATCGCGCGCGCGTACTCGCTCTGCGCGCGCGCGTGTTGAATCAGCCGAAAAAGAATGTCGTGATACGCGTCGCGCAAGCGCGCGCGTTCCGGCGCGATCCACTCGTCGTAGAAATCGGTGAGCAAATCGCCCCGATAGATTTCAGATTTAAGATTTAAGATTTCAGATTGGGAATCCGCACAATCTGAAATTTGAAATTTGAAATTTGAAATTTCCCGCGCATCAACCCAGATCGGAAAACCAGGATTGAGTTGAATCGTCTCGCGGTCGGTCAGCAAAAGTTCATCGCCTAATTCTTTGCGAAGCGTCGAGAGCGCGACGCGGAGCGATGCGCGCGCGTGCTCATCATTCAGCTCGCCCCACAACAGCGCGGCGAGTTTGTCGCGGGAATGGGGTTGCGGATGCAGAACGAGGTACGCTAACAATGATTCGATCTTGCGCGTGGGTAGGTGGAGCGTGTGCGCGTTGCGTTCGACGCGCAATGTTCCGAGGAGGAACAAGCGGAACGGAACTAGATCCGGCTTTGTCGTACCAAATGCGTGTGCCATAATGCTCCTTTCGGATCAGCGATCCCGACTATGGCAACGATGTGAAGACACACCTAGTTTACGCTATTTTTCTGGCGTTGTCTACATCGCCTAACATTTTGACGCACGCGCGGCTTGTGTGCTATACTGCGCGCCGTCAATGCGCCAACTAAAAATTCTCCTCGACAACATTCGCTTCGAACACACGATTTTCGCGTTGCCGTTCGCGTACCTGGGAATGGTGCTCGCCGCGAATGGCTTGCCGACCCTGCATCAATTTTTTTGGATCACGCTCGCGATGGCGTCCGCGCGCACGCTCGCAATGTCGCTCAATCGTTTGATTGATCGCGAACTCGACGCGCGCAATCCGCGCACGCTGAATCGCCCCTTGCCGCGCGGCTTGATCTCGCCGCGCGCGGTCGCGGGGATCGTGTTGATCGCGTTTGTGATTTTTGAATTTGCCGCGTGGCAATTAAATCCGGTGTGTCTCGCGCTTTCACCCCTTGCGCTAATTTTTCTGGTCGGGTATCATTACGCCAAACGCGTTACGTGGCTGTGCCATTGGATTCTCGGTTTCACCGATGGCATTGCCGCGGCGGGCGGCTGGGTCGCGGTGCGCGCGTCGCTCGATCCGATGGCGTATTTGATCTGGTTTGTCGTGATCGTGTGGATGGCGGGATTCGATCTGATCTACGCGTGCCAGGATGTCGAGGTGGACCAACGCGAAAATCTGCAATCGTTTCCGGCGCGATTTGGGATCGCGCGCGCGCTCGCGATGGCGCGGATCAATCACGCGCTCACGATCATTGCGCTCGCGAGTGTTGGAGTCATCGCGCAACTTGGATTCGCGTTTTGGATCGGCGTGATCATCGTCGCGCTGTTGCTCGCGTACGAAAACGCGCTTGTGAAACCGGACGATCTCTCGCGCGTTAATCTCGCATTCTTTAATGTGAACGGTTACATCAGTGTCATTGTTTTTTTGAGCGCATTGTTTGGAATTTGGACGCGGTAATTTCGATTGGAAGTTGGAAGTTAGATGTTGGAAATTGGAGATTGGACGATGCTGTTCCAACTTCTAACTTCCAACTTCCAACATCCAAACCAAAACTAGGAAGAAGGAGAAAGTATGTTGTTTCGTTCCATCACCCTGCTCGTCGGACTGATCGCGTTGCTGTCCGCGTGCGCCGCGCCAGCAACGCCCGCGCCGACGGTCGCACCCACCGCCGCGCCGCAAGCCGGCGCAACCGCGACGCGCGCGCCTCTGCCGCCGAGCGCGGTAGGCACTCTGCGCGTCGTCGTTCTGCCGATCACCGATGTCGTGCCATTTTACATCGCGCAAGCGCAAGGATATTTCAAAGCGCAGGGCATTAACGTTGAACTTGTCCCGGTCGCGAGCGCGGCAGAACGCGATCAAATGCTCGTAACGCAACAAGCCGATGTGCAGTTGACCGACCTGGTTGGTCCTCTGCTCCTCAATTCGCAATCGCCGCGTTTGAAAATAGTTCGCACCGCGCGCACGCCGTTCCCGAACAATCCGCAATTTTGGATCCTCGCGCCGAAAGATGGCGCGGTGAAAACCGCCGCGGATTTGAAAGGCAAAGAAGTCGCGATCTCGCAAAACTCGGTGATCGCGTATCTCACGCAACGTATGTTGGAAAAAGAAGGACTCGCGCCGGCGGAGATCAAAACGACGAACATTCCGGCGATTCCAACGCGTTTGCAACTTTTGCAACAAA
Source organism: Chloroflexota bacterium (assembly GCA_016223105.1). Lineage (GTDB taxonomy): Bacteria > Chloroflexota > Anaerolineae > UBA4142 > UBA4142 > JACRPR01. The sequence goes on along the minus strand of JACRPR010000136.1, from coordinate 24,027 downwards.
ATCAAATCGCCGCCGCGATGTTGCCCGATCCGCTCGCCTCGCTCGCGATTATGCAAGGCGCGCGCGTGATCGTGGACGACACGAAATATCCTGAATACAGTCAAAGTGTGATCGCGTTTCGCGCGGATATTGTCGCGAATCGCGCGGACGATGTTCGCAAATTTCTCGTCGCGTACGACAAAGCGATTGCCGACATTCGCACGAAACCGGATCAATTCCGCAACACGTTGATCGAAGTGGGGCGCGTGCCGGATCAGTTGAAAGATAAATATCAATTCCCGCCGTTCCCCGATCCCAGGATTCCCACCAAAGCGCAATGGGATGATGTCGTTAAATGGGCAATGGACAACAAACTGATCAGCGCGCCGGTCAGTTACGAATCGTCGGTGGACGCTGGATTCGTCAAATAATTTTCGATTGCAGATTTGCGATTTACGATTGGGGCAAAATCAAAAATCGATAATCGTAAATCGAAAATTCACTGTGATTGACATCCGCGATCTCACCTTCACCTATCCCGGTCAAACGATGCCGCTGTTCGACGCGTTTTCGTGGCGCGTCGAACGCGGCGAGTTTTGGTCGGTGATTGGCGCGTCCGGGTGCGGCAAGTCAACGTTACTGCACTTGATCGCCGGGGTGCGCGCAGGAAATGCCGGGACGATTCGCGTGAATGACGAAACCGTGCCGCGCAAAAAAAATCGCGGCAAGACCGGGATGGTTTTGCAAGATTACGGTTTACTACCCTGGTCAACCGTGCGCGCAAATGTCGAACTCGGTTTGCGGATTCGCGAGTTTTATGGGCAGAGCGATGACCCGTCATTGCGAGCGAAGCGAAGCAATCCCCAACCAGGAACGCGGGGATTGCTTCGTCGCATCCTTCGACTCCACTCCGCTTCGCTTCGTTCCGCTCAGGATGCTCCTCGCAATGACACTCAAGTTGATTTCTGGCTCGACCGTTTTGGTCTCACCGCGCACGCGCAAAAATATCCGGGACAAATCTCCGGCGGACAACGGCAACGCGTCGCGATCGCGCGTACGCTCGTGATCGAGCCGGATGTGTTGTTGATGGACGAGCCGTTTTCCGCGCTCGACGCGCCGACGCGCGGCGATCTCGAACAACTCACGCTCGATTTGCAGAACGAAACGCAAATGACGACGGTGTTCGTTACGCATAATATCGAGGAAGCGGTTTTCCTGGGACGAAAAATTTTGGTGCTGGGATCACCGCCGCATCGCGCGCCGCGTGTGATCGCAAATCCCGGCGCGGGGCGCGCGGCATATCGCGACGAACCCGCGTTCGCGGAACGCGCGCGCGAATTGCGCGCGATGTTGAAGGGATAACACATTGACGAACGTAACCGCGCGCGCTACAATGTGTGCGGAAAGGAGTGCGTATGATTGAAAATACGACAACGATCAATCTGCCGCCGCGTTTAGCCGAGCAGATTCAATCCTACGTTCAAGCCGGTTGGTTTCCAGATTTGAATTCGCTAGTCGTGGAAGCACTGCGCCGCTATCTTGAAGCGCATCAAACAGAGTTGACGGAACGTTATGTCTGGCAAGATGTAGAGTGGGGATTGCGTGGCAATGAGTGAAGCCGTTCTGGATGCGGGTCCGTTAATTCATTTGTCTGAACTCGACGCGCTGGATGTTCTCCGGGATATGGACATTCTGCGCGTTCCTGTTGCCGTTTGGGATGAGGCATCCACCCATCAACCCGAGGCACTCGAGTTTCCAGGTCTTGAGCGTGTGACTGTGCCAAACGTATCGGCAAGTTTGCAAATTGTCGCGCAGTCGCTCGCGTTGGATCGTGGCGAACTTGAGGCATTGAGTCTGATGGAATTGTATCCGCGCGCGTTATTTTTGACCGACGACGCGGCGGCGCGGCTCGCGGCTGAACAACGCGGCTATGCAGTTCACGGGACGATTGGCTTGTTGATTCGCGCTGTGCGCCGCGGTTTGCGATCCGCGCCAGAGATTTTGAGTTTGTTGCGTGTGCTTCCCCAACGCTCGACACTTCATTTGCGTTCCTCTCTGCTCAACGCGATTCTCGCACGCTTGGAAAACGAATGGACGAAATAAATCTGAAAGGGTGATCGAATGTCCACACTCCTCATTCGCAACGGTCGCATCATCACCGCGACCGATGATTACGTCGCCGATGTTTTTGTCGAGGGCGACAAAATAAAATTGATCGGCGCAAATTTGCAGATGCAATCTGATCGCGCGATTGACGCGACCGGTCAGTATGTCATTCCCGGCGGAGTGGATTGCCACACGCACATGGATTTGCCGGTCGGCGCAGTTTTTTCGTCGGACGATTTTGAAACCGGGACGATTGCCGCGGCGCACGGCGGCACGACGACGATCATTGATTTCGCGACGCAATCACGCACCGGCTCGATGCACGCCGCGCTCGACGAGTGGCTCGCGAAAGCCGAGGGCAAAGCGGTGATTGATTACGGGATGCACATGATCATCGCGAATTTGCCGGACGATTTGCTCGGCGAAATGGACGCGCTCGTGCGCGAGGGTGTTACGTCGTTCAAAATGTTCACCGCGTATCCCGAACGGTTGCAACTCGACGATGGCACGATTTTCAAAGCGATGCAACGCGCCGGCGCGAATGGTGGTTTGATTATGATGCACGCGGAAAACGGAAGCGTGATTGATTACCTCGCGCAAAAATTTATCGCGGAGGGCAAGACGACGCCGAACTATCATCCACTCTCGCGCCCGCATCAAGCCGAAGCCGACGCGACCCAGCGCGTCATTTTGCTCGCGGAACTCGCGGGCGTGCCGGTGTACATCGTTCACGTTTCATCGCATCGCGCGATGGAAGCCATTCGCGCCGCGCGTGATCGCGGTTCGCTTCGCGCGGTGTACGGCGAAACGTGTCCGCAATATCTCTGGCTTGCGTCCGAAGATTACGCGGACGGAAAATTCGACGGCGCGAAATATGTTTGCTCGCCGCCGATCCGCGAACGCGCGAACCAGGAACCGTTGTGGCGCGCGCTCGCGGCGGATGATCTGCAAACCGTCGCGACCGATCACTGTCCGTTTTGTATGACGACCGGCTTTAAAGGTTTGCCGAAACAGAAAGAACTCGGCAGAGATAATTTTCGAAATATCCCAAACGGCGTCCCTGGGGTTGAGAATCGCATGCACTTGATCTATCAAGGCGGCGTCATTCAACGCGGTTGGACGCTGAATCGTTTCGTGCAAGTTACGAGCACTGCCGCCGCAAAATTGTTCGGCGTGTTCCCGCGCAAAGGCACGATCGCGATTGGTAGTGACGCGGACCTTGTGCTGTGGGATCCGAATCGCCAGCACACGATTCGCGCGGCGACCCATTTTATGCGCGTGGATTACAATCCGTACGAAGGCGTCACTGTGGATGGATCGCCGTCGCGCGTGATCGCGCGCGGGCGCGTGATTTTCGAGAACGATCAATTTGGCGGCAAAGCCGGGCAGGGCGAGTATTTGAAACGCGGGACGTACGCGTCGCCGTAACGGTTGCAAAAAATTTCGAGGGGTTGTATTATTCAATCGTAAGCGAGGTGTGAAATGAAAATGCAAAAATTACCGCCACTCAAACAGCCATCCAAGTCGGTGATCGCAAAAATTAACCGCAAAGAATTCAAACACAAGGGTTTGGTTGCCGCAATCGAGCCCAAGAGTGGCGATTACTTTTTGGGCAAAAACACGCTCGAAGCCGTGGACAGGGGACGCAAAAAATATCCCAAGGCGATCTTTTATTGTGTCCGAATCGGGTATCGTGCCGTTGAAGAAATTCGGAGCGGAGTCAAGGCGTGGAATATCTCTCGGGCATAATTACAAACCACACGCCGTTTATTTCCGCGCGTGTGAAAAATGGTCGGCTAGTCTTCGCCAAACGTGGGACGATCCGTTTTGTGGTGGATACCGGTTTTACCGGCGATCTATTAATTCCATCGGCGATCATCAATCACCTTGATCTCAAGTTTCTCGCGTACAAAACTTTTCACTTGGCGGCAGACCAAGTTATTGCGCTACCGGTTTATCGCGGTGAAGTTATGTTTGATCGCGCGATTCTGGAAGTTGAAATGACGCCGGGTGACGCGTTGATCGGAATGTCGTTAATGCAAGCAATCGGTTCACAATTGATCTTGGATTTCGATCGCGCTCAAGTCCGATTGAGCGCATAAAAATTGCCCGCGCCTTGATCGCGCGGGCGTTTGTTTTTCGAGTAGCCAATGTCTTCCCCAACTTTTTCTCGCGACCTCTGGGATTATCTCGACGATCTCAAAGATTATATGCCGTCGCGCCGCGATCGCGATGCGTTGGTGCGCGCGGCAGAAGCGGATGCGGCGAAAGCAAAACGCATCCACATCTGGGATTATTTTTTCCGCGTGCACCCCGAAGATTTGGGACGCCCGCAAAAAAAACACATCGAAGTCTTGACGGAGAAACGCAAAACCGATCTGCGCGCGGCGCGCGCGCGCGCGTGGCGCAACGGCAAACGCGTCGCGCCGCTGTTGCTCCTCGGCATTGTTTTGCTGATTGCCCAAAGCGTGTGGTCGCTTGCCTTGATTCCCGGCGCGGCGATCACGTTCCTCGGCATTCTCGCGTTGACCTGGGTTGTGCGCGCGCGTGCCCTCACGCTTCGCCGGATCGAACGCGAGTATCAACGCGAGGTCGCGCAATTCAAGAGCGCAATCGAAAAACTAAAAAGCAAAATTCCCGCGCCGCCGAGTCACGATCAAATGTACGCGTGGTTCAAAGAAGATATCGAATGGCTGGCGGAACACGCGTTAAAGGAAACGCATTTGAAAACGCGTAAGGTTACACTCGACGAAGGCGCGCCGAATCCCCTCTGCATTTTAGGTCCCGCGCAATTGCAAAATCCCAAAGCGACCCCCGCGCCCTTCGCGGATCCGCGCGCGCCGGATTTACGCAAGCATTTGACCGCAAGCAGTTTCGCGCTCTTGTCCGATGAAACGTTCGCCGATTTTTACGGCGTGTACTATATCGAGTTCATTATCGTCGCACTCGATATGCTCGGCAACTATGGTTGCTATTTCGATTTCATCACCGGCAAAATGTACGGCGAACACACCGCGGAAATGTATTACCAGGATGTCGTGTACCTTAGCACCAAAGACGAGTATCGCGAGATCAATGTGAATTGGTTCGAACCCAAGCGGCTCGTCAAAGCGCCGACGTTTGCCATGTCACTCGCGAGCGGCGACAGCGTGCAAGTGTCGTTCGCGAGTATCGAGTATCTCAACGGACTCAAGGCGCAAATTCCCAAAGCCACGTTGCAACTCGAACCCGCGCGCTGGGTCAACAATCCGGAACTGGTCGCGGAAAAAGCGATCAAGGCATTACGCAAATCCTTGCGGGATCACAAAGGGCTGAGTCGGTCGCGGTAGAGGATAATCTAAAGACCCTGCGAGTTTTCGCGCAAGCGACGCGCAGGGTCTTTTCTTGACAGTCCGGCGCATCCGCGATAGAGTGAGTACGCGGGCACGCGTTTTTTTTCATCCGCAACGAGGAAGTGTATGGCACAGCGTTTTGGGAAACCGCGCCTCAATCTCGGCGCGCGTTTTACTTTGAGTATCGGGTTGGTGATTCTCGCCGCGAGCGCGTTCGTTTTTGCGAGCGTCTATCGTTTGCAAGAAGAGCAAACGCTCGCGCATCTCGACACACAGGCGCGCGCGCTCTTGACGCAAATGGTTGTTCTGCGTCAATGGGTCGCCGAGTACGGCGGCGTGTGGACGATGCAACCAGGTGACAGTTTTGCGGAAATTTCCAACGGCTATTATCTGAAAACCCCGGCGATGGTCACGAAAGAATTATCCAAACGTTCCGACGCACTCGGCTATTATCGTTTTCACATCACCAGTCTCAACCTTAAAAATCCCGACAACGCGCCGACCGAAGCCGAACGCGAAGCATTGATTCGTTTTGAAAATCATCCGTCGCCGCTCTCCGAATTGGAAACCGTGGATGGCGCGCAAATGTATCGTTATATGATTCCGTTAGAAACCGCGCAATCGTGTCTGCGTTGTCACGGCGATCAGCGCGGTCGCCGTCGCGGTCGGGCGCGGCGATTACGATGCCGCGTGCGCGATTCGCACCGGCGATGAATTGCAAACGCTCGGCGATTCGGTCAACGAGATGGTGCGCGGCTTGAAACAATCGCACGAACAATTGCATCAGAAAATCGAACAACGCAATCGCGAGCTCGCGATGATTTCAAATCTCGCGCTCACGATCAGCCAATCCACCGGACTGGACGCGGTGTTGCGCGGCGCGCTTGATGAAACCGTCGCGGTGTTGAATGTCGAGGGTGGCGTGATTCAATTGCTCGACGACGCCGAACCCGCGCTCGCGGTCACGAGCGGCATTTCATCGAAACTCGCCACCGCATTGCACGGCGAAAATATCGAAATTCCAGCGCAACCATTTTTTGTCGCCGATTTGCAAAACGATGCACGCAGTTCGAGCCGCGTGATTTTCGAAAGCGGGTGCCGCGCGTGGGCGGGCGTGCCGCTCAAATCGAAAAATCGCGCGCTCGGCGCGTTGCATTTATTCGCGCGCGCGCCGCGCCATTTTACGACCGACGACATCGCGTTGTTGGAATGTATCGGCAACCAGATCGGCGTCGCGGTCGAGAACGCGCGCAACGCGCAACGCGTCGAACAAATGGCGATTGTCGAAGAACGCAATCGGCTCGCGCGCGAAATTCACGATTCGCTCGCGCAAGCATTGGGCTATCTTAATCTCAAAACGGAAATGCTCGAAGGCGCGATCACGCGCGGCGAGACCGAATCCGCGCGCACCGAAGTCGCGGACGTGCGCCGGGTCGTGCGCGATGCGTGTTACGATGTGCGCGAATCCATTGATGGGTTACGCACGCGTTGGAGTGACGGCAACGGTTTGATTCCGGCGGCGGCGGCATACGTTCACGAATTCGGACAGCGTTCCGGTTTGCTCACCGAGTACGTTGTCGCCGATGGCGATGTGCGGCTCGCGCCGGTCATTCAAGCCGAAGTGTTTCGCATCATTCAAGAAGCGTTGACGAACGTACGTAAACACGCGCGCGCGAGTCGGGTGAGCGTCGCGATCAAATCGAGCGAAGGCGCGATGCGAATTGAAATCGTGGACGACGGACGCGGCTTTGAGTTGGGCACAATCGGCGAGCAACACCATTTCGGTTTGCGGATTATGCGCGAACGCGCGGAAAGTTTGGGCGGCACATTTCAGATCGAAAGCGCGGCGGGCAAAGGCGCGCACATCGTCGTTCAAGTGCCGTTGAAACGCAAGTAGGGCAAACGCTCTGCGTAAATTTGCCTTACGCTGAAGGAGAACTCGATGGAAAAAATTCGCGTGATGCTGGTGGACGATCACATGCTTTTTCGCGACGGCGTGAAAAGTATTTTACTGCGCGCGGGGGAGCGTTTTGAAATCGTCGGCGAAGCAAGTGATGGCGCGCAGGCGCAAACGCTCGCGCTGAAAATGAAACCGGATGTGATCGTGATGGATGTGCAGATGCCGAATTGCGGCGGCTTGCAAGCCGCGCGCGCGCTCGCACCGCAACTGCCCGACACGAAAATTGTGATGCTCACCGTTTCGGATCGCGATGAAGATTTGTTCGAAGCGATCAAAGCCGGCGCGAAAGGGTATTTACTCAAGACCTCCGCGAGCGCGCACGACATTGTCGCCGCGCTCGACCAGGTCGCCGCCGGGCAAGTGATTCTCACGCCGACGATGGCGACAAAACTCGCGGCGGAATTCGCGGTGATGGCGCGCAGTAAAGTCGGCGCGGTTTCGCCGCAACCGACCGAAGCGGTTGACGATCCGCGCTTGACCGAACGCGAACGCGAGGTGCTCGACCTGGTCGCGCTCGGCAAAACGAACAAAGAGATCGCGAACGATTTGCGCGTTGCCGAGAACACCGTGCGCGCGCACTTGCGAAATATCCTTGACAAACTGCACGTCCACAATCGCACCCAAGCCGCGGCGTTCGCGCGGCGCGGATAATAAAACCTTCCAGGTCTTGACGACCTGGAAGGTTTTTCTAAAAAACAGACCTCCGGGTATGTTTGGTTTTTGCGCGACACTCCTGGCGCGACTATCCAGTCGCGCGTTTTGGCAAAGGGAGATGTGCCCCAAACATTCGCCGCGAGGTCTGTTGTTCGACCTGGTCGCGCCGCATTGCTCGATTTACTCTATAGCCAACTCCTTTCTGTGCGGTTCTCGATACGAACGGCTCCCAAGAGAACCAGCACAAACGCATATCCCACAACTGCAATTAATACTGCAAGGTCTTGAACGACTTCGACTTGGAGCACCATTTGGCGGAGCGCGGGTAATATCCACTCGCTGATCATGGTCGAGTAGACCGCGCCGATAAAACTCCAGTGGTACGGCACACCCGCGAGCGCGCCGCTGATAATGCCGGCAATGTCCGCGCTCACGATCCCGATCCCGGTAAAAATGCCCAATTGCTTTAAGGTGGGTCGCATCGTTATTTCTCCTTATGGTTGATCCGTGGAAATCGCAATGCCCATTTGCAACGGCGCGCCATCCGGCGCGAGCGGGTATCGCCAGGGTCCGCCATCCGAATTGCCAAAGAGATAATCGGGCGCGGTCGGATCGAACATCAGCCGCGTCGTCAACGTCCACGTCGGCGCGCCGAGCAACATCTTCCACGTCGCTCCGCCATCATCGCTCGCCGCGATGCCGAGCGGCAACAGCGCGCGATTTTCCTGCACGCTGATCGCGAGCGCGATGTACACGCGCGCGACCTGGTTCGAATCGAGTGCAACCGCAGTAACCGCCAATTGTCGCGCCGCATGAATTCCAAATTGAACGTGTTCCCAACTCGCGCCGCCGTCCACACTGCGGTACAATCCGGCGTACTCGGTCGCCAAATAGATCAGTTGTCCATCCGCCGCGACCGCGAGCGCGATCGGTGTGCTAGGTAACGCGCCGATCAATTGCCACGCGCCCGCGCGTCCGCGATACAACCGATCCTGGGTCGCGGCAAACGCGATTTCTCCGGACGGCGTCGCGGAGATTGTGAGAATGTCCACACGCGCGATATACAATTGGCGCGCGATAGATTCGGCAAGTTGATTTTCCGCATCGAGCGCGGCAGTTTGTACATACGCGTTGCCTTGAATGATCGGCAACGCTTGAATGCGTGGCAACGCTTTGAGCGCGCCGATTTCGCCCAGCGCGATCACAGCTTGTTCCTGCACGCGCGCGCTGGTATCGTACGTCGCCGCGAGCAACGCGTCCACCGCGTCGGCGTCGCGTCGCCACCCCAGTTCTTGCGCCGCGCGCATTCGGGTTTCCGGCTCGGCGGCGATCAGCGCGGCGATCAACGATTCAGTCATCGCCGGTTCGACCGCGTCCCGTGCAAATTGCGCTTGAAGATTTTCAACCCGCGCGGGTTCGCGATTCACCGCGCCGCGTTTCACCGACACCGTCGTCGAATTTGCCGTAACCAAGCCAAACGCCACGAGCGGCGTCGCAATCACCAAAATGTACCACGCCAACGTCAGACGTTCGATCAGCGATGCGAGGCGCAGTCGGAATAGCGTTGTCATATACGCGTGTCGCAGAGCCATACGAATTTCTCCTCCCCAGTTACCGAACCGACGGACGGAAAACTCATCGGTCGAGCGTAACGATACACCAAACTCGCCGCGCGGATAATCGCGAACTGTATGACATTCGTGTCATCCAGGTTTCTGCAAGAAACCTGGCGTTTCGGATTTAATCACTCACGTTACGCACCTATGCTTGTCACCCTGAGCAAAGCGCAGGGTCTCGCGCGACTAACAGGGGATTCTTCACTTTGTTTAGCATGACAGTGCGGAACATCCGTCAATCAATCAACTTGTTTTCCATCGCGTACCGCGTGAGTTCGACGTTTGATTGCAATTTCATTTTTTCCAACACGCGCGCGCGATAGGTGTTGACCGTGCTGATGCTCAAATGCAATTCGGGCGCGATCTCGCTCACCTTTTTCCCGGACGCGATCAAACGCATCACTTGATATTCGCGGTCGGATAAATTTTCGTGAAGCGGTTTCGCCGTGTCCTGTTCAACTTCGACCGCGAGCCGTTCGGCGAGCGCGGGGCTAACGTACTTGCCGCCCGCCGCGATTTTGCGAATCGCGTCCACGAGCGCGCCGACCGCGCTTTCTTTGGTGATATAGCCCGCCGCGCCGGCTTTGAGCGCGCGAATCGCAAAGCGATCCTCCGGGTGCATACTCAAAATCAACACCGGCAAACGCGGATAGAGTTGCTTCAATTCTTTTAGCACATCCAAGCCACTCATTCCCGGCATCGAAATATCGAGCAGGACGATATCGGGCGGCGCGGTTTTGACATGCTCCAAAACTTCCGCCGCGTTTTGCGCTTCGCCGGCGACGAGCATATCCGTTTCGCTCTTGAGAATTTTTTTCAGCCCCTCACGCACGAGCGCGTGATCATCGGCAATTAAAATTTTGAACATCGTTCATCCACATTCGCCACAGAGCGCACGGAGGACACCGAGAAAATATAAAATTTCTCTATGATCTCTGTGCCCCCTGTGGCTAATTATTACGCGCCGGGAATTCGCACCGTCACGACCGTGCCGCGTCCGGGCGCGCCGTCGAGCGTTACCTCGCCGCCGAAAACGTGCGCGCGTTCGCGCATCCCCAAAATGCCAAACGTCTTTTTATCCGCGAGATCATTTTCGGAAACGCCCTTGCCATTGTCGCGCACTTGCAAAATTAAATTGCCCGCGTCCTGGTTCAACGATGTTTCGACGCGGGTCGCCTGCGCGTGCCGCGCGACGTTCGTCAACGTTTCTTGGAAAATGCGAAACACCGCGGTCGAGCGTTCGAGTTCCAAATTCACGTCTTGCAAATTAGAATTGAACGCGCACGCGATCCCAGTGCGCGTTTGAAATTCTTGCAATTGCCATTCAATCGCGGCGGCGAGTCCGAGATGATCCAAAATTTCCGGGCGCAGTTCGCGAATGATTTCGCGCATCGTGCGAATCGTCTTGTCCACCAGGTCGGCGGTCGCGTGAATGTCCTGTTTCACGACGGCGACCTGAATCCGATCCACCTTGTCTAACTTGCGTTCGAGCAAAGCCAAATCCATTTTCACGGCGGTCAACACCTGCCCGACTTCGTCGTGAATTTCGCGCGCGATGCGAATGCGTTCTTCTTCGCGCGCGGATTGCAAGTGCGCGGACAAGAGCCGCAGTTCCTCATTCATCCGTTGCCGCTCGGCGATTTCGGTTTCGAGTTTCGTGTTCGCGTTTTGCAATTCGAGCGTGCGCGTAATGACGCGCTGTTCCAATTCCGCGCTCAACTCTTGCGCGTTACGATACAAACGCGCGTTGTCAATCGCGAGCGCGGCGCGGCGCGCAATGTCTTCCGCCATCGCGAGATCGGCGGCGGTGTACCGCCGTTCCGTTTCCGCGAGTCCGAACGTGATCGCGCCCAGCGTGCCTTGCCGCGCGATCAGCGGCACGATGATGTACGAGCCCAGCCCGACTTCGAGCAATAATTTGAGATGCTCGATGTCGCGCGCGAGTCCGGCGATTTGTTCGTGCGTCACTTGAAACGCGAATTCCGGTTTGCCGGTGCGAATCACATTCAGCACGCCGAACGGCGCGTGCGGATCGGGCGGATACCGGCGCGCGAGTTCTTCCGCTTGATCTTGTTTCGCCGGTTGACAATGCGCGACCGTAACTTGCGTCAACGTGCCATCGTCGGCGCGCAGATGAATCGCGCACCAATCGGCGACGGCGGGCACCGCCAATTGCGCGACCTGGTTCAGCGCGGTTTCGTAATCGCGCGACGCGACCAAAATTTCGCTCGCTTGCGCGAGAAAATGTTGCGCCTGTTCCGCGCGGCGGCGTTCCGTTACGTCGCGCGCGATCGTGGACGCGCCGATGATACGCCCGGCGGCGTCTTTGATCGGCGAGATGCTCAACGCGACATTAATGCGCGCACCGTCTTTGCGTAGTCGCACCGTGTCGTGTTGTTCGACCGGCTCGCCGCGCGTGAGTCGTTCGAGAATATTTTGATATTCGTCGAGCCGGTCGGGCGGATGCGTAACCGCAACCGCCTTGCCGATAATTTCCGCGGCGGTGTAACCGTACAATCGTTCCGCGCCGGGATTCCACGTCAAAATAATTCCGTCCACCGTCGCGCTAAAAATCGCGTCGTCGGATGCGTTGACAATCGTCGCCAAGCGAAACACCGATTGCTCCATTCGCATCCGTTCGGACACATCGCGAAAAACTATCACGCATCCAATCAACACATTATCGCGATCGCGCATCGGCGCGGCGATATAATCAATCGGAATCGTGCGACGATTGCGCGCGATCAGCACGCTCGGCGTTTTGTAACTGACGGTCCCCGCCTCGCGCAACACTTGCGCGACCGGGTTTTCAATCGGTTGAAAAGTTTCGGCGTCCGAAATGTTGAACGCGTCGCCAATCGCTTTGCCGACGATCTCATTCGTTTGCCAACCGATCAACGCTTCGGCAATTGGATTGAGAAACGTGATTTTGCCGTCGCTGTTCGTAACCAGGACGGCGTCGCCGACGCTCGCCAACGTGTCGTGCAAGCGTTCGCGATGTTTGCGGATGCTGTCCTCGTCGCGCATCCGCGCGAGCGCGCTCGCGATAATGTCGCCGACGGTTTTGACAAACGCGATTTCAGCGCGCGAAAATTTGCGGTGGCGTTTCGTGTACGCGCCGAGCGTCCCGAAAATTTCCGCGCCACTGCGTAACGCGACCGTAATGCCGCTGACAAGCTGATGCTCCGTGAAAAATGCCGGACTGCTGAAACGTTTTTCCGCGCGCAGATTTTCGCTGAGGATCGGTTCGCTCGATGCGAACGCGACATTCGCGAGCGATTCGGGTCCCGCGCTCGTGCGCGCAAAAGCGATCAAGCCATCGTGCCAGCCCGTGCCCGCGCGCAAGAGCAGTGCGTTTTGATCCGGCAACCATTCGCTGATTTGGCAATAGCGCGCGGCGAGCGTTGCGCTCACAAGACGCGCAGCATCATCGAGAAACAATGCGCGATCCTGGCTCTTGAGCGCGAGCTGTCCGATCTGCGTGCACGCGTCTTGCTGGTGCGCGCGCTGTTGGTGCGCGCGATCCTGGCGCGCGCGCAGTTCGAACAAACTGCTAATCGCGAACGCGACGCCGCCAAAGACAAGCAGGAGTTGAACATCGAGCGGATCATCAATGAGGAACGAACCGGTCGGAGGAAAAATAAAATAACTGATCGCCGCGCTTGCGATCACCCCGGCGATCACGCCCGGCGCGAATCCGCCGAGCCACGCGCTGATCACGACCGCCACGATAAAAAACAGAAATGGACTTTTGAAATAGAGCGCGGTCTCCATCGTCGCGACAAGCGCGAGCGCGGGCGCGCACAGGGCGACCGCATAATGCAAAACCAAAACGCGTTTGGACATCACCGCCAAATTATACACGACTCGCCGGGATGTGTAAAGCAAGCCACAGATTGCGCGGATTTCACAGAAAAAATCGTAACTATTTTGGCAATGTCAGATTTCACATTTTTCACCACAGAGTCACAGAGAACGCTGAGAAACCCCAAAAAATCTCTGTGCCCTCTGTGGCTCTGTGGTGAATTTAACATTGGCAAAGTAGTAACAAAAAATCTGTGAAATCTGTGCAATCTGTGGTGGTGTCATTATTGCCAGGTCGCGTCCGCGGGCAACCCGGCTTTCAAAATTCCGTCCGGGTTTTGCACGAGCACGCGCACCGCGAAAACCATTTCGGAGCGTTCCTGCGCGTTGTAAATGTTTGCCGGTTTGAATTCGCTTTCAGTCGCGATAAAAATGATCTTGCCCGCGAAAATTTTTCCCGGCACGCTCGGCGTTTTGATCTGCGCGCCCTGACCGATCTGCGCCGCGCCGATAAATTGCATCGGCACGTACACCGTCAATTCCAATGCGCGCGTGTCCGCAATCGTCAGCAGTGGCGCGCCCGCGCGCACCGTCTCGCCGACCTCGACACTGCGCGCGATGATCGTGCCGTTCAGCGGCGCGTGAATCACCAAACGATTTGCTTGCGCCTGCATCAATTTCAAACTTGCTTGCGCCGCGCGCGACTTGGCTTCTGCGAGCGCAATTGCTTCCGGTTGTCCGGCGCGTTGCGCGATTGCGCGTTCGACTTGCGCCGCGTTCAACCCGGCTTGCGCTTGCTTGACCTGATTCGCCGCCGCGTTGCGATTCGCCTTGAGTTCGAGCGGATTCGTTTGCAATTCGCGAGACAATCCCAGGACGCGTTCGCTTCCGTTCGCGTTGATTTTTGCCGCGCGCAAATTTGCGTCGGCGGCTTCCAATTGGCGTTGCATAATCGCGAGCCGGTATTTACCCGCCATCGAAAGATCGCGTTTCGCGGATTCAACCAAGTCTTGCGCGAGCGCGATCCCGGCTTGCGCGCGCGTGATCTCGCCTTTCGCGCCGGCGACGCGACTCTCCGCCGCGTGAATTTGCGCGACGATGTCTTGCGGCGACGCGAGCGCGCGTTCCGCGTCTCTCAACGTAGTTTTCGCCGCGTCGAGTTCCGCTTGCGCTTGCGCGATTGCCGCGTCCGCGAGCGCGACCGTCCCCGCGCGCGCTTTTTCATTTTGCTGATCCAGGTTCGCTTGCGCGGCGCGCGCCGCAGATTCCGCCTCGAGAATGTTCGCGCGCGCGGTCGTGTCGTCGAGTTCGACGAGCGTTGCGCCGGCTTGCACAACCTCCGCGCGTTGCGCGCGCACCGCGATCACTTTGCCGCCGAGTTCCGGCGCAAGGCGCGTTTGCTTTGCTTCGAGCGTGCCGGAAAATGTGCGTGGCGCGTCCGCGCGAATCAACGCGGGCAGAGTGATTTTATTCGGCGGCGTCGCGCCAAACGCGATACTCGCCGGCATCCCGGCTTTTAATTGTCCGTCCGCGTTCTTGATCGCGATCTCGACCGTAACGAGTTGCGCGTTACGTTCGTCATCGGTTTGCGCTTGCCGCCCGGAAAATTCCGCGCGCTCGGCGATGAAACTGACCGCGCCGGACACGGTGCGATTATTCGAATCGTCCAACGCGATGGTGGCGGAATCGTTCAACTTGATTTGCGCGATAGTCGTCATCGGCACAAACACGCGCAATTTCAAATCACCTGCGACCGATAAACGCGCGAGCGGCGCGGTCGGCGCGATCGTTTCGCCCGCGCGATTAAAGACGCGCGTGATCGTGCCCGCGCGCGGCGCGACGATCTGATGCCGGTTAATTTCTTGATCGAGCGCGGCACGCGCGGCGCGCGCTTGGTCGAGCGCGGCGCGCGCGGCTTGAACCTGGGACGGACTCGCGCCCTCGCGCAAAATTTGCAGACCGGCTTGCGCGGACGCGAGCGCGGCATCCGCGCGATCCCGCACGGCACGCGCCTGGTTCACGCGCGCATCGAGCGCGATTGGATTCGCGAGTTGATCCGCGATGTCTTGGCGCGCGGCAGTCGCCGCGTCCGCGTTCGCTTTCGCTTGTTCGACCGCGCCCCACGCTTGCCACGCGCGATTTCCGGCTTGATTCCACTCGCGTTGCGCGAAATCAAGTTTTTGCGTCGGCGTGTCAAAATGCAAAACCTGACCGCCGGGCAATGTAACGTCAACGCCCGCCCACATCGCGCGCACTTGCTCTTCCCACAACGCGTGTTCCAAATCCGCGGCTTGCGCCTGGTGCGCGGCGGCAAGCAATTGTTCTTGCGCGATTTGCGCGCGCAGTTCGGCTTGCGCGTGCGCGATCAACAACGCTTGCGGACGCGCGCGAATCGCTTCCGCGTCCGCGAATGCTTGCGCCGCGAGATCGCGCGCGGCGCGCGCTTGTTCGACGCGCGCTTGCGCGCGATTCATTTCTTCACTGCGCGCGCCGGCTTCGAGCAACGCGACCTGGGCTTGCGCGGCAGACACTTGCGCGTCCGCGATTTCGACGCGCAGTTTGACGATCTCGTCATCGAGCGTCATCAACACTTGCCCGGCTTGCACGCGCGCGCCTTCTTGCACCGCGACATTCGCGACGCGCCCGCCGACTTCCGCCGACACATCCACCGTCTCACCAATTAAAAATCCGGTGAACGTTTCGCTATTGTTCGACAGAATGTTCGGCGCAGTTTGACACGCGGCGAGCATAAAAAGTACGCAAAGTAAAATTAGGTTTCTCATTTTTGTTTGTTGGTTGGATAGTTGGATAGTTGCATAGTTGAATCGTTCACAACTAGCCAACTATTCAACTATAAAACTAATTAACCTTTTGCCCGCGCGATAAACACATCTTCGAGTGACGGCGGAATGACGGCGATGCTTTTGATCGCGATCTGCGCGTCGCGCAACGCGCGTTCGATTTGCGGTTGTTGCGCGGCGACATCGCGCGCGACGACGTGCACCAAACTGCCGTACAGCGCGGTCTCATCCAGGTTTTCGATTTGGCGCAAAATTTCCAACGCGCGTCCCGGCGGATCGCAATCAATTTCGATCACGCTCCCGCGCATTTGTTTTTCTTTGATGTCGCTCGGCGTGCCGGTCGCGACGATGTGCCCCTCGTGAATGAACGCGAGCCGATGGCATTGTTCGGCTTCGTCCATGTAATGCGTCGTTACAAAAATCGTCGTGCCTTGCGCGGCGAGTCGGTACAACAATTTCCAAAAATCGCGGCGACTCACCGGATCAACGCCCGCGGTCGGCTCGTCGAGAATCAACAATTGCGGCTCGTGCAAAATCGCGGCGGCGAGCGCGAGCCGTTGTTTGAATCCGCCCGCGAGATTCGCGGTCAACTCGCGTTCGACGCCGACCAGCCCCGCGAGTTCAATCGCGATTTGTCGCCGCGCGTCGAGTTGCTTGCCCCACACGCGATACGCGCGTCCGTAAAAATTCAAATTCTCGATCACGTTGAGATCGGTGTACAAACTAAATTTTTGCGAGACGTAGCCGACCATACTCCGAATTTTTTCGGGATGATGCACGACATCGTACCCCAACACATTCGCCGCGCCGCTCGTCGGATGCAAGAGACCGAGCAACATTTTGATCGTCGTCGTTTTGCCCGAACCGTTCGGTCCGAGAAATCCAAAAATTTCGCCGCGCGCGACGCGAAACGAAATCGTGTTGACCGCGATAAATTTGCCGAACTTGCGCGTGAGGTTTTCCGCGATCACCGCGTCGTCGGGAGCATAAGTGGTAAGTGGTAAGTGGTGAGTGGTCATTGAAATTAAGGATTGCTGATTTATGATTTATGATTTGATGCCGACGAAATGGGAGCGATGGAGTCGAGCGTTTACGCGGTTCGCTTCGCGGACCGGACAAACAACCCGCTAAAGCGTCGAATCCCATCGTCGAATTCATATTGCTCGATCGCTATCCTGGCTCAACACTGAAATCATAAATCATAAATCGAAAATCATAAATGACTAATCAGCGAGATAAACGCTTCTTGCAAATGCGGCGCGGCGGGACGAATTTGTTTGATCGTCGCGCCCGCGGCGACGAGCGCGATTTCGATTTCGCGCGCGCGCGTCGCGCCAGCGTCAACGAAAACGTGCAGGCGGTCGCCGTACACCTGGACTTCAAAAATGCCCGGTAATTTTTGCGCGACGTTTTCCGCGATTTGTAAATCGGGCGTGATGATCGCGAGCAAATCGCCTTGCACGAGTTGGCGCAACGCGATAGGCGTGCCTTCGCGAATGATCTCGCCGCGATACATCAAGCCGACGCGCGAACAGCGTTCGGCTTCGTCGAGATACGCGGTGCTGATAAAAATCGTAACGCCCTCGATATGCAAATCGCTGAGAATGTCCCAGAACTCGCGGCGCGAGATCGGGTCCACGCCGTTCGTCGGCTCGTCGAGAAACAACACACGCGGGCGATGAATAAACGCGCACGCGAGACCCAGTTTTTTCTTCATCCCGCCGGACAGCACGCCCGCGTCGCGATCCTGGAATTGATCGAGCCGCGCGAATTTCAAAAGTCGCGCGATGCGCTCCGCGCGTGCTTTGCCGCGCACGCCGAAAATGTCCGCGTAAAATTCGATATTCTCGCGCACGGAAAGATCGCCGTACAAACTAAATTTTTGCGCCATATACCCGACGTGCGCGCGCAATTGTTCGGCTTGGCGCGTCGTGTCCAATCCATTCACGCGCGCGGTTCCGCGCGTCGGATCCATCACGCCCGCGAGCATACGAATCGTCGTCGTCTTGCCCGCGCCATCGGGACCGATCAATCCATAAATTTCGCCGGGCGCGATATCAAAACTCACGCCGCGCACGGCTTGATTTTTGCGAAATGTTTTTGAAAGTTGGGTGGCAGTTATTTGTCCGGTCATCTGAGTAATTGGCAAGCGGTAATTGGTAATTACCAATAGCCATTATCGGAAATAACGTGGCGCGGCTTTTCCAAGCCGCCGAATGCGGGCTAGAAAGCCCGCGCCACATCAATCCATTTATTTCCGATAAAGTCTATTTACTATTTACGATTTACCATTCGGCGCGATTAAAAAGATACCAGCCCGCGCCGACGGTAATGCCGGTGAGCGCGGCAAGCGGGATGACGTGATGCCAAAGCATTTCGAGCGACGATCCTTTGATGTACACCGCGCGCAGAATCGCGCTGAAATGTTGGAGCGGCGAAAAGTTTGCAATCGTTTGCATAAACCAGGGCATATTTTCGGTTGGCACGAGATAGCCGGAAAAAGTAACTTCGAGCATCGCGAGCATAAACACCATCAGGATCGCTTGCTGTTGACTGTGCGTTACAATCGAAAGCAAAGTGCCGACGCCGATCTCGGCAATGGTGAATAACACGCCCAGCGCCATCAACAGCGCGAGATTGCCGCGCATTGGAATCTCGAAACCGTAACGAATCGCCAAATAGAGGAGTGTATAGTTCAACATGCCGATCCCAAGCGCCATCAAGCCCTTGCCCAACAAAAGTTCGAGCCGACTGATCGGCGTAACCGCGAGTTGTTCGAGCGTGCCGAGCTCGCGTTCGCGCACAAAGCCGACCGCGGCAACAACCAGGACGAGTTGGTACGTGATGAAGCCGAGTTGCGTTACGATGGTTGACCAGCGAATGTTCAAGGTCGCGTTGAACGCGAATTCGATTTTCAAATCAATCGGAGTAATTATTGCATTTGCCGGGACGAACTGGCGCGTGAGATCGGCAATCGCGCTTTCGACCGCGCCGAGCAGACTACTCGCGACAATCGAGTTCGTGCCGTCAATGATCACCGGCAAGGTCGCGCTTGCGCCGGTGCGCGCCAACTCGCGCGAGAAATCCGGCGGAATGATCACCGCCGCGCCGACTTTGCCATCGTTGACGAGCGCGCGAATTTCGTCGTAACTCTGCGCGTAATACATCAGGTTAAAGTCGCCGGAATTTTTGAGCGCGGTAACCAGGTCGCGGCTGAACGCGCTCTTGTCCTGATCCCAGACCGCGAGTTTGATGTTGCGAATGCCCGCGCCGGTCGCTTCGGCGATCAAGCCGAGTTGCACAACCGGGATAATCACCATAAACGCGAGGAGAAGCCGGTCGCGCAATAACTGAAGCGTTTCCTTCCACGCGAGATTGAGAATCGTTTTGTGCATAATTACACGCGTTTGCGAAAGGTGAGGATGCCGAGCGCGAACGGAATCACGCCGATCAAAAACAGATTGAGCGATTGCGCCGCGAGTTGATCGATGCCCATCGCTTTGAGAAACGCGCCGCGCGTGATTTGAACGAAATGCGACGCGGGCAAAAGAAATGAAATGAATTGCCCCGGTCCCGATTTGGTGTCCACGGGCAAAGTTACGCCCGAAAGAAAAAAACTGGGAATGAAAAACAGCAACATCACGACGCGCATCGCCGTGCCCTGGCTCGCAATGAAACCGCAAATAAAAAGCGTGACGCCGAGCGACGCAAAGAGGTACAGCACGGTCATTGCGAGGAGATCAGGAACGGGTCCGCGCAGAGGCACGCGAAACCAGATAATCGCGAGCGCGTACGCGATGCTCGCGCTGACGACGCCGTACGCGATGTACGGAATCAACTTGCCGAGGAGATATTCGAACGCGTGAATCGGGGTGGCGATGAGTGTTTCAAAACTACCGAGTTCGCGTTCGCGCGTGATCGCGAGCGCGATCGCGAGCGAGGGCATAATCATCACGATGGGCACGAGTCCGGGCACCATCGCGAATGTTGAATCGAGATCGCGATTGTACCACGCTTGCGCTTGCACGATAATCGGGGGAGCACTTGAAGTGGAGGTGAGTCGCCGCGCGAATTCGGCGGTGCGTTGGCGAAAACGCGTCACGCCGCCCGCCGCCGCGATGGTGTCACTGCCATCGGCGATCAACTGCACGGACGCGCCATCACCCGCGAGAATTTGCGCTTCGAAATCCGGCGGAATGATCACGCCGAGGTGAATGTCGCCGCGCATCATCGCGCCGCGCAAGGATTCGTAGCCATTCCCATTTTCCGCCAGCGAAAATTTTCCGTCCGCGATCAGACTCGCGATGAATTGACGCGAGAGCGCAGATTGATCCGCGTCCCACACGCCGAGCCGCACGCTTTGCACTTCAAACGCGAACAGATACGCGAACGCGATCAGCATAATCGCGGGCGAGAGCGTTACGAGAAAGAGCGTGCGCTTGTCGCGCTGAATGTGGCGAAATTCTTTGCGAATGATTGCCCAGAGCCGATGCAGAGACATTTGCTTTTCACACAAAAAAATTGACCGAACGTGCGGTCGCCTGCATCATACCACTCTCGGAAAAAATGTCAAAGTGCCGAAAGTCATTTTTTCCTGTAGCGCGGGCGGCTCGCCCGCAATGACCGGCGGGCGAGCCGCCCGCGCTACAGTGTTTTGAAAAATCGTGATATAATCGCGCGCAGAACGGAGGCAAAAATGATCGCGCCCGCGAAAACAATCGAGCCGGTGGTAGAGTCAGAGCGTTTGCGAATGACCGAAGACGAATTTCTCGAATGGTACGACGAAGATATCAAAGCCGAATGGGTTGATGGGGAGGTCATTGTGCATTCACCCGCGAGCATTATTCATGTGCGCTTGGACAAATTTCTGCTCAAGTTGTTCGATGATTTTGTCATCGAACGCGATTTGGGCGAAGTGTTGGGTCCCGAATTTCAAATTCGATTTGCGAAACTGCGTCGCCGCCGCGTGCCGGATATTTTGTTCGTCGCCAAAGCGCGGCGCGATTTAATTCAACGCAATCATTTCGAAGGCGCGCCGGATTTGATTGTCGAGATTGTTTCGCCGGACAGCATCGCGCGCGATTGGCGCGTCAAGTATCACGAATACGAATCGGCGGGCGTGCGCGAGTACTGGATCGTCGAACCGGCGGAACAGCGCGTTGAAGCGTACGCGTTAAACGCGGACGGACAATACGAACAGATCGAACCCAAACACCACACACTTTATTCAACCGTGTTGCCCGGATTTTTTCTCAAGCCGGAATGGTTGTGGCAAGAGCCGCTCCCCAAAGTCGCGGATGTGTTGCGCGAAATGATTGGATGAAAAAACCCGAAGGGTCTTAACGACCCTTCGGGTTTTTATTTTTACGGCAGTGCGAATTTCATATCCACCGAAACGCTAATCTCCAACTCGCCGGCTTCAATCGGCACGCTCGCGGCTTCCGCCGCCATCACGCCGGTTGTGCGAAATATCGGACGCGGCGACGCGCCACCCTCCGAAATGAACAAAATTTTTCCCAGCGTAATGTTCGCGGCTTTGGCAAGTTGTCCGGCTTTGTCTTGCGCGTCCTTCACCGCGGCGGCGCGCGCTTGTTGTTGAAACGGTGTCGGGTCGTCAATGCCGAACGAGATGCCGTAAATGTTATTCGCACCCGCGCCGACAACCGCGTCGAGAATTTTTCCGGCGTCCTCCATCTTGCGAATCGTAACGTGCAACTGATTGTTGACGCGATAACCGGAAATCGCGGGCGTCGTGCCGGTGCGCGGCTGTTGCGTGATCGGTTGTACGCTGTAATTGATCGTTTGAATATCTTTTTCCGCGACGCCTAAACTTTTCAGTTTCTCGATCACCGCATTCGATTTCGCGTTCGATTGACTCGTCGCTTCCGCGAGCGTCGCGGCTTGCACTTCGACGCCAATGTTTGCCTGCGCGACGTTCGGCTTGACGCGCACTTTGCCGACCCCCGACACGATGAGCCCGCTCTCACTCGCCGACGTTTGCGCGCTCGGCGCGAGATTCGGCGCGGCTTCCGTCGCGCTCGGCGTGAGGCGCGGCGTCGCGGCAACGTAAACGAAAATCGTCGCCGCGATCAACAACGTCAACGCGACCACGATGATGAGCATTTGCTTGAGCATAGTTCCTCCTTTTGAATTACAGACGTTTGGCGCGCGTGAAATGTTCCACGCGATTTTCCAAGTGTCATTCCGAGCAAAGCGTCTCCGCTGTTGCGCGCGCGACCCTTCGCTTCACTCAGGGTGACATTTTTCTGATGTGAATTAGCGCGCGACCAAAATCAAAATCGCCACCCACAATCCGACGAGCAGTAACCACACCGTCGGATTTTCTTCGGCAATGCCGGAGATGTTGCGCGCGCTCAATCCGACGCGATTGCCGATTCGCATTAGCGCGTGTTCGAACCAGACCAGGTCGAGCCACCGCGCGAGGCGCGTCGCGACCGAACTGGGACGCGGCCGGACGGCGCGCGCCACGCCGCGCAGAAAATATGAAGCGATGATCGGCGCGAGCAAAAAGATCAAGGCGATGATCACGCCAAGCGCATCATCCGTCCAGATCACGCGCGTCATCGCCGCGTCCGCTGATGCGCGCAGAGGCGCGTCGAGCATTTGCGCGAACGGTACCGCCGCGAGCGCGAGGATCACAATTGCGAAAACCAGGATCGCCAACCCGGCATACTCGCCGCGTTTGGGATCGCGCGTCTCTGTACCGGACAGCGCGAACGCGAAATTCCACAACGGCGCGAGTAACTCGGTCGTCGCCACGCCCGCGAGCAGTAATCCGAACCATTGCCCGCTTTCCCACAACGCGATGTACGTCCCGGCGCGGCCGAAAAATCCTGGCGTGAGCGGCGCGCCCGCGAGCGCGATCACTCCGGCAAACCAAAGCAAACGCGGGTAACGATTACGATTGTCCGCGCGCCAGCGCAACGCGAGTTCAAAAAATCCAAACGCAAACGCCGCGCCGATCGCGAGCCACAACGCGAACGCCGCGCCCGCTTTGCTCGCAAATGTGATCGCGAGCGGAATCAACGTGAGTGCGTGCGTCGCGCTGATCGCGACCGCGCGCGCCGGTTCTTCTTCGCGCCAAATCCAAATCAACGCGACGAGAAACGTTCCACCGGCAAGCCACGCGAGCCACGCGCCGGGGGGATCGACGCCGAGCGCGTCCCAACGCATCCACAACGCCGCGCCTGCCAGCATCGGCGCGGCGCGCGCGCTCCAGAGATCAGAAACATCCGCGCCGCGCGTTGGTAAAGCCGGTTGAAACGGATAGAGCGCGAGCCGCGCCCACAACGCGAGCGCGACGAGCATCGTGTTGTTCATCAACGCCCCGGCAAAAAAAATTAGCGCGGCGAAAATGCCAACGATCAATCCGCGCGCCGCGCTTTCGATTTCAATTTCGTGCGCGAGCCGGCGCGCAAACAGCGCGAGGTCGAGCAAAATCCACGCGCCTAAAATCGCGGGCGCGCCGTCCGCGGCGATCAACAGCATCGCGCCGGTAAAAATTCCGAACGCAGAAAAATCGAATGGCGCGCGCGGCGCGGCGAGCCAAATCGCGGCGAATGGAATCAGCAATGCCAGCCACAGTGCAAGCGCGATGCCATCCGCACGCAACGCGAGTGTGAACGTCGCGGCTTGCCAATCGGCAAGCACAAGACGCGGCACATCGAGCGCGCGCGTCAAGCCAATCGCGCCGAGTTGCAGAACGAAAAATGTCATCACCCACGCGGAACGCGCGCGGTGCACGCGCGTCAGAA
>JACRPR010000135.1 GCA_016223105.1 Chloroflexota bacterium | reverse complement strand
TGATCAACAATCTGATTGTGGGACTTGTGTTGCGACTTGGGCGGACGAATCTCGCCGAAGCGCGTCGTTACTTCGATGCTCATCCCCACGAAGCACAGCGGCTTGTCCTTCGGCGGTTGTCTGACTTTTGAGAAGCCGTGATCAGCTTTTGCGTCAGCTTGACGTTGGTTTCGAGTTGGATGTTTGCTTTACCGTTCGCGTCGTCAAAAAAATGCCACCCGGCTTGTTCGAGCAGTTTGTTGAGTTTGATGCGCGCCTTTGCTTCTTTTGCCATTCAATCTCTCAATGCAAGTGATGGATGGACGATCATAGATCACTGCAGTCCAACTATATGCGAATCTAACAGATTGTCAAAGCGTCCTGGTTATGGCGCGCGTCGCCGCGCGAACAGCCCCGCGTAAAACACAATCGCCATCACGAGAAACGATGCCATCGAAAAGCGCGCGTCGAGTGTCGTAACGAGAAAAAGCGAAGGCGTCGTCAACGCGCTCACCGAATAATTCGCGATCAGCGCGGTGAAAATGTTGACGGCGGCGTGCGCGCCCAACGCCAATTCGAGCCGATTGTCGCGCACGGTTACGAGCGAGAACAACATCCCGACCGTGAAATAGTACACCGGCAACAAGATCGGATCCGCGCTCACTTCCGGGTTTGCGAGATGCAATGCCATAAAAATCAAACTGCTGATCGTCGCGGCGATCCAGCGATTGCGAATTCGCAATCCCAGTGCTTGCAAAAAATACGCGCGGAAAAATAATTCTTCGCCGGTCGTTTGAATCGGAATCAAAATCAACACGAGCGGCAAGAATTTGAAAAACGCGTCCGGCTTGAACGCGAGTTGATAGCGTCCCGGAAAAATCACGGCTTCGACAACGCTCGCGAGCGCGGCAAGCAGAAAAAAGAAAACGAATCCAACCGCGACGCGTTTCCAATCAATTCGTGGATTCGGCGTGATGAGCGAGCGAATTGGGCGTTGATGAATGAATCGCGTTACGAACAATACGCTCGCGGTCAATCCTGCCGCGCTCGCCATAATCACGAGAAACATTACGAGCGAATCAACGCCGGCAAGCGTGCCGGTTTCCGGGTTGAGCCGTGTTGTCAGATCATCGTCCAGCATCACGGACGCGATCAGCGCGATGAAAACCGCGATGCTCGCGCCGAGCCAAATGAAAATGATCGCGAGCAAAGCCAGGACGTACCGCCACCATTCGTTTTTGCCGGCGCGCGCGAGGTTGAGAAAATCCATTCGTCAATCCTCTTCGGTGCGGAATTGCAGATCGAATGTTTTGAGGTACACGACTTCCTCGCGCGTCAGTCCGTAAATCATTCCAAGCAGATCGTCAATGCGGTCAATGATTGCTTTGCTCTGGCGCGGATAAAATTCCTGGTAGGTGATTGTTCCGGTCGGATACTTGCCGCGTTTCAAAACAGACTTGGCTTGATAATCCTGCATCAATTCGTCCACCGCTTGAATCAATTTCTGATGCACCATCCGATGCCCTTTGTGATACATGAACGGAAAGCGTTTGATTTCTTCCTGGGTCAAATGAAACTCGTCGCCGTACAGAATCCAATGCCAAAAGAACAACGATGAATTGATGATCGCGATAAAAATTTTGCCTTGTTCTTCTGATGGCGCGCCGAGTTCGAACAAGGTGGACGAGCGCGCCGGTTTACCGTCGGCTTGAATGTAGGTTGGTTCAAAGTTGTATGCTTTGAGCCAATACCGTCCGATGCCATGAACAAAAAATTTCCATGTGCCGTTTAAATAATCGCCGAGGTGTTTTTCCTGCGCGAACAATTTGTACGCGATCACGCGCCCGGTTTCGTCGCCGAGTTTTGCCCAGCCCGCGTCGTCGGGCAGTTGGGTGATTTCGCTGAACGCGAGATTCGCAATCATTTCTTCTTCTTCGCCGTCGCGCCAGCGATTCAAGCGCGTCGCGTAAATCGCGGTGGCGTCGGCGGGCGCGGCTTTTTTCTCCGCGAGCACAATCGTAACGCGTTGTTCCACGTTCGGAAAAATTTTGGCGGGACGGATTCCAAAATTCGCGAGCCGAAGGGTCGCGTAATTTTCTTTGAACCATGCGCGCAGTCCGCCCATTCGCTCCGCGCACACGAGCGAGAGCGGCACAATCATTCCCAAGCGGCTTGACGCGCGGCTAATCATTCCCGCGCGTTCCAGCATCAACGCGTACAAATTGCGTCCCGATGCCGCGTCAAAAAAATCGTTGTAATACTTGTCGGCAGTAACATCCACGTACGGCGGATTGCCAATCACCGCGTCGAAACCCGGATTCGCATGCCACGCGGTTCGCTCCAAATCAATAAACACTTCGGGAAATTCCAAATCCCAGTGAAAAAATCTTTTTTGTTGAAAAATTTTTTCGCGATCATTGAACAGAGTCCGATACGGTTCGCCCAGTTTTTCCGGTTTAACCGTGAGCGCTTCATCGCGGTACAAGCGCAAAAATTCGTCCGCGCGTTTGCCGTTGAAATAGCGCATCATATAAATATCGAGCAAGCGTTTGTACGGCATCGCTTCGCGCTCGAACAGATCGTACAAGTTCGCGCTGTTCTCGACATCGGCAACCGTCGCGTCGGACGAGCGCGAAATTTCTTGCATCGTTTTCGCCGCGCTGAGAATTCCTTCAAACGGACTACCAAAGAGCGGCATCTCGCCCATAAATTCTTTTTGCACGCGCCGCGCGAACGCGCCGATGAGCGAATTGCCCCAGCGCAAGTGATGATCCAAAAACGAGAGCGGCGCGCCAACCGTGAACGAGTGAAGCCAGAGCGATACTTGCGCGAGTTCGACCGCCATCGCGTTCAAGTCCACGCCGTATACACAGCGTTTCATCACGACGCGCATCAAGAGCGAAGTGTCGTCCAAGCGCGTGGATTCGATTTCGATGCTTTGCTCGCGCATTTCGCGGACAATCGTTTTGCGAATCCGTTCGAGCATTTCCAAAACCGGATTATTTTCGGGAAAACGATTGATGATCCGAATGATGCGGTCGGTCAGATAATCCACCGCCTCGACGAGAAAGTGTCCACTGCCCATCGCGGGATCGCAAACTTTGATGTCGAGCAAAATTTCAATCGCGTGCTGGCGCGCGCGCTCCAACTCATCGTTCAGCGCGCGAATCGTGCCGGGATTTTGCGCGCGACGTTTTTTCATTTGCAACGCGGCGTAGTGTTCCACCGCGTCCGCGAATTGTTTTTCGCGCTGATCCAAAATCGGCGCGAGCGTGTGCGCGACGATATGCTTGACGATGTAATCGGGTGTGTAATAACTGCCGGAGGATTTGCGTTCGCGTTTGTCTTCCGCGAGATGAACCGTGCCCGCGCGCGCGTCGTCAATCACCAGGTTGTATTCGAGCAGTCCTTCGTAAATCGCGCCGAGCGTGCGAACGTCAATGAAACTGTAATCAATCGGTGCGCCCTCCGCGCGCCACAATTTTTCAAGCGCGGGCGCGACGGTTGCATTGTTCAATTTAAATTCGCGCAGGAACTGATTCGTTTTCGACTTGGGGCTGAACAGACCGCCGTTATAACGCGGCAACTGATAATTGCGATCCCCGCGATCCACGATCTCGAACAGGTTCAACAAATCGTTGTAAAACTTGACCGATTTTTCGCCGAACGGAATTTTTTGATCGAGCCGTTCCGCGACCTGGCGTGCCATCGTCGTCAAACTAGAATCGCGATAACCGGCGTGCTGGATCGGCAACAATGATCGCGCTTCAGCGTAAAATAAAAAGAGCAGTTTGTACAGCAGAGCCATCGTGGCTTGATAAATTTCTTCGCGCGTCGTCTCGGTTTCGACAATGGCTTGCGCGTGGCGTTGCGCGACGAATCCGCCCGCGAGCAGTGGAAAGACTTGAGCGTACACCAATTCTTT
This sequence comes from Chloroflexota bacterium, assembly GCA_016223105.1. Classification (GTDB taxonomy): domain Bacteria; phylum Chloroflexota; class Anaerolineae; order UBA4142; family UBA4142; genus JACRPR01. The sequence continues at coordinate 22,105 of JACRPR010000135.1, read as the reverse complement.
GAGTTGAGCGCCGACGACGCGCGCGTACGTTACGGATCCCTCGCGAACGCGTTCGAGAAAAGATTTGCCGTGCGCGTCGCGTTCGAATGCCGCGCGGCGGAAAAAAAGGTAGAACGATTTGAACGCGTTGGGATCATTTTGCGCGAGAAGTTCGACCAGGTTGACTTGATAAAATTCGGTCGCGGTCGAAGATGCCAAACGATAATAGAGTCGCCATGTTTCGCCGTTCGTCAACACACCCCAATCCACGCTGGTGCCGACAAGATAGTTGACCATTTGAAAACTGGGATTCGCATTTTTGAAATCATCGCGCGGATCGTTTTTCTTGTGTTCGCTCAATGGACGCGCCCAGTACTTGGCGTCGAGAATGGCAAGCCCGCGCGTGTAAAACGCGCGCTCTTGACGAATGTGCTTGAGCGCGTCTTTTTTCGCGACCGGGTTTGCAAAGAGCGTGTAATCGGGACGCTGGGTTTGCCCCGCGCGTTTGAACGCGGTTTGTGGCACGTAGCTAAAGCCCAGCAGATCAAGAACGGGGCGAATGAATTCTTGTTCGGTTTGCGCTTCGTTCAATTTGGAGAGATGCGTTTTTCGGTCCGCGTATAGCGCGCGCAATTCCGCCAAAGCCGGACCGACATCCGCCTGCCAATCTTCTAGCTCGGGCAAACGATTGTCGAGGAAATGCTGAGAAAAGAGTGAACGATTTTGTATGCGCGCCATCTTGGGCTTGCCTCTTTGATCGTTGAGTTTGTCCAAGTATACCACACATTCCGAACGATTTGAAAGTAAAAAGGGCGAGAGTTTTCTCTCGCCCCATTCCAATTCACGCTTTCTTCGCCACTTCTTGTTCGCGCAATTCGCGCCGCAGTAACTTGCCGATCATATTGCGTGGTAATGTGTCGCGAAACTCGATCACCTTGGGCGTTTTGTACGCCGCGAGGCGCTCTTTGCAAAACGCGCTAATCTCTTCTGCCGTCGCGGTCTCGCCCGGTTTCAACACGACGAACGCCTTGACCGTTTCGCCGCGATACGCGTCCGGCAAACCGATCACACCGGCATCCAAAATTTTTGGATGCATAAATAACACTTCTTCAATATCGCGCGGATAAACGTTGTACCCGCCCGCGATGATCATATCCTTTTTGCGATCCACGATAAAGAAAAAACCATCCTCGTCCATTTTCGCAATGTCGCCGGTGAAAAGCCAGCCATCGCGAATCGCGTTTTTCGTTTCCTCCGCTTTGTTCCAATACCCTTGCATCACCGTCGGACCTTTCAAAATTAATTCGCCGGTTTCGCCGACCGGACATTCGTGCGTCCCGGTTTCAACGTCCACGATTTTGATGTCATTGTCCGGGAATGGAATGCCGATACTTCCGATTTTGCGAAGCCCGTGCAATGGGTTGCACGTTTCCGCGACCGTGCCTTCGGTGAGACCGTAACCCTCGGTGATACGCGCGCCGGTGCGTTGCTCGAATTTTTCAAGCACTTCGACCGGCAAGGGCGCCGCGCCGGAGAAACAAGTTTTCAAACTCGTGAGATCGTACTGGTCTACATCCGGCTGTTGATTCATCGCGATAAACATCGTCGGCACGCCGGCGAAGAAGGTGGGACGATCTTTGTGGATCGATTTCAAAACTTCTTTCACATCGAAACGTGGATGAATGATCATCGCGCTCGCGCCGCCGACCGCGACATTCATCACCGCGTTCAAGCCGAACGAATGGAAGAACGGCAGAACCGCGAACATTCGCTCTTCGCCATCTTTGGATCGCGCGAGCACCGATTTGTGAACCTGTTGCACCAGCGCGACGATGTTGCGATGCGTGAGCATCGCGCCTTTCGATGGTCCCGTTGTGCCGCCGGTGTACAACAAGCACGCGATATCGTCGGGACTGATTTTCACTTGCGGCGGGTTCGGTTGATTCTGCGCGACCAGGTCTTTGAAGAAAACCGCGGAACCATCGCGCGGCACCTCGACCCAAATTTTTTCGCGCTTGGCTTTGATTGGGTAGAGCAGATTTTTTGGAAAGGGCAAATAATCTTGAATCCCGGTAACGATCACGCGTTTGACCGGCGTGTTCGCGCGAATTTTCTGCACGCGATTCCACAAGCGATCAAACACGATCACGGTGTCCACGTTCGCGTCGTTCCACTGATACTCGAGTTCGCGTTCGACGTAGAGCGGATTTGTCATCACGCCGGTTGCGCCCAGCGTTTGCAAAGCAAACCAAGCGATGATCCATTGCGGACAATTCGGCAGATCAATCGCGACCCGATCGGCTTGCTTGATTCCGAGCGCGTTCAACGCGGTCGCAAACCGGTCAACATCGCGTTTGAGTTGCGCGTACGTCATCGTCGCGCCAAAGAAGATGGTCGCCGGGTTGCTCGGAAAATTCGTCGCGGCTTTTCGTAACAGATCGGCGACGGTCATTTCGGGATACGTCAACGTGCGTGGGACACCTTCGTCGTAATGTTTGAACCAGAGTCGCTCGTCCATGTTGCTCCTCCACGTAAGGCAAATTTATAAATTTGCCCTACAAACAAAATCGCCAGCATCCGCGCGAATGGGGATACTGGCAGAGCAAGACGCGTACGGATCACCATTGGCGGACGCAGTTCACGCTCGATTAATTTCTGATGCGATTCTATCACGCTCTTGCGCGCGGGTCAAGACCCAATAAAAAAAACGCGCGAGTCGCGTGAACGACTCGCGCGTGATGGGGTTACGGATTTACGGTGAACGGTCGCATCATCTCGTTCTCTTCGTGTTCAAGAATGTGGCAGTGATAGACGTACTCTGCCGGGAGTTGTGTACCCGGTGGAACCTCGAACTTGGAGATGACGCGGAGAATTTCGCCGGGATACGAAATCGCGGTATCCTTCCAGCCCAGCTCTTGCGGCAAGGGTGGCGTCGCCGCGCCCGCGAGAAAATTCGCCAAGACCGGTTTCGTCGCGGGATTGCCTCCACCGTTGATCCACGCGAGCCACGCCGCGGTGTACGCTTTCGCGTTGAACGGTTGCCGATTGACAACCTGGAATTTCACGAGATGCAAATGCATCGGATGCGCGTCGCCGGTGAGATTGATGAATTGCCAAATTTCGTTCGTATTCAGTTTTGGCGTTTCATCAACCGTCCCATCGTCGAACCATTTGCCGTTAAGCCGTACATCAACCGGTGTGCCGGTCGCCATATCCATCGTTTCGAGCATTACGATTTCTCGCATCGGCGCGCCGGGTGTCGCGGCGAGTCGCGGCACGGCGGGCAACGCGAGATTTTGCGGCAACGTTGTCGTGTCCGCACCGACCAGCGGTTTGTTGACGCGGAATTGCATTATTTGTCCGACCGCGCCGCCGCGTCCGCCGGGGAAGGGGGCTTTGGCATTGTTCAACATCGTCAACACACTGCCGAATGGGACTTTGGAAAAATCTACGATGATGTCCGCGCGCTCGCCGGGCGCGATCAACAATTTCGTGAGTGGCACCGGCGCGGGCGTCAAACTCTGTTCCATTCCGATCAACCAAAATGGAATTGGATTTTTGCCATCGTCCAACCAGAGATTGTAAAAACGCGCTTGTGATCCGTTCACGATGCGGAAGCGATAGCGACGCGGCTCGACCGCGAGGAACGGGTACGCTACCGCATTCACAACCGGCGTGTCGCCGAAAAATTCCGGCACCCAAATTGGATGCACCGCGTTAAGCCCCACAGTTGGATAGAAAAGCGATCCATTGGCATTGAATTGTTTGTCCTGGATCACCAATGGAATTTCGTACGGACCCGCCGGTAGATTGAGCCCGGTCCCGGCAACGCCGGTATCGTGCGCGTCGCGAATGAAATACAATGCCGCCAGACCGGCATACGCGTTCAATCGCGTGATTCCCATCGCGTGATCGTGATACCATAACATTGCCGCCGGTTGTTGATTCGAATAAACAAAGATCGCCTCATTCGCGGCTTGACCTGAGAGTGAAGTATAATGACTGCCGCGTTTGCCCGTTGGTGTGAACCACGCGTGTGGATGACCATCGAAGCCGGGCGCGGTAAATCCGCCGTGGAGATGTGGCACGGCGCGACCGCCGGGCAGTGGTGAACCATCCGGCGATGCGTACATCATTGGGTCTGGCACGGTTGGATCAATAGATGCCGCAAGCGGATGCTGGGCTTCGGTCGGCGGCAAATTATTGATGTACTTGACCACGACCGGTTTGCCGGCTTGCGCTTCGATGGTTTGACCGAGATACGGCATCGCGCTATAGCGCAACGTCGCCGCCGATCCCAAAAATTGACTGTGGAATTTGTGCGCGCCAGCCGACATTGTGATTTCGTAATAATCAGCGCCGGGGTATAACGGGTTTGCGGTCGGAGTTAATTTCGGAATCGCAGAAATCAGCGGATCAATAAACTTTGTAACGTTGGGCGTTCCCGCCGCCGCGAAAGCGGGAACCGGTTGAAATTGCCACGGAAGCGCGAGCCCTGTTCCAATCGCCGCGCTCAACTTTAGAAATTGTCGTCGGGATAACATTGCTTGCCTCCTCGCAAGTGAGATCAAATTCATTGAATTGAACAACACATTAACGGACTGTTTTTGTGTGGAGTCGCATCACCTCCTCGCGAATGAAAATAAAAAACCGCGCCACGAAAAATCGTGATCACGGTCGGTTACGCCATTTGCTCCACCCGACACCCAGCGTCCACCCAAAAATAATCGCACGTCGGGGATCATCGCATCCGTGAGAACACAAATGTTGCATTTTCAATCGCGATTTTATCCACAAAGTCCGCGCGCGAGAAGCGTGAAATCTACGGTTTTTTTAATTGTGAATTTGCGGAAAAGTACGGTAGTCGTGGAGCGAATTTTTATCTGGTTGCATACAGTCCGGTAAAAGTTTCCCCATGAATCCAAAAGAACACGGAGATTTTTTGTCCGTGTTCTTTTGAATCGGTGGAATAAATTTGAACCGAGTTACCGTCGAATATGCAACTCGACCACTTGGGTATCTTTTGCGCCGAACCGATATTTGTATTCTTCATTGCCGCGCAGAAAATCGTAACGCCGATATTTTGCGGCGATGGCATCTTGAATCGAACGCGCGAACAGCACGATGCCGGGACTGTACACGCCGTATTTGATCGGATCGTAACCGGAGTTGTACACCAAAATATCGTTGCCGTAGGCGAAATTGAGTAGCGATGCCGCGCGCGCGCCTTCCACTTCGAGAAACAAAAGTTGCAACCAGCCGCGCGTGTGCAACGCGCGCGCGATCTCGATGAAAAAATTTTGCATCCGCGCGTCCATAAACAAGTGCTTGTCGGGGCGGCTCGTTTTGTGGAGCGCGATGAAATCCGCGATGGGCGCGTCGGTTGCTTCATCCGCGCCAATCGTATGCCAGGTCGCGTGCGCTTCTTCGATGCGCCGGAGTTTGCGCCGAATTTCGTGGCGTTGTTTTTTGTCGAGCGTCGCGAGGTATTCGTCCCAGGTCGCGGGCAGTTCGATGATCGGCGCGACAGCGTGTAATTTCGTTTCGATTTGCAAGCCGCGCGCTTGCGCGATCTCTGCGAGCAATTTATTCGTTGGCGAATCGGCGGGCAGTGTGCAGAGATGCAGTTGATCCCACGCCGGAAAATCCGCGCGTGTGAGCGTTTCGATCAACGCGGTGTACACGCGCGATTCGTTCCCGCGCGCGACAAGCACATCGAGATAGTCCGACACATCCACGCATCCGACGAGCGAAAGATGTTTTAATCCATCCGTCCCGGTTTCAACGAACAACGGCGCGATGCCGATCAATGTATCATCGTCTTCGCGGATCGTGATCACGCGCAATTGCCCTGTGCCGAGATTGCGCCACCACACGCTTTGCCACTCGCGCGTCAAAAAAATCGTATCGGTTACGCTGTGGCTCAACACTTTATTCCACGGCGTTCCCAGTTTTTCAAAAACCGAGTCGTCGGTGTAGATTTCTATTTTCATTCGCGTTTATTTTCTCCGATTGATTTGCGCGGAGAATGTAACGCATCCGTGCGCGCGTGTCAAATCGCTGTCGGTTACAAACCGACGGCTCGTTCAGGTGGAAGCACATAAATGAATTTTAGCGATTGTTGGATTCGATGCTTCAGCGGGTTGTATGGCGGAACCGCGAAGCGAACCGCGTAAACGCTCGATTCCAGACAATTGCAGAATTAGGGAATCAAAATTTCCACGTGTGTTGACGCGCAATCCGATTCATCGGATTTTAACCTGGGGTCGCCGTGCGTTTCAAACGCACGGCTATAAACGCACGGCGATTTCGTCGGTTGACTTGCGCGGCGCGGTGTGCTATAAAACCGGCATTACACAATCAGGAGGAACGCGAATGCGATTGCTCAAACGAATTTTACAAATTGTTCTCGTGGTCATTGTTTTAATTTTGCTTGTGGGCGGCGGCGCGGGTTATTGGTTCGCGACCAAGAGCCATCCGCAAATTGATGGCACATTGCAAATCAAGGGATTGAAAGACAAAGTTGAAATCGTGCGCGATACGATGGGTGTGCCGCACATTTACGCGACGAACGCGGACGATTTATTTTTTGCGAATGGGTATGTGATGGCGCAAGATCGGCTGTGGCAGATGGAGTACAATCGCCGCGTCGGGCACGGTACGCTCTCCGACATTTTTGGCGCGGCGACGATCACCCAGGATCGTTTCTTACGAACGATGGGACTGGGTCGCGCCGCGCGCGCGGACTATGCGGTGATGTCCGAGGAATTGAAACACATTTTGTGTGATGGCGTACGATTTGAGCGGACGTTACTCGGGCGATTTGTTCCGCGCGCGCCTGCTCGAAAAATTTTCCGAACAACAGGTCAACGATTTGCTCCCGCCGTACCCAACCACGGGTCCGTTCATCGTTCCGCCGGAGGCGAAAGAATACAAATCCCAAATCCCAAATTCAAAATCCCAAACAACCAATTACCCATTCCCAATGACCAGCATCGGCGAACCGGATTTTGACGCGCTCGCGCAACTCGAATCAATCCTGGGAGCGCCGGGTCTCGAAATTGGATCGAACGATTGGGTCGTGGATGGCACGAAATCGGTAACGGGCAAACCGATTCTCGCGAGCGATCAACATCTCGGAATTCAAATGCCTTCGATCTGGTATCAGATCGGTTTGCATTGCGTTCCGCAAACCGTCGCGTGTCCGTACAATGTCGCGGGCGTATCGTTCGCCGGTGTGCCGGGGGTGATCGTCGGACACAATGATCGAATCGCGTGGGGCGTAACGAACGCGGGACCCGACACCCAGGATTTGTACATCGAAGAGATTCAGGGCAATCAATATAAATTCAAAGACAAGTGGGAAGATTTGCAAATCGTCGCGGAGCCGATCAAGGTCAAGGGCGTCGTGTCGGAAACGCTCATGGTGCAAATCACGCGGCACGGTCCGATTATGACGCCGGTGTTGACCGGCGTAACGCAACCGCTCGCGTTGCAATGGAATGCTCTGCGTGACCGCAGTCGCTTGTTCGAATCGGCATTGTTGTTGAATCGCGCGAAAAACTGGGACGACTTTCGCGCCGCACTAAAACTGTGGGATATGCCGTCGCAAAATTTTGTGTACGCGGATGTGGACGGCAACATCGGTTATCAAATGCCGGGCAACATTCCGATTCGCGCGAAAGGCGACGGCTTGGTGCCGGTATCGGGATCATCCGGCGAGTACGAATGGATGGGGTACATTCCGTTCGACGAATTGCCGTTCGTGTTCAATCCGCCGACGCATCTGATCGCGAGCGCGAACAATGCGGTCGTGCCGACGACGTACAAGTACACGATTTCGCACGATTGGGCGGCGCAGTATCGCGCGCAACGCATCGTGGATTTGCTCAAAGCGAAGGACAAACTTTCCATCGCGGATATGCAAACGATTCAAAGCGATGTGTATTCGATTCCGCTCGCGCAATTTCAAAAACATTTGGTCGCGATTCACGCGGAAGGATTTCTCGAAGAGCGCGCGCTAGAGCATGTGAAAAAATGGAACGGGGCGCTGACGACCGATAACATCGGCGGCACGATTGTCGAGGTTACGTATCAACGGTTGATCCGAAATCTTTTCGGCGCGAAATTCAACGATGCGGGTATGCTCAATACGTACATCGGCACCGGCGGCGATTACGTGCGCCGCGCGACGCTCGCAATTTTAGATCAGCCGAAGAGTGAGTGGTGGGGCGGCAAAGCGCGCGAGGAAATTTTGCACAAGAGTTTTGCCGAAGCGGTGAATTACTTGGGTAGTCAGTACGGCGACGCGCCGAACGAGTGGAGATGGGGACGCTTGCACGCCGCGACGTTCAATCATCCGCTCGGCAGTGTGCAACCGTTGGATCGCATTTTCAACGGCGGTCCCGTCGCGGTGCCGGGCGGCGTGAACACGGTTTTCTCGACATCGTTCAACACGACGAGCGCGACGTTGTACGGGGCGCGGCACATCACATCCCAACGTCAGGTCATTGATTTGTCGAACTGGGAAAATTCGGTGAACGTGAACACGACCGGGCAATCGGGGCAACCGTTCCACAAACATTACACCGACAATATTTTGCTCTGGCGCGATGTGCGCTTTGTCGCGTATCCGTTCTCGCGAAGCGCGGTCGAAAAATCGCGCGCGGGAATACTAACGCTAATGCCGCAATGATCCAATGAGCCAATTGACCAACCAGGTTGATTGGCTCATTGATTTTTTATCCGAAATAAATTTTTCCCGCGACCGCGAGAGCCAAGCAACCAAAGATGACGACGTTGACGAGGACGAGCAGAGAAATCACGAACCAGTTTTGATAACTGAGATTGAGCGGACCTTGATCCATAGTGCCTCCTGAAAGATGACAACGAATTTGTAAATTGATCGAATTTGGATGCGCGTTTTTTTTGTAGATGACGGACGCCGTTCCGTCCTTTTCTTGACCACAACCGGGTTACGATTCGTTCGATTCCAAAATTCGTTATTATTTTTCCGCGAACTTTGTTGTTATTTCTCCGCGAGCGTTACATCGCCCGCGAGCAAACGCGCACGCGTGCCATCATCGCGCCGAACGATCAACGCGCCATCGTCATCCACATCTTCCGCGACGGCTTCGCTGATGCCGGCATCGGTTTGCGCGCGCACGCGTTGACCGAGAGTTGCCAGGCGCGCCGACCAGATCGCGCGCAAATTTTCGCCCGCGCACAAACGCAAATAATAATGTTCGATCTGTTCGAGAATCGCGTGCGCGAGTTGCGCGCGCGGAAATTCGCGTCCGAGTTCATCCGCGATCGTCGTCGCGTCGCGCGGAATGTTCGCGCTGGACGCCGCCGCGAAATTGACGTTCAATCCGATGCCGACGATCACGTACTCGAGTTGCTCGCCGACGATCCCACTCTCCGCGAGAATTCCCGCGCATTTTTTACCGCGCACCAAAAGATCGTTTGGCCACTTGATGCGCGCGTCGAGTCCGGTTTCCGCGCGAATCGCATCACTCGCGCCGAGCGCGATCGCCATCGTTACGCGCGCGCTCTGATGCGGCGCGAGCGCGGGGCGCAAGATCAGCGACATCAAAAGCGATGTGCGCGCGGGCGCGATCCAGGTTCGTCCCAATCGTCCGCGCCCGGCGGTTTGCTCGTCCGCGATCACGAGCGTTCCCGCCGGTTCCCCCGCATCCGCGAGTTGCTTGGCGATATCATTCGTCGAGCCGACGCGTTCGTGATAGACCACGCGCCGCGCGATGAGATGGAGATTAGAGATTGGGGATTGAAGATTCGAAATTGGTAATTGGTAATTGAGATTTGGGATTTGGGATTTGGGATTTAGAATTTGCTCATTGACCATTTGTCATTCGCATTATAGCATTGCTTGATGTGCAATTCAAACGCCGCGTGATTCGCGGGGTGTGCGTCAAGATTCTGGGGCTGATTCGACGAAGGTCGAATTTGCTATGCGTTGCCGCGATTTCAATCGCCCGCACCGAATCACCCAAAAGTTTGACGCACAACGGCGATTCGCACGCCGATCACATCTCCCACGTCGCATCGCCGAAAAAGTCGCCGTGATCCTTGCTCAAAAAAATTTCAATCGCGCGGCGACGCTCGCCCAAACGAAACGCCGCGCCGTGTCCGGGGTAACAAATCGTTTCATCCGACCACGGCAAGATCACGTCGCGCAGAATCCGGCGCGTTGTCCGAAAATCGTCCGCCGACCAGGTTTTGCCGGGTCCGCCATCAAAAATTGTGTCGCCGACAACGATGCGCGGATCGCCTTCCGCCGCGATGCAAATTTGATCCGCGGTATGTCCCGGCGTCGCGTAAATTCGCAAGCGTTGCTTGCCGAGTTCGATCTGATCGCTATCTTCAAGCCAGCGATCTGCATTGATCGAAAAATCGTCCGCGTGCGGACCGCGATGCAACAGCACCGGCACATTCAACCGCGCGCGCATTTCATCGAGCGCGCCGCGATGATCGAAATGCGTGTGCGTCAAAATGATCGCGATTGGTGTCGTGCCGCGCAACATTTCTTGCAGAGTGTCCGGGTCTGCGCCCGGATCGATCAAAACACTGGTGCGCGTCTCCGCGCACACAAACGCGTACGCGTTCATCGTCCAGGGTCCGACCGCGCGCATTAACAATTCGATAGGCATTGTTTTCCTCCTCCGCTATATTTTCGGACAGTTTATCACAACTTTGCGCCGCGCTCCAAATTTCGCTGTTGCCAAATTTATTATCTTCGACTATCATAGCGGCAGATTCCTCAATTCGCGTCCCAGGAGCTGGCTATGGAAACTACGCGCGTGGCAAGTGAAGCGATCACCCTCCGTCCGTTGAACTTGGGCGAACTGCTCGACTCGGCGATCACGCTCTATCGCAAAAATTGGATCACGCTCATCGGCATCAGCGCGGTCGTCAGCGTGCCAATCCTGGTTATGCAAATCATCGCCGCGCTGGTCACTTTGCCCACCGATCCATTTTTCACCGGCGCGCGACTTGACTCTAGCGAATTCGCGGAATCATTTGCGCTCTTGGCGTTTTACGGCGCGACGATCATCGTCAGCATCCTGGGCGGACTGGGACGCGTGTTCGAACTCGGCGCGATCGCGATCGCGGTATCCGAACAATACTTGCGCCGCGCGATCACGATCAAACAAGCGTACTTGCGCGCGCTTCGCAAATGGCTCGCGCTACTCATCGCGAGTTTTATCCTCGGGCTAGCAAGCGTCGCGATTTTGCTTCCCCTCTTTGGCGTCATCGGACTCGGTGTGATTTCGCCGGCGTTCGGATCACAATCCCAAGCCAACGTCGGCTTGGCGATCTCGATGTTGTGTATGTGCTTTGGTTCGATTCCACTGTTTGTGATTTGGTTCGCGCTCGCGATGCGCTGGTCATTTTTTACGCAAGCGATTGTGCTGGAAGATTTGAGCGGCATCGCCGGGATTCGGCGCAGTTGGCGATTGACCAAAGGATCATTCTGGCGCGTCGTCGGCATTTTATTTTTGCTCGGCATTTTTATTTACGTCGTTACCGCGGTGCCTACCGCGGCGATTCAATTCGGCGCGACCGCGATGTTCCTCGGATCATTGTTCGTGCCAACCGTCCTCAACAGCATCGTCGCAACGCTGGTCGCGATGGTGACCGAGCCGCTTCAATTCGCGGTCATCACATTATTGTATTACGATTTGCGCGTTCGCAAAGAGGGGTTCGATCTCGAAATGCTGATGCAACAAATGACGCCGGTGAATCCAAAATGATTCGCCGCGCGATGTTGCTCGCGATTTTTTTGGGCGCGATTTCGGTCGGCGCGCTGAGTGCGGACGAACCGTTCGCGCTTTATCGCGAAACGGTAACGCAAACGCGCGTGCTCGTCGAACGCGCGCGCGCGGAAACGCTCCCCGCGCGGCGCGAAGAATTGTTGCGCCAAGCCGCCGCGTTCTTGAACACTGTCGAAGACGAAACTCTGCCGCACAACGCGACGTTGATCACCGAAATTTATTCCGCCACGCAAAATCCGCAAGACACCACGCGCATCGAAAATGTAATCGCGCGCTTGCGCGCGCTCGAAACCGCGCTCGCGCATCCGCCGACTGCGGCAAGCGCGAGTGATCGCGCGATCCTGCGCGACATTTTGAATCGTCCGCCGTTCGCGCAAGCAATCGAAAATCCATTCGAACAATTTTTGAATCAAATCGCGGAATGGTTGGATCGTTTGTTGAGCGGCATCGCGCGCGGCATTTTCGAATCGCGCGACGCGGTGGTGATTCTGGGTTTGATCGTGATGATCGCCGCGGTCGCGTACTTTCTCCGCAATCTGCTGATAAATTTAACGCCCGAAGCCGCGCTCCCCACTGTCGCGCCGGATGATCTCCCGCGCACATCGCGCGCGGCGCGCGCCCACGCTCAGGAATTTGCGAACCAGGGTGATTATCGCGCGGCGACGCGACAATTGTATCTCGCGACCTTGTTGCTTCTCGACGAGCGCGATTTGTTGCGCTATGATCGCGCGTTGACGAATCGCGAATATCTGCGCGCGGTTCAGCGCACGCCGCGTTTGGCGGACGCGCTCGCGCCGGTCATCGCGACGTTTGATCGAACGTGGTACGGTTTTGAAAAAATGGATCGCGCCGAGTACGTCGCGTATCAACACCAGGTCGAAATGGTGCGGGAGATCGAGTGATGCGACGCGATTTAATCGTCGTCCTGGTTTTGTTCATCGTGATCGGTGCGCTCGCGGCGATTCTCGCGACGCGCCAACAAAAACCGGACGAGAACGCGCCGACATTCTCGACGCGCTCATCCGCCGGCGCAGGCGCGGCGGCATTGCAAATCTGGCTCGACGCGCTCGGCTATCGCACAACGCGTTTGGAGAATGAACCGTTTGAAATTGATCGCGCCGCGCGCGCGTTGTTTGTGTTTCCGCCGTTCGCGCGCGAGTTCGATCAAGAAGATGTGGACGCGCTTTTACGTTGGACCGAACGCGGCAACACGTTGATCGTTTCCGCAAATCAATCCACGAATCGCTTGCTCGACGCGTTGCACGCGCGCACGCGTAACTTGCCGCTGTACGCGCGACTCGGCTTTTTGAATCAACCGCTCGCGGGCGATGCGATGAGCCGGGAAATTTTTCTCAACACATTTACCGGGCTGGTGTTGGAGCGAAACGATTACGTCGCATACGTCAGCGCGCAAGCGATGCCGGTCGTCGCGATGTTCGCGCACGGCAAAGGTCGCGTGTGGCTCACGTCCGCGCCGCACTTGTTGACGAACGACGCGTTGAAGAACGAAGCGAACGCCGCGCTCATCGGCGCGATGTTGAGCGATGCGCCGCGCGGCAGTGTGATCGCGTTCGACGAAATTCATTTGCGCCCGCTGTTGCGCGCGCGCGCATCGCAATCGCTTCACGAGTTGCTCTACACCACGCCGGTCGGTTGGGCGTTTTTGTACGCGGGTATCCTCACGTTCGCGTTTTTGCTCATCAACGGCAAACGCTTTGGACGCGTCCTGGTTTTGCCGCAAGCTATCGCGCGGCGCAGTCCGGCAGAGTATGTAACTTCGATGGCGCAACTCTTTCGTCGCGCGGGCAAACGCCAACTCGCGCAAACGCATTATCGGCATCATCTCAAACGCGATCTGGGACGACCGTATGGCATCAATGCGAATTTGCCGGACGATGAATTTATCGAAACGCTCGCGCGCCACAATCCGCGTTTAGATCGCGATGCGTTGACGCGCGCGTTGCGCGGACTCGCGCAAGCGAACATCGGCGAAGCCGCGCTGATCAAATCGGCGCATCACGCTGTAAAAATTTTGCACCAACGAGGCAAACCATGAACGTTCAACTCGCGACCGCGACTCTGCTCACCGAAGCCGCGAAAGCGGTGGTCGGTCAGCAAGATGTTTTGCATCAATTGATCCTCGCGCTGTTCGTGCGCGGACACATTTTGCTCGAAGGCGTGCCGGGCACCGCAAAGACGCTCGCCGCCAAAACGCTCGCGCATTTGATTCGCGCGGATTTCAAACGCATTCAATTCACGCCCGACTTGATGCCGTCCGATATTGTCGGCACGCAGGTCTATGATGTAACAACCGGGAAATTTTATTTGAAACGCGGTCCGATTTTCGGCAGTATCATTCTCGCGGATGAAATCAATCGCGCGCCGGCGAAAACGCAAGCCGCTCTGCTCGAAGCGATGGAGGAACGCCAGGTGACGATTGAAGGCGAACGGTACGAATTGCCCGAACCGTTTCTCGTGATCGCGACGCAAAACCCGGTCGAGTACGAAGGCACGTATCCGTTGCCCGAAGCGCAGTTGGATCGGTTCTTGTTCAAGACGTTGGTCGCCGCGCCGCCGCAGTCAAGCGAGGAAGAAATTTTGCGGCGGTATCACGCCGGGTTTGACGCGCATCAACTCGCGACCGCGCATCTGACGCCGATGCTCACGCCCGCCGACCTGGTTTCTCTGCGCGCAGAGATCAACGCGATCACGGTTGAGGAGGGCATCATTCATTACATCGCCGCGATCACCGCGCAATCGCGCGCCGCGAGCGATCTCGCGTTGGGCGGCAGTCCGCGCGCGTCGATCGCGATGTTGCTCGTCGCGAAAGCGTGGGCGGCGATGCAAGGTCGCGCGTACGTAATTCGATCGAAGGGCTGAACGCGGACAGCGTGATGCAACGCATTCTTGCGGCGGTGGATGTGCCGCGCTAAATCCAAACAAAAAACCTGGGCGATGTTTGATCGCCCAGGTTTTTATTTTACAAGCCCACAATTTTTTGAAATTTATCCAGCCCGATAAATAAATTATTTTTTCTGCGCGCGGACAGCCGTAATTGCTTCTTGAATTTCCTCATCCAATTCTGATTCGGGAATGGGTTTGATGTGTTTGCGAAACTCGGCTAATCGCTTGGTCGCCCTGCGCCATTCCGGGCTTTTGCGCTTGCGATCAAATTCTGCCCAGACTCGCTCGCGGCGAAGCGCGTCCCTGATCAAATGATCGAGCGCGCGTTCGCGTTTGATTTTTTTCCCCAACGCGATGAGATCAAGTTCACGCACCATTTGGGACGATAACCGCACCACGATTTCTTGCATCGCCATTTTTCACCTCGCTTGCGCCGATTATACGCGAATCGCCGCGAACAAACAAGCCGCGCGATAAAAATCACGCGGCATGTTTATTTTCATTGTGCGCGTTCAGTCAGTCTTGAGCCAATGATTTGGTGGAAATTCGTGGATCACTTGCGATACCGATTGACGCCGCAAGCGCGCGAGATCAAGCAGGGCTTCCGCGCGTTCGGCATCCGCATTTTCAATTTGTTCGACCAGCGCGAATAATTCGGTTCGTTCGGCTTCGGAGATCTGACGGGTTTCATTCTTTTCCCGGAGAGCGTCAAGTCGTTGTTGACTTGCGGGTGCGATGGGACGTTGGATAATTTCAAGCAATGCTTGCTCTTCCAGCATCGTCGCAAACGAGTTGCGCGGGTGCGTTTTGTAGAGCAGAAATTCGGCAAACTGCGCCAACTCGGGCAAAGTTTCGAGCGGCAGTGTCTCGACCAATTCGATCACTTGTTGCCGGGTAATCGTCTCAAACATAGCTCTCCTTGCAAATTCGAAAATGATTGTCGCTTGCGCCGATGATCTACGAATCACCGTGCACAAACAAGCCGCGCGATTTTACCGCGCGGCTTGATCTATTTTTGTCTCGCGCGTTTCTCTTCTTTGAAAAATACAAGCGCGCCTCGCGAAGCGTCCAAATCCACGACAACCGTGTCGCCTTCCGCGAATTTTCCTTCGAGCACTTGGCGCGCGAGCGGATCGAGAATCGCGCGTTGAATCGCGCGCTTGAGCGGTCGCGCGCCGTACGTTGGATCGTATCCTTCGCGCACGAGCAATTCTTTTGCGGCGTCGGTCAACTCGATTTCGATCTTGCGTTCCGCCATTCGCTTTTGCACCAACTCCATCTGAATATCCACGATGCGTTTCAAGTGTTCCATTCCCAGCGAGTGGAACAACACGATTTCGTCAATGCGATTAAGAAATTCCGGGCGAAAGCGCGCGCGCAACGCGTTAAGGACTGCATCGCGCGCATTCGCTGAATCGCCGTTCAACAAAAATTCCGTGCCGACGTTCGAGGTCATAATGATCACCGTGTTTTTGAAATCCACCGTGCGACCTTGTCCATCAGTGAGTCGTCCGTCGTCGAGAATTTGCAACATCGTGTTGAACACATCCGCGTGCGCTTTTTCGATTTCATCGAACAGCACGACCGCGTACGCGCGACGTCGCACCGCTTCGGTGAGTTGTCCGCCTTCATCGTAACCGGGCGCGCGCGCGAGTTCGGTTTTGCCGACGCCGGTCGGACCCAAAAAGATGAACGAGCCAATCGGTCGCTTCGGGTCTTGCAATCCGGCGCGCGCGCGACGCACCGCGTTCGCGACCGCGCGAATCGCATCATCCTGTCCAACGACGCACGCGTGCAAACGCTCTTCCATCTTGAGCAATTTCTGTACTTCACCTTCCATCAATCGCGAAACCGGAATCCCAGTCCATTTGCCGACGACTTCCGCGATGTCTTCCTCGCTCACTTCTTCTTTCAAAAGCGACCCGGTTTTTTGAATCTCCGCAAGTCGCGCGCTGGCGGCGACGATTTTTTTATCAATCTCGACCAGCGTTCCCCATTTCAACCGTGACGCTTCTTCGAGTTTTGATTCGCGTTCCGCGCGTTCGAGTTGTTGTTGCGTCTGCTCGCGTTCTTCTTTCAGCGCGCGCGATTGCGCGATTACTTCTTTTTCCTGTTTCCATTTCGCGGTGAGCGCGGACGACTTTTCGTTCAAGTCCGCAAGTTCTTTGTTCAGTTTGCCGAGTCGTTCGCGCGACGCGTCATCTTTTTCTTTTTGCAATGCCAGGCGTTCGATTTCGAGTTGCTTCATTCGCCGCGTGATCTCGTCGAGTTCGGCGGGCATCGAATCAATTTCCATTCGCAAACGCGACGCGGCTTCGTCCATCAAATCAATCGCCTTGTCCGGCAAAAAGCGATCCGTGATGTAGCGTTTCGACAGCACCGCCGCCGCGACGAGCGCGCTATCGCGAATGCGGACGCCGTGATGCACCTCGTACCGTTCTTTCAAGCCGCGCAAAATCGAGATCGTGTCCTCGACGCTCGGCTCGCCGACGACGACCGGTTGAAAGCGTCGTTCGAGCGCGGCATCTTTTTCAATGTGCTTGCGATACTCGTCGAGCGTGGTCGCGCCGACCGTGTGCAGTTCGCCGCGCGCGAGCATCGGCTTCAACATATTGCTCGCATCCATCGCGCCCTCCGCCGCGCCCGCGCCGACGACGGTGTGAATCTCGTCAATGAACAAAATGATTTGTCCCTCAGCGGACGTGATTTCTTTCAACACGGCTTTCAAGCGCTCTTCAAACTCGCCGCGATATTTTGCGCCGGCGACGAGCGCGCCCATATCGAGTTGCACAACTTTTTTGTTTTTGAGCGGTTCTGGCACATCACCGCGCACGATGCGTTGCGCGAGTCCTTCCGCGATTGCGGTCTTGCCGACACCGGGTTCGCCAATCAACACCGGATTATTTTTTGTGCGCCGCGATAAAATTTGCATCACGCGCCGGATTTCTTCATCGCGTCCGATCACCGGATCGAGTTTGGCTTTGCGCGCGAGATCGGTGAGATCGCGCCCGTACTTTTGCAATGCCTGGTATGTTGTTTCCGGGTTTTGCGACGTAACGCGTTGATTGCCGCGAATCTGGGTCAGCGCTTTCAAAATGACATCGCGATTGATTCCGGTATTTTGCAAAATGCGTTGCGTTGCGCCGCCCGCGTTTTCGATGAGCGCGAGCAAAAGATGTTCGGTCGAAACGTAATCGTCGCGCAGATTACTCGCTTGGTGCAAAGAATTGTCGAGCACGCGCGCAAGTCTCTGCGATGCGCCGGTTTGCGCGGTCGCGCCGGAAATTTTCGGCAAGCGATTCAGTTCGCCCGCGACTTGTTGCGCGAGATATTCCGGTTTCGCGTTGAGCGTGCTGATGATTTGCGGCACGACGCCATCGCCCTGCGCGAGCAGAGCCGCCAGCAAATGCTCCGGCTCGATTTGGCTGTGCTGATTATTTTGCGCCAACTCTTGCGCGGCGACAACTGCTTCCTGTGCTTTTTCAGTTAGTTTGTTTGGATTGAATGCCATATTACATCCCGTTACTTTAAATCAAATCTCCAACTCATGTTGGACATCCCGGCAAGTTGGTCAATTGAAATAATAATATATTTGGCCGTAGCATCAATTGGTCCACGGAATAAACCCTTATGAAAAGACCATGGTTGATAAGGATTCGTTTCGTATTTATCCCCATCAGACAGCGAAGCCTGTTGCACTGTATCCCAATCAGATGCATTTTGATTCTCTGGCGAGTATATCTTATTCTTATCATCCTTTGCATGAATATATGAATTTCTCCACCTTATTATCAATTGCTGACCACTTTGATTTGAAATTATCATACATGGTGCAAATGAAGAACCGTAAAGGTCTAATGACTTTTTTAATCCAACAACAATTCCGTCTTTACTGTAATTTTGCCCAACCTGTAGAATAGACCCTGGCGGTGGATTTTGTTGGCTACTATCTGGTGTAGCAACTATCGTAATCGGTTTAGGCGTCACAACAGTTACATTCGGCTTAGATGTTGGAATCGCTGTATAGGGTTGTTGCGTTGGTAATCGTGTATACGTTGCCTGTGCAACAGGAACATCGGCGGTTCGTTGCGCTACAACAGTTGTCCAAACGGATGTCGCATTCGCGTTTGATTTCGTTTGCTCGACAAGCAATGCAAAAATGCCAGTAATCAACGCGGCAATAATCACGCCTGCCGCGCCAATGATTGCTCCCAGAATCGGAATAACGTGCTTTGACGACATCGCGGATGCTCCTTTCAACAAAATTTTTCAAATGGTTGACAGTCCATCAATCGGTGTTATAATGCAGTCAACCACCAGAGGTAGAAAGTTTCCGCCCCTACGCACTCTTTCGAGAGTCACAGAAGATGCGGGGACTGGCGGACCCGCCTGGTGGTATTTTTATTTTCGGTTCCAAATCACTCGCCCCGCGCGTCGTCCGTCTTCAACTTCTTTTTCCTTCGCCAACCGAAAACTAAATCCGGAATGTTTTAGTTCGCCTGCTTTCGGTTGTAAAACGATTGCCGCGCGCAAAAAGTAATCGTCATCGAAACGTTTGTAGAAAATCGCCGTGTGCGGATCCTTGCGGTTGCGATGCACTTGATCCGGTTGTAAAACCACACGGTGTAATTCACGCTCGCATCGGATCATTTCAGGATGATCCGTCAGATAATGCCGTCGTCTCTCTCCCGTCAGTACCACCACCAAGTTGTGTCGTCCCAGTCTGATCATTTCGGAGACATACTCGTGTCGCAAGCGACCCAGGTACATCACATAATTGTCGCTCGTGAGTTCGTTGATTGCGCGGACGATCTTGGCAATGGCAGAATGGCGCGGCATAATGTGTTTCTCCAGTTATGGTTTCTGCAAAAACAGAATGCAAATCAGATTACGGTGTCCTGAAGCGCACATGAATATGAAAACATTATAATTCCAAGTATTTGACAGGTCAACCTTGCCTCGCCTGAACCAATCGCGCGCGCGCGTTTGGTTGAACGGATCGCGGCTTTCGAGTAAAATAGCATCAGCAATTTGTTTGGAGATTTTGCAAATGCGTCAATCATTCAAATCATTTTTGCCGCGCGAGCATGGCGTGTGGGCAATGTTCATCGTTCCGCTGTGGGTTGGCATCAGCGCGGCGGGGGCGTTCAATGTCGAGGTCGCGCTCTTTGCGTTGACCGCGTTTGGATTTTTTCTCGTGCGTTATCCGACGATGCTCGCGATCAAAAATCGCGCGCGCGATCTGCGCGGCGACGCGATTCGCTGGAGCATCATTTACAGCGCGATCATCGGCATCGGCGCAATCGCGTTGCTCGCGATTTCGCAAATCGCGCTGTTGATTCCACTCGGCGCGCTTGGTGCGATCTCGCTCGCGATTTATTTGGGGCACGCGGCGCGCCGCGCGGAGATGACTCTGCTCGGCGAATGGATCGGGATCGCCGGACTCGCGCTCGGCGCGCCGGGCGTATACCTGGTCGCGACGCGCGCGCTCGACGCGACCGCGTTCGCGATCTATGTGTTGAACGTGCTGTACTTTGGCGGCACGGTGTTCTATATCAAATTTAAAGTGCGCGAGCAACCGCGCGTCGTTCTGCCGGATGCGACCTGGCGCGCGCGCATTTCCGCCGGACGCGTAACGCTCGCGTACCACGCGCTCGCGCTCGCGCTGATCGTCGCGTTCGCGGTGATCGGCTGGCTCCCCGCGCTCATCGTCATCGCGTTCGCGCCCGCGGTGTGCAAAGCAATTGGCGGTGTGCTGACGCGCCAGGCGCGCTTGAACATTCGCCGGCTCGGTTTCATCGAACTTGGTTTGAGCATCGCGTTTTCGCTGATTGTGTTTATCGCGTACCGCTATTGACCGAAATTTTTCCACGGATACAAAGGAACACAGATGCAAGGAAAAGAAAAAATATCTGTGTTCTCTTGTATCCGTGGGAAAAATCTCCGCGATTCGTTTATTCGTTTCACATTCGTTGACGCGAACTTGATTTTGACGCGCGGAGTTTATCGAGTAGAATTGAGCGCGAGGAGAAAACAATGTTCACGAACATTCTGGTTGGTTACGACGGATCGGGTTATTCCGAACGCGCGCTCGGGTACGCGCAAGACCTCGCGCTCAAATATCACGCGCAGATCGTGATCGCGTACGCGTTTTATCCATTGCCGAATGCTCTGCTCGGCTCGCCGTACTCGGAAAAAATTCAGGCGCACGCAATTATGGCAGGCGAAGAAATCGTCAATAAAGCGCGCGCAAAATTGGCGGGCACGCCCGTCACCATCGCGACCGAATTGCTCGAAGGTCCACCGGCGGAAGCGCTGTTGCGCGTCGCCGAAACGCGCGGCTGTGATTTGATCGTCCTGGGATCACGCGGGATGGGCACGCTCAAAGCATCTCTGCTCGGCAGTGTGAGCGACAAGGTTTTGCACAACGCGACGATCCCGGTTTTGATCGTCAAATAATTCGCGCGCAATGCCGCGCGCCCTTGTCCTCTTGCGTCGTCGCAAGCGCGCAAGAGGTGTTTTTGTTTTTGAAAGGATCAATTTGAAACTCGGTGTTGCGCTCGGCGGCGGCGGCGCGAAAGGAATCGCGCATCTCGGCGCGTTGCGCGTTTTAGAAGCGGCAGGCGCGTCGATCGCGATTATCACCGGCACCAGCGCGGGCGCGATTGTCGGCGCGCTGTATGCCGCCGGCAAATCGGTGGATGAAATCGAACGTATCGCGCGGCGTTGGACGCTTCGTCAATTTCTGACCTTGGATCGAACTGGGATGGGTATGTTCAGCACCGACGGTTTGCGCCAGGTCATCGAAAGCGAATTGGGGCGCGACGCGCGGATCGAAAATTTGCCGCGCCGCTTTGCCGCCATCGCGGTTGATCTCGACGCGCAAACGGAAATGGTTTTTGAATCGGGCAGTGTCGCGGATGCGGTGTGCGCGAGCGCGGCGTTTCCCGGTTTTTTCGCGCCGGTCATTATCGGCGAACGCCGGTTCATTGACGGCGGCACGTTGAACCCGGTGCCATGTGATGTCGCGCGGCGAATGGGCGCGGACGGCATCATCGCGGTTGACTTGAGCGCGGACGAGCCGGTATTTACAACTGCCGGAGATCGTCCGCTCAATCGCGAGCAAATCATCACCGCGATTTTGTCCACCGCGGAAAAAAGAAAAATCGTGCGCGTGACCGCGCGCGCGATTGGCATTATGGGCAGAGCGATTCGCGAATATCGCAGGACGCGCGCGCGTCCCGACCTGGTGATTTATCCGAACGTGCAAAACGTCGGCTTGCTCGATTTCGATTTGACGAATGAATGTCTCGCCGCCGGTGAAGCCGCGACGCGCGCGGTGTTGCCGCAAATTCAAAATTTAATTTCCGATTCGCGTTGGCAAATCACCGCGCGCAAAATCAAACAAAAATTGAGGCGCTAGTTTG
>JACRPR010000134.1 GCA_016223105.1 Chloroflexota bacterium | reverse complement strand
TGAAATTTGAAATTTGAAATTTGAAATTATTCATCGTTTCGTTTTCGGGCGCACGCCTTGAAACAAGCGCAACGCAGTCTGCGAAAGAATTTGCAGGTCGAGCCAGATCGTCCAGTTGCGAATGTAAAACAGATCGAGCCGGATTTCATCTTCGAGCGATTCGACGTCCGCGCCGGCGACGACCCAGGGTCCGGTGATGCCGGGTTTGACGCTCGCGAGCGTCGGCAACCATTCCTGGTATTGCAACGCGCTCGCGCGCGGCACCGGGCGCGGACCGACCATACTCATTTCGCCGCGCAAAACGTTATAGAATTGCGGCAGTTTATCCAAGCCAAGGCGATAAATGAATTTGCCAAACGCGTGATCGCGATCGGTTCGGAGATCGCGCGTGCGAAATTTCCAGGTGATAAATTCTTTTTCGTTCAAGCCCAGCACCGGGTAGAGATCGAAAATATTGCCGGGCGAAACGATTTTGATGAGCGTCGCGACAATCGCGATGAGCGGCGTCACGATCAACGCGCCGATGCAACCGAGCGCGTAATCGAGCGATAGTTTCAACGCCGCGTCCAAGCCGGTGATGCGATTTTTTTCGAGCGCGAGGAGCGGCACAAAACCATCGTACGTGAGCCGAACGCCGGTCGCCATAATTTCGTAAAAGCCGGGCGAGAGTTTAATTTCGAGGGCGGTCAACGCGGACGCGCTCTGCGTAATGATTTCGGAAAAACTTTCCCACGCAATCGCGCCTTGCACGACAATCGCTTGCGTCGCGCCGGTCGCGCGCGCGACGCGCGCGAGCGCACTCGGACGATCCAACACGCACAAGTCGCCGAGCACGCGCGAATCGCGCGGGAGAAAATCATCCACGAAGCCGACGACCTGAATGCCGGACACGGTCGCTGGGTTGAGTTGGCGCGCGATCGCTTTCGCGTGTTCGTTCGCGCCGACGATGATCGCGCGCGCGAGAAATTTGCCGCGCGCGCGCGCGACGCGCACGATGCGCCGAATCGCGAACCGCGCCGCGCTCACAAAAATTATCGCGAGCATCCACGACAGCACGAGCCACGCGCGCGAAATCGCCAAGTTCGGTTCGATGAAACTGAGAACGACGAGCATCAACACGCCCATCGTGCACGCGACGCCAATCTTGCCGTACTCTTGCAAACCCGTGAGCAAATAGCGCGCGTCGTACAAACGATTGAACGCGCACAAAATAATCCAGAGCGGCACCGCGAGCGGAATGATCACCGCGTACCGTTCCGTGATCGGTTCGAGCCGTTCGACGAGCGGAAGCCAATCGAAATTATAGCGCGCGAAAAACGCGGCGTTCAGCGCGAAAAAAATCGCGAGCGCGTCGCCAATGATCCAGAGAATCGTGAGATAGAAAAATTCTTTGCGTTGCATTTTGAAATTCTAGTGAACAGTGAACTGTTCACTGTTCACTGTTCACTGTTCACTGCTAGTGCGCTTTCGGGAATTCGTAGACCCGCGTTCACCAACACGCGCGCGCCTTCGCTCTCGAAACGAAAATCAATGCGCTTGAGTCCGTTCGCTTCGAGCACATGCGTTACGGCGGCTTGATACGGCGGCTCGCAGTAAATCATCAAAAAGCCGCCGCCGCCCGCGCCCGCGACTTTGCCGCCGAGCGCGCCGTGTTGCAAAGCGAGATCGTAACTCGAATCAATCAGCGCGTTCGAAACGCCGCGCGCAAATTTCTTCTTGTGTTGCCACGCGGCATCCAACATTTTGCCAAAGCGCGCGACCTCGCCGCGTTCGAGAATTGCTTTCGCTTCAAATGCCATCGCTTTGACCGCGTGCAACGCGTCGAGCACGCGCGCGTCGTTTTGCTCCGACGATTGTTTTTGCGCGCGCAAAATGGACGCGGCTTCGCGCGTCGCGCCGGTGAAAAAGAGCATGATATTTTTTTCGAGCGCGCGCCGCGTCTCCGCCGAAACGTTCAACGGCTCGACGGTAACGCCGTCGCCGGAAAATTGAATCAGGTTGAGATCGCCGAACGCCGCGGCGTACTGGTCTTGCTTGCCAATCGGCGTGCCGAGTTTTTCGATTTCGATGTGGCACGCGAGTTCCGCGATTTGAAATTTCGAAAGATGCAAGCCGCGCGCGGTCGCGACTGCTTTGATGATCGCGACCGCGACCGTGCTGGACGAACCCAGCCCGGTGCCGGGCGGAACTTCGGACGCGAGAAACATGGAAATGCCGCGCGCCAAATTGAAATGATGCAAAATCGCGCGCGGTAAACTTAAATCGCCGTCGAACAACAATGGCAAGTCGCCTTCGTGCCGGAAGAACGTGCGATAATCGGACGACGTGATTTGAATCGTGTCATCGCCGTTGACGTGGAGAAAAACGTAAAAGTATTTGTCGAGCGTCGTGCTGATGACCGCGCCGCCGTGGTTCAAATAGTACGCGGGCAAATCGGTGCCGCCGCCAAAAAAACTGATGCGAACCGGAGAACGTGTAATCAACATGGAGATCAAGTCGTTGCGAAATTGGTCATTGGTAATTGGAAATTGGGATTTGTTCCCGGGGTTTCGCGCAAGACGCCTTTCGATTTCATTTTGCGTTCCGCATCGGCATAGTAATCACGCGCGTCGGCTTGGTCGCGCGCCCACGCGACGTACTCGGCGATAATGTCTTCGAATGGAACCTGGGGCGTCCAACCGAGCGCGCTCAATTTCGAAATATCGGAAATGATGTGGCGCGTATCGCCGAAACGAAATTCGCCCGGGATGCGCGGCGTAATGTCTTTGCCCATCGTCTGCGCGATCAATTCCGCGTACGCCTTGACCGTGATCGGGCGACCGCCGCCGACGTTGAACACCTCGTAATCCGCGCGCGCGTCTTCCAGCGCCAACATGTTCGCGCGCGCGACATCGTGCACCGAAACGTAATCGCGAAATTGCATGCCGTCTTCGTAACAGACCGGCGTGTGATCGGCGAGCAGGCGCGTTGTGAAAATTCGCAGAACGCCGGAGTAGGCGTTGCGAAACGATTGGCGCGGACCTTGCACGATCGAGTACCGCATCCCGACCGACGGAATGTTGTACCGTCTGCCGAGATTGAGCGCGACTAATTCCTGGGTGTATTTTGAAATCGCGTACTGATTGTGCGGCGTGACGCGCGATTCATCCGTAAAAACCGGGCAGATCACATTGCCGCACACCGGGCAGAGCGGTTCCCATTCGCGTTGCAATAATTGTTCGAGCGAACGTTGCGCGGGATATTGATCGCCATCCCGCGCGCAAATGTATTTGCCTTCGCCGTACGCGGCTTGCGAACTCGCGAAAATAATTTTTTGGATCGGTAATTTTTTCTCGACGATGATTTCGTACATCAGCGCGGTGCCGACGGTGTTGACGTGAAAAAATTTTCCAAAGTCGGTGAGGTAATCCTGGTATGCCGCGAGATGAATCACCGCGTCCATTCCCGGCAGAGCGCGTTCCCACGCGGCGCGCTCGCGCACGTCGCCGTGAATGAACTCGACGCCGCGCGGCACGTACTCGGGAATTTTGCCGGGCAGATGCACCGGCGGCATCAAGCCGTCGAGAATGCGGACGGTGTGCCCTTTTTGCAAAAGCAGATCAACGGTGTGCGAGCCGATAAAGCCCGCGCCGCCGGTTACGAGAATATTCATTAGTGATTTTGTCCTGTCAAAACGATTAACGTCGTCTTGAATAAAATTACTGCGTCGAGCCACAGCGACCAACGTTCGATATATTCGAGATCGAGGCGCAACCACTCGTCAAAATTTTTCGGCTTGCCGCTGACCTGCCACAGCGAGGTCATTCCTGGTTTCACGCGCAGTTTTTGTTTTTGGGCTTGCGTAAAATTTTCAAATTCCGATACGAGCGGCGGACGCGGACCGACCAAACTCATATCGCCCTTCAACACACTCCACAATTGCGGCAACTCATCGAGCGAGTGTTTGCGTAAAAAACGTCCGACCGGCGTGATGCGCGGATCGTTCGCGATTTTAAAGACGGGACCTTGCATCTCGTTCAAGTGCATCAACGCGTCTTTGAGTTTTTCCGCGTCCACGATCATCGTGCGAAATTTATAGCCGATGAACGGCGCGCCGTCTTTGCCGATCACGCGCCACTCGAACAAGATCGGCGCGCCGCTCGTCACGCGAATCGCGAGCGCGATCGCGCCCAGGATTGGCGACAGCGCGATCAGCGCGAGCGCCGCGAGCAAAATATCCGCGCCGCGCTTGATCGCTTGTTGCGCGCGCCAGAACGCGGACGATTCAATTGCCGGAATTTTATTTTCGAAATTCATTCCACCGACTGGTTACAAAATCCGCGATGCGTTCTTTGAAATGCGCCGGGCTAAATTGCAAGGCGTGATCGCGCATCGCGCGGGGATCGAAGCGCGTTGGATCGGTTTGGTTGATGGTTTCGATCAACGCTTCGACGGTCGGCTCGCGAAAGAACGCGCCGGTCACGTTTTCGATCACGGTTTCGAGTGCGCCGCCCGCGGCATACGCGATCACCGGTCGCCCGGCGGCGTTCGCTTCGAGCGGCACGATACCGAAATCTTCGACGCCAGGAAAAATCACCGCACGGCTATGCGCGTACATTTGCGCGAGTTGCTCGCGCGGCAGATGCCCCAGAAATTCGACATTCGACTCCGCCATTTTTCGCAAACGCATTTCGTCCGCGCCCGCGCCGATAATTTTGAGCGGCAGGCGCAAACGATTGAATGCTTGCACCGCGAGATCAATCCGTTTGTACGGCGCGAGCCGCGAGACGATCAAGTAATAATTTTCGCGCGCGTCGCTTGGCGCGAACCAATCCACATTCACCGGCGGATGAATTACCGTTGCCGCGCGGCGATAGATTTTTTGAATCCGCCGCGCGACTTGATGCGACACGCCGATAAATTCATCCACGCGTTGCGCGGTGTCCAAATCCCAGCCGCGCAAGTAATGCACCAACCAGCCGATCAAAAATTTTTGCGCCGCGCCCAATTGTTCGCGCGCGATGTACTCGTGAAAATTCCACGCGAAACGCGGCGGCGTGTAACAGTAACAAACGTGCAACGTTTCCGCTGGGGTGATCACGCCTTTAGCAAAGCCGGATGCGCTACTGATCACCACATCGTACGCCGAGAGATCAAAACTTTCGAACGCGATTGGATACAGCGGCAACGCGAATTTATAGTTGCGTTTCGTCAATCCAAAGTGTTGCAAGAACGACGTGCGTACGTCCATCGCGCGAAATGATGCGAATGTCGTCGTTGGCGCAAAGACCGAAGTGTACACCGGCGCGGCGGGATACAGTTCGTGCAAAGTTTCGACGACGCGCTCCGCGCCGCCGGCATCCACCAAATAATCGTGAACGAGCGCGACGCGCATCAGCGTTTGCCCTGCGCGATCAAATTTTCAATCTGCGTCATGCGCGCGCCCCAGGAATAGTTTGTCGCGAACTGCGCGCGCTGATCCCCGCGCGCCGGGTCTTCGGTCAACGCGGCGGATAACGCGTCCGCAAATTCGCTCGCGTCGTTCGCAGAATAGAATAAATCGCGAAATTCCGCAAGCGCGGGCAGAGCGGTTGCAATGACCGGTTTACCGGCGGCAAGGTACTCGAAAAATTTCATCGGCAACGTTCCACGCGTCGACGCGTTGAGTCGAAACGGAATCAGGCACGCGTCGAATCCCTTGACCCAGCGCGGCAAATCGGCGTACGCGCGTTCGCCGAGCAAGAAAATGTTTGGCAACGCGCGTAGTGGCGCGAGGTTCGTGGACGGATCGCCGTGCCCGATCGGACCAATCAGCGCGAACGACCAATCCGGCTTCGCGCGCGCAACTGCGATCAATAAATCGAAATCCACTTTGTATGCGGTGAGATTGCCGATGAACCCGGCAAGCGGGCGCGGCAGATCGCGCAGTTCGTCGGCAATCGGCAAATTCGCGTCGCGTGCGCGCGCGAAATGTTCCGCGTCCGCGACGTTCGGCAAATAGTACGTGCGCGGGTTGAGCGCGCGCTTGTCGTCGTACAATGTTTGCGCCGAAGTGAAAACCAGGTCGGCGGATTGAATCAATCGCGTTTCGCGTGCGCGCACCGCGCGCGCCGGCACATTCGGATTCGCGCTATGTTCGTCAACGCAATGATAGACGACGAGTTTTTCGTGCAAGCGTCCGATCAAGCCGAGGTGCGCGGGCAAAAAAATGTACAGAATCGGACGCGCCGAATTTTTTGGTAATGCCCGGCGAATTTGCCACGCGAGCAAAAATGTGTTGACGCGCCGCGCGATTTCACTACGATAAAATGGAATGACGAACGGCGCTAAAACGGTCAAGCCCTCGGCGATGTGGCGAATTCCACCGGCGATGCGTTGCAGTCGCCGCGCGATTTTTTTAAATTCGCGCGGCGCGGGTGTGCGTCCGCCAATCGTATCCACGAACAAAACGCGATTGTGTTGCGCCAAGCGCGCGGCGATGTGATGGCAATTGACGCGCGTGCTCCAACTCCATTCCGCGTTTGCGAGGATGATGATTGTTTCGCCGGTTAAACGCGCCTGGTTTATTTGCACATTCATTCTTCGTTCTGACAAGTTTTGATAATCAAAATCACACCAGCCACCGCGTAAACGCTCGACTCCAGATGATTGCAAAAAATTTCCGGCATCGCACAACAAAACTCTACGGCGAGCGTTCACTACGTAGCCGACGGACGCCGTTCCGTCCATTGCAAATCTTTTTCCATCGCGATTATTTCCGCGCGCGCATCTTCGATGGTTGCCGGTCCCAAACGCAAAGGAATCGCGCGGCTGATCAGAATTTCTTTCATGCGTTCCGCGCTCACCCCGGCTAACGTCGCCACTTTTGCCAACGTCAGCTCTTCGTCCGTTTGATAAAAATGCGCCGCTAACGCAATTCGCAAATCGGGACGATCTTGCAAAAGATGACGCAACGCATCCTGCACGACTTCAGTTTCGTCGCGATATAATTTCGCTTGCACTAAATCAAGCGCTTGCACTTGACGTATACTCACGTTTCACCTCCGCGCCATCGAGTCGCGCTCAATTGTCCAATTCCCACAACCGCACCGTTTTGTCTTTACTTGCCGACGCGAGAAATTTTCCATCCGGCGCGAATGCGACACTGCGCGCCCAATCTTTGTGCCCGGTCAATGTTTTGATCAGCGAACCACTGCCGAGATGATACACGCGCACTGTGCCGCCGAAATCGCCGGTCGCGAGCAACGCGCCGTCCGGCGAAAACGCGACGCTCCACACCGCGCCTTGATGATCGGCAAAACACATCAGCGGCGCGCCGCTCGCGGTTTGCCACACGCGCGCGGTCTTGTCCCAACTGCCGGTCGCGACGAGCGTGCCGTTCGGCGAAAACGCGATCGTTTGCACCGCGCCGGTGTGCGCGGTGATCGTGCGCGCGATCGCGCCGGTCGCGATGTTCCAAATCAAAACTTTGGTGTCGCGACTCGCGGTCGCGAGCAACGCGCCGTCCGGCGAAATCGCGACGCCGAGTACCCAATCGGAATGACCTTTGAAAGTTTTGACGAGCGCGCCGGTTGTCGCTTGCCACAGGCGCGCTTTTGCATCCCAGCCGACCGACGCGACGCGCGTGCCATCGAGCGAGAACGCGACGCCCTCGACCGCGCCGACGTGTTCGATCAACGCGCGCGCGAGCGTGCCATCGGCGACCCACCACAAACGCACCGCGCCATCGCGACTCGCGCTCGCGAGCATCATGCCATCCGGCGCGAACGCGACCGCTTCAACTGACGTAGTATGCCCGCGCAATGTGCGCGCCCGCGCGCGATCCTGGGCGCGCCACAATTGGATCGTCCCGTCTTCGCAACCGACCGCGAGGTACGCGCCGTCCGGCGAAAACGCGATGCTGTTGACCGGTTGATCGCAATTTAGCACGAGCCGATGCGCGCCGAGATCGCCCGCGCACCGTTTACATTCCGTCGCGCGCGCGGAATTGGTTTCGCCGCATTGCGGGCATACGATGGTCGTCGCGACCGCGCGAATTGCCGCGACGCGTTTTTGCATAAAGGTTGATCCTGGTTTGCTCGCGGGTGCGACGGTCGCGAGACGCGCTTGCAGAGAATCCGGCGGCGCGGCAATCGGCGGTGCGGGTTCGGCAACGCGCGCACATTGCGGGCATTGCGTCAAATGCCCGGAATAATAATGCCCCTGCCGACATTGAATCATCGCGCGTTCCGCGTCGTCCAGTGCGCGCGCCCACGCGTCGGGCGCGGGACGCTTGCGCGGCGCGCGCTGACCGTCCACAAAACACGCGCGCAATAAATCTACGATGGGCGGATGCAAAATCGCGAGCGCCACATCCGGCGGCGGCGCGATCGGCGCGTTCAAATGTTCGGCGAACGGGTACCAGCCGTTGCGAATTTTTTCCGCGACCGTCGGCGGCTCGGCATCGCCGCGCCATTGCGCGCGAAAGGGATGACTGCCTTCGAGCAACAATTGAAAGATCAACACCGCGAGCGCGAACGCATCGTGTTCCGGCATGCGGACGGTTTTGCGAAATTCCGCGTCTTGCAATTCCGGCGCGGTGTATTCGACCTTGCCGACCGGACACGCGTACACCGTGTCGCCCGCGCGCACTTGAAACGAATCGGTGTCAATCAACGTCACCAACGCTTGCGGCGTTACCAGGATGTTGCTTTCGCTCAAATCGCCGACGATGTAATCGCGCGCGTGCAACGCGGACAACACAACCGCGAGATTGCGCGCGACGCGATGCAAATACTTGCGCGAAAAACCGGGCAAGGTTTGCGCGCGCAAACGCGGATTGAAGACCTGGAGCAACGGCGTCGCGTTTTGCACGTACGGCATCGCATAGCCGACGAACTTGCCCTGCAAATCGTACAGCAAATCCTGGGGCCAGGCAATCGCCGCGTGCCCGGATGCTTTTTCCGGATCTGTCGGCGGGCGCGCGATCATCCACTGCAATTTTTCGTGATAACCCGGGCGCGGTCCGGCTGAAAAAATTTTGGCGACGCGGTTCGGTTGATGGCGCACTGAATAAATCGCGCCTTCACCGCCGACGAATAATTGGCGTTCCAACGTAACGCGTTCGCGCGCGCCGGTCAACGCGTTCATGCCGGCACCGCTTGCCGCGCGACGAGCACGAGCGTTTTGTCGTCGTCCGTGCGCGCGCAGACGCGTTCCGAATCCAGGAACGCGGCGAGTTCGGCAGACGCGTTCGCGTTCTGGGCTTCGGCGGCAAACGCGAATAACGGTTCGAAAAATTTTGGGAACGGCGCATAGCCGGGCAATTGCAACGCCAAACGCAGTAATCCGTCCGTCATCACGGCGAGCGCGTCGAGCGGCTGATCGGAAAGCGTTACAACGATTTGATCCAGCGCGCCGGGCATCGAAAGCAAATACGCTTCGTTCGCGTACTCGCCGCGTTGCGGCGTCGCCGCGAGAACGTACGCGCCGCGCGCGGTTTGCGCGATGACCGCGCCATCGCCGAGTTGCGCGACGATCAAACGGTCCGCGACCAGGATCGCGCAGGTCAACGTCGTCGCGAACGCGCGCACCGGTAATTGCGCGGTGGCACCGAGTTGGGTCAACGCGTCGCGCGCCGCGCGGAACGCGTCGCGCATCAACGCGCGCCACGCGGCGTCATCGGCAGGCGCATGATCCGTCAACGTCGTTTCCAAAAACGCGCGCGCCTGTTCGACCGCGCCGCGCGCGCCGTCCGCCGCGCGTTCCGCCGACCCCGCGCCATCCGCGACCGCGATCACGAGCGCGCCCTGCGGCAAAACGCGATAAGCGAACGCGTCCTGACAACCCAGGTTGCGCGCGCGATGCGCCGTGCCGGGCACCGCCGCGCCGACCACGCGCCAAACCGGGTGAATCATTTTTGCGCCTCGCCCCATTGCACTGGCGGCAACGGCGCTTGCGAACCGGGATGTGATTGCGAAATGACCGACAAACTTTTCGAGAGCCATTGAAACATGCCGCGAAAATCCAGCCCTTTGAGTTTGACCGGCGGGCGTTCGGGCGCGCAAAAGCGCGCGAGAATTTTGAAATCGGCTTTGCCCGCGCCGACCGCGTGAATCAACACGCCTTTGCGCGCTTCTTCCTGCCGCGCTTGCGCGGCGACGGCTTCCCACTCATCCGTTGGTGCGCCGTCCGAAACTAAAAATAACCAGGGACGAAAATAATCTACGCCGTTGTATTTGTAAATGTCTTTGCGCTCGCGCAACATAGATAAACCATGTTGCACGGCTTGTCCCAGCGGCGTTTCGCCGCGCGCGGCCAAGGCGGGCAAATTAAATTTATCCAACGTCACAAACTCCGTCGTTTGCACCTCGCCGCCAAACGTAATCAACGCGACTTCGACGCGCAACGCGGCGAGCGAATCTTTTTTCAATGCCTTGTGGAAATTTTCCAAACCGGCATTCAATTCTTCGAGCGGGCGTCCCGCCATCGAACCCGACACATCCAAAATCAACGCGACCGCGCAACGCGGTTCCGGGTTCTCGGCAAATTCAGTGCGTTCCAGTTGACCAGCCATTAGTCTCCTCGCTTCGAGTGTGGATGGTTTAGAATGATTTCAAAGACGTGAGTGAACTGTTGCGTAATCGCTTCCCAGGTGTGCGCTTGAATCGTCGCGCGCGCGTGTGCGCCCAGCGCGCGCGTCGCCGCCGGGTTCGCGAGCAATTCGCGCAAGCCGCGCGCGAGCGCGTCCACCTCCGCGGGCACGAGCAAACCGTTCACACCCGGTTGCATCAAATCAATCACGCCACCCGAAGCGGTGGCGAGCACGGGCTTGCCCGCCGCCAGCGCTTCGAGCACGACAATGCCCAACGGTTCCAGCCGTGATGATAACACAAAAAACTCACAACCCCAAAACAGCGCGATGCTCGTCGCGCGGTCGGCAAAGCCCAAAAGTTTGATGCGGTCGCGCATTTTCAATTCGTCAATCAATGTTTCGAGCGTACCGCGTTCTGCACCGTCGCCCGCGATGAGCAAATGCACGCGCGGAAATTCATTCGCGATGTGCGCGAACGCGCGCAGAAGCAAATCGAACCCTTTTTTGTGCACGAGTCGCCCCATCGCGAGCAAGTACGGCGTGGGATAATCGTACACGCGCGGCGTCGCAAATTCAGCGGGATCGAATCCATCGCCGACAACGCCGACATACGCGCGCGGCGACGCGAATTTCAAGTACGGCGCGGCATCGCGTTGCACGTACGCCGAGCAAAACAAAATCGCGTCCGCGCGACTGAACAAACGCGCGAGCATCCACCGTTGCAAGCGCGAGCGAAGTGGAATCCCTTGAATGTCATTCCCACGCGCGGAGACGACGAGTCGAAAATTCAAAACGTAATGCAAAAGCAAAACGTACAGCGCGTTGATCGTCAAGAAATGGACGTACACGATGTCCGGCTTGAATGCACGAATGACGCGCGCCATTCCGGCAAGCGTTTGGAGCGCGCGCACCGGTAACGACCAGAGCGGACGCTTGCCCCAGGGAAAGCGATGCACCGCGACCGGGTTTTCCATTTCGAACGCGCGCGATCCCGAAACTTGGTAACTCAAAATTGCGACCGTGTGCCCTATCTGCGCGGCGTTGTGCGCGATGTTGCGAACGGCAGTCTGCACGCCGCCGACGGTTGGCGCGTAATCGCTGGCGACGATGGCAATTCGCATTTTCGATTTCTGATTTCTGATTTCTGATTTGGACATCGGATTCAACGTTCACAAATCGCGACGAGTGTGATCCAATCGGCAGGCGCGTTTGATGAAATCGTGAAATCGGCGGCGGAATAATTTTGCGCGTCGAACGATGTTGCCGGGAGTCGAGCATTTATGCGGTTGTTTGACTGAACCGAATCACCCGCGATTTTTTTCACTCGCGCGTACACGCCGCGCGGCAAAAACATTTGCGCGATCATTCGCGGGTACGCGATCAACGGATTTTGTTGGACACGCTTTTTTTCGACGGCGAGAATATCCGCGCGCGCGGTGATGCCGCGCACATCTACGCGCGCGAACACAGCGCGCAGAGCGCGCGCAAAATCGCGCGGCGCGTACTCGCGCAAGTGAAAACGATTCCACGGTTTTTGCAACGGCAACAAGCGCATCAACCGATTCGGCGTCGAAAGAATCGCCGCGCCCACATTGACGCGTTTGAGCTCTTCGAGGTACGCGCGCACGTTCGGCAAATGCTCGATCACCTCGAACGAGATCGCCGCGCTGAACGCGGCGCGGCGAAACGGCAGGCGTTGCGCGTCGCACACAACGAACGCGAGATTCGCGGTTGCGTATTTCGCGCGCGCGTGCGTGACCGCATCGAAAGCGTAATCCGCCGCGACCACGAATCGCGCCGCGCGCGCGAGCGCGGACGCGCCGTACCCTTCGCCGCATCCCAGATCGAGAATAATTTTTTGCGCGCAAAATTTTTCCGCGAACGCGTACAGCGCGACGTGCTTTAAATAGACGAGATAATCGTCGAGCGTTTGCGCGGTGTGCAATGGCAACGCGCGCTCGGTCGTGTCGTTCATCATTTTTCAGAAACCAGGATCGCTTTACCGACCGCGCGCCCGCGCCACTTGTCCGCGAGATAATACGCGAGGACGACGATGAACAAGGGGTACGACAACACAATCATTTGCGGTGTGCCGTACACACCGACGAGCGCGCGCAGATCGGGCAAGCCGTAATTCGCAAAGCCGACGCGCGTCGACGCGGCGTAGACGAACGTAACCCACGCGCTCAAACTCCAAATCGCGATTAATCGCGCGCCGCGCGTCCAGTTCACGATCAATAAAAAGTGAATCACGATCAACGAAAGATGCACGGGATCCATATCCGGCGTCCACAAAATTCCGATCAGCACCGCGAGCGCGAGCGTTTCAAAAATGTCAATCCGCTTGAACCAGAAAAGCGCGTATACCGTGATCAACGCGGCGACGACGACGAGCAATAACGCGGTGCGATCAAAGAGACCGAACGCGTTCAAAAGCGATCCCAGCGAAATGTGCATCGGCGTAACGACGCGCCCGAAACGAAACGTGTACACGAACAACCAATCGGGAAACCAAAAGATGTGCGCGAGTGCGACGACCGCGCTAAAAATAATTCCGTGCTTGATGAAATCGCGAAGATCGCGCGAAAGAAACAGCAACACCGGCAAAAGATAAAACACACTCAGCCATTTGAACGCGGCGATGAGCGCGGTGATAATGGTAATTGGTAAATGGTAAGTGGTAAGTGGTAAGTGGTGTTTGGTGAGAAAATAATAGAGCGCGAATGTTAGCGTGAGCAAAATCGTTTTGTCTTGCGGGACGAGCGTGAGATTGTAAATGGTAAGCGGACCGAGCGCGTAAAAAATTTGGAACGGCAAGCGCGCGCGCGCTTGCGCGAGCAACGCGCCGAGCAACGCGATATTCAGCGCGTCGAACAGCGCGAACAAAATTTGAATCGCGCGCGGATCGTTCCACACTGCGACCGTCGCGACATAGAGCGCGAGTTCGAGCGGCGCGAGGTCGGCGCGAAATTCGCCGGATTGTCCGCTCGCCCACACCGCGTACGGATTCGCGCCGGTCAATGCGGCTTGCGCGGGCCAATAATAATTTCGCAGATCGGCTTTGTTCGTTAGAAATTCGACTTTCGATGCGAGGGGTCCCGGAAAAATCAGGAACAAGCGTAACGCCAAGCCAAGCGCGATGAGCAAAATCGTTTTGCGATCCAAGTCATTTCCTCAGCACGCACTTGACCGCGCCCGTGGAAAATTCTTGCAAGAACGGAACGAACACGAGCGGCGCGAGCGCGGACAGCAAAATAAACAACGCGAATGTGCCGAGCGAAAATTCGCGGCGCGCGCGCGCGAACACCGCGCGTAAATTTTTTGCGCGCGGCGGTTGCCGCAATGCCGCGAGCAAGCCGACCGCGAACCGCGTGCCGGGATGCGTGAGAAACGGACGCGCGCGCCAGTACTCGAAACGAAAACCGGCGCGGCGCGCGAACCGGCGAAAATCGAAGGTCGTCAAACCATTCAGCGTCGTGTACACCGCGAACGCATCGCGCGGCGTGAGAATTCCAAGCGGCTGGTGTTGCATCAGCGCGCGCTCGACGACGCGGCGCGGCAGTAAATGAAACCAGGGAATCAAAATATAATCGTCAATGTGTCCCGACAACGGTCCGTAAAACGGCGGAAAGACGACGAACACGCCGCCGCCGGTTTTCAACACGCGCGCGCACTCGCACAACACGGCTTGCGGATCGCGCACATGCTCGATCACACTATCGAGCAAAATCGCGTCGAACGCGTTCGCGGGAAACGGCAAGCGCGCGCCATCGCTCGCGAGAAACCGGATCGTTACATCGCGTTGCCGCGCGGCTAGCGCGCCGAGCGCGAGCGCATCGCCGTCCACATCGAGCGCGGTGATGTGGACGCCCGCGCGCGCATACGCGATGCCCTTGCCGCCGCGCCCCGCGCCAATCTCCAAGACGCGCGCGCGCGTGAGATCGAAAAAGCGCGCCAAGAATGAAAGCGCGCGCCGCGCCTCGTGCGTTTGATATTCGATGTACGCGTCGTACGATGCCAGGCGCGTATCGAGCGCGTCGGTGTAGCCGCTTTCGATCACCGACGCGAAAGAATTTTCGATTTGCGGTTTTTGATTTTCGAGTGGGTGATTCACGCTGATTGCAAAAGAAAGATCGCGGTCTGCGCGAACAGATTGGGTAGCACACGCGCGAACATTCCAAATTTGCCGAGATACACAACGGCGCGAATATCCAAGCCAAGTGATCCGCTGGTCGCGCGAAAATCGTTGATCGCAAGTTGATGAATGTGCCCGGTGTTAAACCAGGCATAACCGAACAAACCCCAGCGCGGCATTCTGCCGAACCACAACAAATCGAGCCGATTCAACACGAACGCAAAATTGGGAAATGAAATTATTTGTTGGCGCGCGATGCGCCGCATTTCTTTCAAAACGATTTCAGGATACATTACCATTTGAAGCGTTACGTTGCAAATCGCGACATCGAACGCCGCGTCCGCGACATCGGCGAGCGCGACATCAATTCTGCCGGCGCGCACATTCAAACCGCGTTGCCGACACGCCGCGACGCCGCTCGGCGCAAGCTCGATTCCAAATTCAGAAATGTGTTTGCGCGCTTTCAAAAATGCTAACAATGATCCGTTGCCGCATCCCAGGTCAATCACGCGCGCGCCGTCGGCGATCCAGCGTTCGATCACCGGATATTCCGGGCGCGCGTTGATTTGTTCGTCCCACACATAATTTCGATTGTCGTTCATCGCGCTAACTCGAAATAGACCTGCTCCATTCCATCCACCATCGCGCCGATGCTAAAGTGCGCCGCGATTTTCGCGCGCCCAAGTTCGCCCATCGCGCGCGCGAGTTCGGGATCGCGCAAGACGCGAATAATTTCACGCGCGAGCGCGTCGTTATCGCCGCGCGGAATGAGAATGCCATCGCACTGGGTCGCGGCATCAATCAGCGTCGAGTTCGCGCCGACATCGGAAACGATCACCGGTTTCGCGCACGCCATCGCTTCGGCAATTGTGAGATCGTAGCCGTCGGTGCGAAGCGTCGGGTCAACGAAGAGATCGCACGCGTTGAAATAGCGCGCGCACTCGACGAGCGTTTGCGCGCCGGCAAAGTGCGTGAACGCGGCGACGCCACGCGCGCGCGCGAGTCGTTCGAGCGCGGCGCGATAATCGCCGTCGCCGACGATGACGAGTCGCGCCGGAAATTGCGCGCGCACGCGGGCGAGCACCTCAATCGCGTTTTGCACCCCCTTGTCTTTTTGCAAACGCGCGAGTGCGAGAATCATTTTTTCGTCCGGCGCGATGTTGAGTTGCGCGCGCAAATCGCGCGCATCGCGCGGCGCGAATAGATCGGCGTCAATGCCGTTGTACACTTTACGAATTTGCACAGTGCGCGCGCCGTAATACTTTTTATATTTCCACACGTCCGCGTCGCTTGTCGCGATCAAAATGTCCGAGCCGCGAATAACCCACGCATCGCGCGTCGCGTAGTTGAACGTCATTTGCGCGAGCACCGCGCCAAAGCGAATCATCCCGCGCGGATTCGTCAGCGCGAAATCGGTGTGCCAACTCGTCGTCAGCACGTCGAAATGCGTGCCGTGCAGAGAGGTAACGAGCGGCAAGTTTTTTTGGCGATGCAAACCGCGCGCGTAAATTCCGTACGCGCCGATGCTTTGACTGTGCAAAAGATCGAACGGTTGCGCCGCGTGCAATTCTAAAAATTTTTCCGCCGAGCGCGCGGCGAACTGGGGCGAATAGCGACCTGGTTTTGTGCCGCGCAAAAAATAAATTTCAACGCCGTCGGCATTTTCGATTTCCGCGCCGTCCGCGCGTCCGCTCGTGATCACGACGACGCGATGATTTTTTTGCGCCAAGCCGCGACACAAGGTTAGCACATGATCTTGCATTCCACCGACCGCGTGTTGGGGCATGATGCGGGAAAACATGCAAATGTTCATAAATGACAAATCGTAAAACGTAAAACGTAATGTGTGAGTTAGGTGCGTTTGAAAAGGTTGAGCGCAAAGTGCGCGAGCATTTGGCTTTCGCGCGTGCGCGTGGCGAGCGCGAGCACGAAATAGATCGCGCCGCCGAGTCCGGCGAACGCGACGCCGATGATGCGCGCGATGAGTGCGTCCTGGTTTTGCGGCACAAAGGAATAGCACCACGCCGCGAGCGTTGCGCTGATGATCGCGAGCGCGGCACAGCGGAGCAAAAAGATCGTCAACGTTTTCAATTCGAGTCCGCGCACCTGGCGCGCGAGAATCGCGATCAACGCGAGCGCGCTTACAATCGCGGTTAGCGATGTTGAGAGCGCGATGCCCGCGTGCGCGAAATCGCGCATCAGCACCCAATTCAGCGCGATGTGCGCGATGGCGGCGAACGCGCCGACAATCAACGGCGTGAGATTATCGCGGAGCGCGTACAATACGCGTTGCAAAACGTACAGCGCGGCGGTCGCGATCAAACCGAGCGCGTACATCGCCAATGCCGGCGCGGTCAGCGCAACCGCGTACGCGTCGAATTTGCCGCGTCCGAAAATCAAACCGATGATCGGCTCGGCGAACGGGATCAGCAACAGCGTGAGCGGCGCGAGAATGAAAATCAACATTCGCAGTGACGCGATCACGGTGCGCGCGGTGTTCGCGTGATCGTTCGTCGCGATCATTCGACTCAAACTTGGAAAGACCGCGACGCCGAGCGAAATGCCGAGCATATAAAATGTCGCGACAATCGTATCCGCGTACGCGAGCGCGCTGATACTGCCGGGCGCGAGCGTCCCCGCCATTGCGCGATCCACCGTGTAATTGATCTGCGCGACGATCGAGAGAACGGTGATCGGGATGAACGCGCGCGCGACTTCGCGCACCGCCGGATGCCGCAGATCAATCCGCCAATGATAACGCGGTTGTTCCGCGCGCACCGCGAAAAATTGCAACGCGACCTGCGCCGCGACACCGATCAAAAATCCCCACGCGACCGCGTGCACGCCGATGATCGGCGCGAGCAAAATCACCGCGGCGATGATGCCCAAATTCAGCGCGAGAAAAATTAGCGCGGGTGCCCAGAACCGATCGAGCGCGTTCAACATCGCGAGCAACATATTCAGCGCGCCGTTGAGCAAAAGCGTCGGCATCATCACGACGAGCATCGCGGCCGCGAGCGTTTGCGTTGTCGGCGCAACGCCCGCGCCGATCAGCGCCATCGTTGGCGCGGCGAGCAACATTCCGACGAGCGTCAATCCGCCGGTCACGAGCAAAACAAAATTCGTGATGATGCTCGCGACGTACCAAAACTCAGTGCGTTCGCCGCGCGCGAGATAGCGCGAAAAAACCGGCAGAACCGCGACCGTGATCGATCCGCCGGCGACGATATTGTTGATGATCGTCGGCACGGTGTACGCGAGAAAATACGCGTCGAGATCGGCGGACAAACCGAACGACGCGCTGACGATCATTTCGCGCGCCAAGCCGCTCACGCGTCCCAGGATGAATCCGAGCGCGAGAATGGTGGTGAATGAAAAAATCCGACGGAGCGAGAGAGATTGAGAGACTGGACGCGGAGCGTGGAGATTGGATGATGGCGTCTCGTCGCGACTTTTAAGCTCCAATCTCTACGCTCCGCGTCCAATCTCTAACCACAATCCCGATCAACATTCCCAGCAACATTCCATTTTGATCCGCGGTAAAACCGGCGACGGTTAAATTGCCGATCAGCAACGCGACGATTGCCGCGAGAATTCCAACGTGAATTGGATTTTTGAATGTGCGCGCATTGCGCGATGCGCGCGCGAGTGTGAGCGCGAACAAACTGATCAGCGCGCTAAAACCGATCAGCCCGGTTTCGATCAGCGCGGCGACGTAGCCGCTTTCGGGCGCGGGTTGCGTGAACGCGAACGCGCCGCCGTTCAACGTCGGCGTCGGCGCGATCAGATCGAGCGCGTTGTTCAAGCCAAAGCCAACGAGCGCGCGTTGCGGCAATGCCGCGATCAATTGCGCCCACACCGCGAGTCGCCCGGTCGCGGTGTTCGCGCCGAGTTCACGCGCGATCAAAAACGATCCGCATTCGCTGATCGCGCCGGCGAATGGCACAGCGAGCGCGAGCGCGACGAACGCGAATGTGATAATGATGACGCGCGCGCGCGCGGAGAGACGCGGCAAAATAAAAATGCCCAGCGTCGCGCTTGCCGCGCCGAGCGCGAAAATGCCGGACGCTTTGAGCGTTAGTAAAATCGCCGCGATCATCGCGACAATGCCGGCGAACAAAATAATTTTGGTCGTCATTGCGAGCGATTTTTGCGAAGCAATCCCCTTCGACTCCGCTTCGCTCCGCTCAGGGTGATTGACTATGATCGCGATGCCAAGCGGCACAATCGCCGCGAGAAAAATCGCGTAATCAATCGCGTTGATAAAGTTGCCGAACGGCGCGACGCGATCAACCAAAATCCAATTGAACGCCAAACTATCCAAACGTTCGCGCAATAAATCCGGCTGAAAGAAAAAATCATTCACCGGCAAACGCAACGCGGCGACGACTTGATCCACGCTGAAGGCGGCTTGCGCGAGACCCAGGAGCGCTTGCGCGATGCCGACCGCGATCGACGCGCGCACAACGCGCGTCAATGTTTGTTGCGATGCGACGATTTCACTCGCGACGAACGCGGTGAGAAAAATCGCGAGCCAATCGTAAACACCTTTGAGCGCGCTGTACCGATTTGTCGCATCGAGCGCGGCGATGAACGCGGCGCACAGAAATAACGCGGCGGGAAACATCCAAGTTTTCAATTTTGGCGGGCTCGAAAGCCCGCCCCACCGGCGCGCGGCAAGCGCGACCACAAAGAGCAACGCGCCGCGCAACGTGAACGCTGTGCCGGGCAATGAAAAATAAAATTGCGCGGCGGCGAACACCGCGAGTAGTGGCGCGGCGAGCGTGAACGGAAGCGTGAACGCCGCGATCAAAATCGCGAGCGCGACGCCGGCGAACGCGAGCCACTCGCTTGAGCCGAGCGCGGACAACGCGCCGAGCGCGAGC
Source organism: Chloroflexota bacterium (assembly GCA_016223105.1). Taxonomy (GTDB): domain Bacteria; phylum Chloroflexota; class Anaerolineae; order UBA4142; family UBA4142; genus JACRPR01. The sequence continues at coordinate 12,174 of JACRPR010000134.1, read as the reverse complement.
GCGGACAAGCCGATGAGCCAATGTGCCAATGAACCAATGCGCCAGGGACGGGATGCGATCATTTCAAATTTTCCAGTGCGCGCAAAATCGCGGAGCGTCCATCCACGCGTGTTTCATTTTTTAGCGCGAGTTCCAAAATCGCTTGGGCTTGCGCGCCGCGACCTTGCCGCGCGTACAATTCGCCGAGCGGCAAGAGCAAACGCGCGTCGTTCGGATTTTTCGCGAGTCCGCGTTGCAACCAGATTTCCGCGCCGCGCGCGTCATTTTCAATTTCCGCGATTTGAGCGCGCGCGCTGTACGCCACGACGTACCACGGCGAATCGGCGATGACCTGTTCGAGCAACGCGCTGGCTTCCGCGCGCGCGCCGGCATTGAGTTGCAACAACGCGATGCCAACACGCGGGCGCGCATCCATCGGCGCGATGGCGTGCGCGCGCTCGAACAACGCGCGCGCGTCGCTAAGATTTCCGCGCGCCGCGAGAATTTCCGCGTGCCGCGCCAAAATCGTCGCGCGCAGTTCATCCGCGCACGCGCGTGCGAACGCGCGATCCAATTCGCGCACGGCTTCATCGGCGTTGATGTCCTGAAACGAAATCGCGGTGCCGAGAAGCAGATGCGCTTCCGCGTCGTCGGGCGCGATTCCAATCGCGATGCGCGCGAATTGTTCCGCCTCGTCCCAGATGTGTTTGTCCACCGCGCGGCGCGCCTGGTTGATAAAGTATGTGAACGCGCCCGCGGCACGCCAAAATGCAAATGCTTGCTCCGCTTGATGCGCGTCCCACGCCGATTGCCCCAACCAAAATTGCGCGATCGCGTCGGGATCGGAAATCGGTTCCGCGAACGCGGGCGCGCCGCTCAACACGCGCGCGCGGACGCGGGCAAGCGAAAGGCGCGGCTCGTTCGCAATCTGCCGCGCCTGGTGTGTAATTTGTTCCGCGTTGGCAAGTGAGTGTGTGCGCGCGTTCGCGGGCATCGTCGCCGCGCGCGCGATCTGCGCGTTCGCGGCGTTGAGCAGGAGCGCGCTGAGCGCGGCGCGCACGCTTGCGATCAGAATGAGCGCCGCGACTAAGCCGAGAAAAATTCTAGTTCGTTTTGACATTTTTGCGCGCCAGCCCATCGAGCGCGAACGCGCCGGCAATGCCGACGAGCAAACCGAACACCGCGCCGATCAAAACATTTTGCGCGGGTTTCGGCGCGACCGGCGCGCTCGGCGCGGACGCCGCGATCACGCGCGGCTTGGTCGTGTTCATCGCGAGGATCGTCGCGCGCGCGTGCTCGCGCGCGAAATCGCGATAAACGTCTTCGGCAGTGTCGCGCGCGCGCATCAGTTGATCAAGTTCCAAACGTTTCGCCGTCGTCAAGCCGGTGAGCGCGTTTAATTTCGCCGGATCGTACTCGCCGAGTCCGTTATCGCGCACAAACTTGACCAGGTCTTGTTCGGCGGCGTCCAACTTTTTTTGCGCGGCGATCACATCGTCGCCGCTCGGCGTCAAGAGTTGTTCGATGCTCTGCGCGCCGACGCGCGCCCACGCGTTCGCGGTGTCCGCGACAAGTTGCGCGTCCGCGCCGCGCGCGGTGATTTCGATCAGCGCGCGGTCGTTCGCGTTCGCGGCAAGCGTTACCGGCACGCGCGGCGCGACCTGGTCAACGATGCGCGCGTCTTTTAAAATCGCGATGTAGTACGCGGGCGTGAACGCAATCGGCAAGCGGCGTGGCGAATCCACCATTAAATAGTACGGCGGCAACTGGCTCGACGTTGGGATCGCAAGCGTCGTCGGCGCGAGCGCGATGATTGCGGTCGCTTCGTATGTTGGTTTGAGTGTGAAGGTAACGAGCGCGGCGGACAACATCGCGAGGATCGGCATCGCGAGGACAACCTGCCAGCGGCGCGTCAGCGTCGCGAAATAATTACGCGTGTCTTGCATTGTTTGTACGCACCGTCATTTCGTACGCACCGTCATTTCGAGCGGAGCGAGAAATCTCCGACGATGCAAATGAGATTCCTCGCTTCGCTCGGAATGACATTCTACGGACATTCGAGCGGGAACACGGCGGAGGGCGGTCCGCCATCCGGTTTGAGAAATTCGGTTTCGTTTCTGGAGGTTTGATCAATCCAAAAAACGCGCGCGATAAATGTGCGGCAACCCGTCGGACCGCGCACGCCCCAGTTCGATGCGGACGCCAATTCGTGTGTGCCAATCTGAATATCGTTGCGGACCGGCGAAGTGTCACCGAACGAATTGCGTTTGTCCGGCTCAAAAATTCGTACGCGCCATTGATACCCTTGTGGCGCGCCCATCGTGTTCAAAAACGTAACGTGAAACGCAACATCTTGATTGCGACGCGGCGCGGGCGGATCGACGCGAATCGAAAGCGCGTACACGCCGGGCGGCGCGGCAAGTGTTGCTGTGGGTCGCGGTCGCGGTGTGAGGGTGCGCGTCGCGGTCGCGGATGATCCGGGCGGCGTGATTTCAATCGGCGGCAAGGTTGGTGTGAATGCGCCGAGCGGCGGCGGTTGCACAACCTGGGTCGGTGGCGAAATCGGCGAAGGTTGCGCGGACGCGACAACCGCAATCGAAACGAGCGCGGGATCGCTCGCCGCGCCGGCTTTGTTGAACGCGCGCACGCTCAAATTGTGCGCGCCCGGCGTCGCGACCCAGGTTTGAATCACGGTGAACGAAACTTGTCCTTGCGGAATCGGCGGCGCGGCAGTGTGCACGACCACGCCATCCACCAAAAGTTCGACGCGCACGATCCCGCTTTGATCGGCGGAAGTGGATTGAACCGTAACTTGCGCGCCTTCGCGAAATTCCGTGCCTGCCGCCGGTGATTGAATCACAATTTGCGGTTTCGCGGTTTGCCCCAATCCGAATGTGGTCAGATCGCAAGCGAGTGTTCCCAATGTGGCGATTGCGAGCCACGGCAAAAAAATTCGCATTAAACGCCCGAGCATACGCGCCTCCTCTCGAAATAATCCACGCTCAGGTTGAATATAGCATACATCATTCGTGCGGGCAAATGGGTGCGGTTTTTCGCGCGCGGCGCGGTTACGCACAACAACGAATTGAGAAATAAACGAATGGGCACAGCGTTAATTCGTTTGGCAATGTCAGATTCGCGTACGAACGGCACTCCACTACGTTTCGTGCTTTACGACGAACACGCGCGCGTCTAATCTGACCTTGCCAAATTCGTTGCTTTCTCAATTCGTTGTTGTGCCACGCACATTCATTGCGAGTTGTTTGCGAGGCACTATCCGCGAAAATTTCATTCCGCGCGCGCGACCTGGTTTTAGGAGCATTGAGTAATTTACTTTGCCGATGCTTTTCGTTATAATGATCTTGAAATGGATTGCACAGCGGAGGATTGACGTGACTAGGCGGACAACATTCTGGCTTGCGTTTCTGATCGTGTTCGTCAGCGCGACGAGCACGCGCGCCGAAGGTGGCATTACTTGGACACCCACGAACGGACCGACGGGTGGACAAATCAATACGCTCGCGCTCGCGCCCGGCCTGATCTATGCCGGCGCGAACAATGGTGTATTTATTTCGCGCGATGATGGCGCGCATTGGCAAGCCATTTCGCGCGGCTTGCCGGAAGCATTGACGATCAACGCGCTCGCGATTTTGAGTGACCCGAATCAAGTGCTCGCGGGCACACGCGAAGGAATTTATCGCACACGCGATGGCGGCGCGACCTGGACGCTTGCCGATCCGCGCCTTGCCGATCAATTTGTTCTCGCGCTCTTGATCGATCCGCAATCACCGAACATCATTTACGCCGGCACAACCGCGACCATTTTGAAAAGCGAGAACACTGGCGAAACGTGGAGCGAGACCGGCAAGGAATTACCATCGGCGCGCGTGTGGGGACTCGCCGCCGCGCCGGATGGTTCCGCGATTTTTGCCGCGACCGAAACGAGCGTCTATGTGTCGCGTGATCGCGGCGCGCATTGGCAAACGAGCGCGGAAGGATTGCCGAGCGGCGCGCGTCCGCAATCCATCGTCGCGACCGCGCGCGGGTACGTGCTGGGCACGACGCAAGGCGTGTATCGCAGTCGCGATGGAAAAACATGGAGCGCGGTCGGCGGCGCGTTGGCGAACGGACTCGCGCGTCCACTCGTTACCGACGCGAAACCTTCGGATCGCGTCTATGCCGTGATCGGGCAAAACATTTTCAAATCTGCCGACGGCGGAACCGCGTGGAGTCCGCTCAAAAATCCGGCGGGCGATTTGCCGATGACCGCGCTAGGACTCGGTGAAAAAAATTCGCTCTACACCGGCACTGCGCGCGGCGTGTGGAAATCGAACGATGATGGCGCGAACTGGCAAATGCTGAACGAGGGGCTGGTCAATTCGAGCGTGCACACTTTGTTGTTCACGCCGGGCAAACCCGGCACGCTGATCGCCGCGACGCGGTACGGCATCGCGCTCAGTCGCGATCGCGGCGCGACCTGGCGCGACGCGCAAGGTCTCAAGGATCCCTACATCGGGTCGCTCACGCGCGATCCGGCAAACGCGTCGATCCTCTATGCCGGCACCCAGGGCGGTTCGATTTTTGTTTCGCGCGATGGCGGCGAAACATTTTCACTCCTCGCGGACAACTTGGCGAACAACGCGCCGATCAGCAGTCTGCTCGTGTGGCAAGCGCCGGCGAACACCAGCGATCTGTACGCCGGCACGCAGGGCGGCGGTCTGTACAAAAGCGCGGACAATGGCGCGCGCTGGGAAAAACAAACGAACGGTTTGAGCAACGTCGCGCGTGTTACCGCGCTCGCGTTCGCGCCGCCCGCGACGATTTATGCCGGGACGGAACGCGGTTTGTTCGCGCTCGATGTAAGTAAACCGGGTGGCGCGTGGCAAGCGATCATCGCGCCCAATTCACCGGGCGACGAAGTGCGCGTGATCGCGATTGATCCGCAAAACGCGCAAACGCTTTTGATCGGACACGCGACGACCGGCTTGTATCGCAAAACCGGCGACAATCCGCAATGGCAAGAACTGGGTCTCGGCTCCGCCGGCGGTCGCGTGCGTTATCACACCATCGCGTTCAACCCAGGAATGACCGGCGTGATCTATGTCGGCACGGATCGCGGCGTGTATCGCAGTGAAGATAATGGCGCGAGTTGGAGCGCGGCAAGTGACGGGCTGACCATTGCCGATGTGCCCGCGCTCGCGATTGATCCTGAAACGCCCACCGCGATTTTTGCCGGCACCAACGGCAATGGCGTGATGCGCGGCGAGGACAACCTCAGCGCGACTACGCCGGATTTGTTCACCATCGGCGCGGTGATCGGCGCGATCCTTTCTGCCGTGATCATCATCGGCTTTGCGCTGGTCGGTTGGCGCGCGCGCTTTGGCACAGTCGCGCAAGATCGTTCGTGGCGACGCGAGTATCCGGGGTGGGAAAGCGCGATCAACGATGCGCTGTGGAAATATGGCGAAGCGAACGCGACCAATCTCGCCAAATTGCCGCGGCGGTATCTCTCGCGCTCGTTGCAGAGATACATCGAGGAACATCCCGGCGACGCGCTCACGTTGCAAATTTCGCCGGCGGCGCTCAAGTTGGAAGCGTTCACCGCCGCGCAAAAATTCCTCAGTCATTGGAAAGCCGCGTGGCAAGTTGTCGAAAGCGCGGACGCGTTCAAAACCGTGACGAGTCAGATGACCGATCAACTGTGCGCGATGCTCGGTTTTACGCGGATGGAAGATCGCGCGTATCACGGCTTGGTCGGTTACGTCGTCAAAGCCCCTGCGTTGCGTTTGAAAATTCCACCGCGCTTTCCGATCATTTTCATTCCGCGCCACGAAACCGGCGCGACCGAATTGAACGAATTGCGCGATTTGATGGGCGTGCTGAGCATGGTCAGTTATTTCGCGTTGGTGATCGATCTGCGCGATCTGCCGACCGGCGACAACAAACAATCGCTCAAGCGACTCGCGCGCGAAGCCACGCACGATTTCATCGTCCTCGACGGCGCGGACATGCGGCAACTCTTGATCGCGCGCGAACCCGCGCGGCGGCTCGTCGAAATGATCTTGAACCAGGTTGATCTCACCGTCGTCTCGCCATACGTTACAAGCGGGCCCGTGCCGGAGAATATGTTCTTTGGTCGCGAATCCGAATTGAAGACGATTGTCCGCACCGTGCGCGACACGAACTTTGCGATTGTCGGCGGGCGCAAAATCGGCAAGACCTCTGTGCTGGCGCGCGTGCATCAGCATTTGAAAGACTCGCCCGAGTACGAACCGTTTTATCTCGATTGCCAAGCCGTGCATACGCACGCGGATTTTTTCAGCGCGGTGGATACGATGTGGCGGTTGGCATTGCCCACGCACACGCCCGAAGGTTTTCGCGCGGCGGGAATCGATCTCTGCACGCGGCACGGTTCGCGCATCGTCGTCCTGCTCTTTGACGAAATTGACGATTTGCTCCGGTACGACATTGAGCATGGCGAGCGACTGTTTCAAATTTTGCGCGCGCTCGCGCAAGAAAGCCGGATGCGCTTTGTGTTTTGCGGCGAAAAAGTTTTGAATGCCGCGTTGCACGATCCGCGCCTCGTCTTTTTCAATTTTTGTAACTTGATTCCATTGTCGTATCTCTCGCGCGCCGAAGCCCAGCGCGTCGTTACCGACCCGATGCAAGAAATGGGCGTCGCGCTCGAAGGCGACACCGTGTTGGCGGATCGCATCGTCGAGCTTGCCGCCGGGCATCCGAACATTGTGCAGTACGTCTGCCAAAAATTGATCGAACGCATCAACGCGCGACGCGAACGCGTGATCACACGCACGGACGTTGCCGCGTTCAGCCAATCCGCGCAATTCGCGGAATACTTTGCCGAAGTGTCCTGGGGCGCGGCAAGCCCGCTCGAACGGCTCGTCACGTTGTTGATGCTCGAAAAGCCGGAAGTTACGCTCGGCGAAATGGCGGAGACGCTACGCACGCGCGAATTGCGCGTGCGCCCCGCGCAGTTGGACAATGCGTTCGATGATCTGTGTCTCTATTCGATCCTGCAACGCGAGGGACCCAAGTACACCTTTGCCGCGAAAGCATTCCCGGAAGTTTTGCGGCGCAGTCAAGACGTGTACGGATTGATTTTGAGTTACTCGGACGAAATTCAAAAAGGCGACGAGGCGATCAATGGCTAACAACGACCACACTATTTTCAAAACCCGCGGTCCGCTCGATCCGATTCAAGATCATTCGGTTTGCGTTCTGCGTCCAGAACTCGCGCAAGTCGTTCGGCTCGCGCGCGCGTCGCAAGTGGATGCGTATGCCGCGCTCTTGAGCTCGCGCCAAACCGGCAAGACGACGTTTTTGTATCAGTTGAGCGCGCAATTGCGTTCTCCCGGTTTTGGTTTGGTGTTGATCGATCTGGGCAGTGTGCAAGATCAACCCGAAGTGCAACTCTATCGTTTTGTCGCGAGCGCGATTCGGAACGAACTCGCGCCCGGCGCAACCGAACCCTTGCCGAGCAACGCGGTCGAGTTTCAACAATTTTTATTGAGCGTCGCGCGCCAGTCGCCGGTGAAGCGCATCGTGCTGATGCTCGACGAAGTAGAAGCCGTGCCCGCGAAATTATCCGACGCGTTTTTCGGCACATTCCGCAGTGTTTTTTCGACGCGGCATAACGAACCCGCGTTCGAAAAATATCTCGTCGTTTTGTCCGGCGCAAAAGAGTTGAGTCGCTTGACCGGCGGCGGCAATTCGCCGTTGAACATCGCCGAGCGCATTTACTTGAAAGATTTGACGCTCGACGGCGCGCACACACTAATCAAAAATTTCGCGACGCTGGGGATCGCCGCGCCGACGGAAACCGCGCAGTGGGTGCACGCGCAAACGCGCGGGCATCCGTACCTCACGCAAAAATTGTGCGCGCTGATCGCGGAAAAAAATCCGGTCAGTATTACCAAAGACCTCGTGGACAAACTCGCGAGCGCGTTGTTGCGGAGCGATGATCACCTCGAAAAAATGATCATCGAAATTGATAATGATCCGCCGATTCGAAATCTGCTCGGCAAAATCGTCAGCGGGCAAACGATGTCGTTCACGCGCTTGAATCCGCACATCGCGCGACTCGAACTCGTCGGCGCGATTCGCGATGCGGAGGATTGCGCGATTCGCAATCCGATTTATGACGAAGCATTGCGCGCGCATTTCGGCATTGGCGGCGCGGCGCGCGCGACGAATCAATTGCTGGGCAAAGCGCGCCCGTTGTTTTTGCTCGCGATGTTTGTGCTAATCCTGCTCAACGCGCCGTTGATGATCGCGTACGCGCGCGACATTGGCTTCGCCACGCGCACGATCAATGATGTGTTCAACCCGGCGGCGCTCGGTATTTACGCGGTGATTCGGTACGATAATGTGATTCGCGCGAATCAACTGACGACGATCACGGTGGACATTGATCCGCTCGCGTCGAACGCGCCGCTGGTGGTGACGCTCCACGAAAACGATTCCGACATTATCATTGACGGCGGCTCGACGCGCGAGTTTCCCGTATCCCAACACGCGGAGCGTTTCAAGTTTCTGCTGAATCAAAAAGAAATTCCGTACAATCCATTCGCGCCGGCGACAGTCACGCGCAAACTCGATTTAATTTTTCAAAGCAAAACGCCGGGCAAGCCGAGTATGACGTACCACGCGGAATTTCGCGTGGATTATTATTCCGCGTTTCTCACCTCGCTCGCGGTAAGCGGCGCGGGCATCGCCGCGTTTTTCGGCGGCTTGTGGTTGAATGTGCAACGCATCCGCGAAATATTCGCCGCGCTGGCGCGCGCGCTGAAACTCAATCCGCAATAAATTCAATTGGACGCGGACGAGCGCGGATGAACGCGGATGGATAATATGTCATTTCGATAATATGTCATTTCGAGCGTAGCGAGAAATCTCCGACGAGGCGGATGAGATTTCTCGCTTCGCTCGAAATGACAAATCCAAAAACAAAATGACAAATCCAAAAACAAAATGACAAATCCAAAAACAAAATGACAAATCCAAAAACAAAAGGACACGGATATTTTTTATCGGTGTCCTTTTTTATCTGCGGAAAATTTTTGAAATTCGTTACGGTCGCGGCGTGAGCGTGCCGGTCGTTCGCCGCGTCGGTGTTGCGGTGAAGCGACTTGTTGGCGTCGTGGTGCCGCGCGTCGCGACACCGGTCGCGGTGAGCGGCGCGCTGGTGAGATCGGCGGTCGCGGTCGGCGTTTGCGTCGGCTCGCGCGTCGGGATCGGCGCTTGCGTCGGCGTGTTGATCGCTCTGCCGGTCGGCAGAGTGATGATCGGTGGAGGCGCACTGGTCGGCGAAGGCGCGCGCGTCGCGGTTGGCGCGAGCGTTGGCGTTGGAGTGCGTTGAAGTAGAACCGCGCGCATTGCCAAACTCGCCGCGCCGCCGCAGTACAGCGTTAGCGCGCTCGCGATCAGAATCCCGAGACAACCGTACCCCACCAATCGCGCGGACGATAAATGCGCGAGCCATTCGCCCAGGGATGGCCGGCGCGGTGCGTGTTCCATTTCGTTTTCAGTGCGATCAAACACCGCGCGCCCGATCCAATCTCGCGCAAGATTTCAAAAATTGCAACGCGCACTCCTCGTTGAGAAATTGGCGGTATTATAGTGCAAGCCGAATGAATGTCAAAAATAAATCGCGATTGGTAGGGGCGAAGCATTTCGCTGAACTGCGCGAAATGCTTCGCCCCTACGCGCGATTAATGTTCCAGCAAGAACGGCACAAGCACGACCGCGACATTCGGATGGCGTTCAAATTCATCGCGCAAGCGCCCGGCAGTGCGATTGTGCAAAAATTTTTCCCACCAATGCGCGGTGATAAATTCCGGCAAAACAATCGTTACGAACGCGTCCGGTTGTTGGCTGTGCACCGCGTCAATGTACTTGAGCAGTGGACGCACAAACGCGCGGTACGGCGAATCGAGAATGATCAAGCGCGCGTCGGGCGCGTATTTCTCAACTTTGTGTTTGACCTTGTCCGCGCGTTCGGCGCTGGTTGAAACATGCACGACGACCATTTCGCGCGTGATCGTGCGCGCGAATGCAATCGCACGAAGCGACGCGTGATTGATGTCGTCAATCGGCACCAGCACCAATTGATTGACCGTCATCGGAATCGTTTCCCCCGCTTCGATGCGAAGTTGTTGCGCGACGCGCGAATAATGACGATGGATCAATTCCAAAATGCCGACGACAATTGGGATCAGCAGAATCACGATCCATGCGCCTTCTTCAAATTTGGTGATCGCGACGATAATCAAAATGATCGTCGTCAACGCCGCGCCGATGCCGTTGACGATCAAACTCGTTTGCCAATGCGCGCCGCGCGTGCGCCACCAATGCACGACCATTCCCGAATTCGACAACGCAAAGGACAAGAACACCCCCACGGCGTACAGGTGGATCAAGCTGTCCACTTTGCCTTCAAAGCCGATCACGAGCAGTGCGGCAATCGCGCCGAGCGCGACGATGCCGGTCGTGAACGCGAGCCGGTCGCCGCGAAATAAAAATTGATGCGGCAGAAAATTATCGCGCGCCAGCACGGACGCGAGGCGCGGAAAATCCGCGAACGCGGTGTTGCCGGCAATCACGAGAATGCCCATCGTCGCGATTTGGAAAATGTAGTAGAACGCGTTCGTGCCAAAGACCGCGCGCGCGATCTGCGAAATGATTGTCTCTGCGCCCGGCACCAAGCCCATTTGCGTCGCGAGATATGACACGCCGAGAAAAAAAACTCCGAGCAAAGTTGCCATCACAGTCAAGGTCGTCGCCGCGTTTTTCGATTCCGGTTTTTCAAACGCCGGCACGCCGTTCGAGATCGCTTCGGTCCCGCTCATCGCGACCGCGCCCGCGCTGAACGCGCGCAAAATCAACCACAACGTGATCGGCTCTTTCACTGCGAGAATCGGCGGCGCATCCGCCGGTGTCAGTGTGCCGGTGAACGCTTTGAACAAACCGACGATCAGCATCGCGCTGAGCGAAATGATGAACAGGTACGTCGGCACGGCAAAGATACTGCCCGATTCGCGAATGCCGCGCAAATTACCAAGCGTGATCAAGCCGATGAAAAACAAACTCAACAGCACATTCAGGTTGAAAAAGGGGGGCAACAGCGCATCCAGCGTTTGCAATTGCGCGGCGTAGCCGGAGGCAAAGAGCGCGGATGTTACCGCCGCCGCGCCCGCGACAATCGAAACCGCGACGGTCAGCACGTAATCAATCATCAACGCCGCCGCCGCGATCAAGCCAGGAATTTGACCCAGGTTTTCGCGACTGACGTTGTACGATCCGCCGCCGTGCGGATACGCGTGCACGGTTTGCCGGTACGAGAACGCGACAATCGAGAGAATGACCGCGATCGCGAGCGCGGTGAAAAACGAAATGCCGAGCGCGGCATTGCCGGCAACCATCAAAATAATCAACGACGATTCGGTCGCGTACGCGGACGATGAAATCGCGTCTGAGCCAAAGACCGCGAGCGCCTTGAGTTTGTTCAAACGTTGATGCGCTTCTTCCGCCGACTCGAGTCGTTCGCCAACTAGGACGCGTTTGAGCGCGCGATAAAATTTTTCGAGCGGATGCGTCGCGACATCTGATTCTGCCGTCGCGATAAAATGTCCCGCGCCGACGCGCCGAAACTCGTGGCTGTGATGCCGCACTTTGCGAACGTACACATCGCCAGGACGTTTGCCGTGTTCGATCTCGCTCACGGTCAAATCGGGATTGAGTGTCGCGCGTTTCGCTTTCGCCGATGCGGAGGGTGACCACTCATCCGCTTCGGGTCCTTCTGAATTTGGTTGTTGACTCATTTTCACCTTCTTGAATCACAAAAAAAAGAACCCCGATTGGAAACGATCCAATCCGGGCAACACTACTTGCAATCTGTAGAGTGTTGTCGTGATGACTAAATTCTATGCCGATTCATTATTTTGTCAACGCGTATTTGTGCGCGGTAAGGGCGAAGCATTTTTCATCCCGCACGCGGGATGAAAAATGCTTCGCCCCTACACCCCGCCCCGTCAGGGCTTCTCAAAAGTCGCTTGACAAGCTATGAAAAAGACCTTCTTCCGAGTATGATGGGAGTTGCAGAACAACCATCGCATCGGAGGAAGGTCAAATGGAGTGTACCACACCCACTTTTGATGTCAACTTGGATCCGAACGG
>JACRPR010000151.1:7142-9224 GCA_016223105.1 Chloroflexota bacterium | reverse complement strand
CATCATCGCTCTGCCGATCAAATCGAATTTCCGCGAAGGATTGACCGCGCTCGAGTATTTTATTTCGACGCACGGCGCGCGCAAGGGCTTGGCGGACACGGCTCTGCGAACTGCGGACGCGGGTTATCTGACGCGGCGACTTGTGGATGTCGCGCAAGAAGTCATCATCACCGAAGACGATTGCGGCACGGTCGCGGGCATTTGGATGGACGGCGCATCGAAAGAGCGCACGGGTGAAAGTTTTTCCGAGCGCGTGATCGGTCGCGTCGCGGGCGCGCCTATCGTGCACCCAAAAACCGGCGAAGTGATCATTCCGCCCGGCGAAACGATTTCGGAAGAGTTGTGGGCGCAAGCGGCATCGGCTAAGGTAGACAAAGTGTTCGCGCGTTCGGTGCTGACGTGTCAGTCGCGCTATGGCTGTTGCGCGAAATGTTACGGGCGCGATCTCGCGCGCGGTGGACTCATTCGCATCGGCGAAGCGGTCGGCATTATCGCGGCGCAAAGTATTGGCGAACCGGGGACGCAGTTGACGCTTCGCACGTTCCACACCGGCGGCGTCGCCGGCGTCGAGGACATTACGCACGGTTTGCCGCGCGTCGAAGAATTGTTCGAAGCGCGCGATCCAAAAGGCGAGGCACTGCTCGCGGAAATGGATGGCGTGATCGAATTGTATAACGAGGACGACGAACGCAAGATGCGGATCGTGAACGCGCGCACCGAAGAAGACGAGTACGATCTGCCGCGCGGCTACAAGCCGATGATCGAAGACGGCGATGAGATCGAAAAAGATCAAGCCATCGCCAAGAATAGCGAAGAAGAAATTCTCGCGCAAAATCCCGGCAAGGCATTCGTCGAAAAAGGCAAGATCACGATTCGCCGCGAAGTGCGCGAAGATTTCGGATACGATTTGCCGGCGACCGCGCGTCTGCGCGTCGAAGAAGGTCAGCGCGTTCAAGCCGGCGATCAGTTGACCGAAGGATCGAAAAATCCGCGCGAGCTGTTGCGGATTATGGGCTTGGACGCGACCCAGGTTTATCTGCTCGAAGAAGTGCAACGCGTTTATCGCTCGCAAGGCGTCAACATCAACGACAAGCACATTGAAATTATTATCGGACAAATGTTGCGCCGCGTCCGCGTGAAAAGTTCCGGCGATACCGATCTCTTGCCCGGCGAAATTCTCGACCGTCGCGCGTTTGAAGAACGCAACTCGAAAATCACCGAAGCCGGTGGATCGCCCGCGCGCGCCGAACCGATGATCCTGGGTCTCACGCGCGCCGCGCTCGCGACCGAATCGTTCCTCGCCGCCGCGTCGTTCCAAGAAACTTCGCGTGTGCTCACCGATGCCGCCGTGCGCGGTCGCGTCGATCAACTGCGCGGGTTGAAAGAAAACGTAATCCTCGGCAAGTTGATCCCGGTCGGAAGCGGTTTTCATCCGCACTTGCCGGCGATTGACATCGGACCCACGCCGACCGTTACGGTGGACGATATTTCGGAAGAGCCGGCGGATGTCGCCGGCTAACTTGAGGAGGGGCGAAGCATCTGGCGCGAAATCGCAGGATGCTTCGCCCCTTGCTTTGCGGTACCCCCCTTGACACTTGCGTGGGGTTCTGTACAATGTCGCCACAATAAAAAAATTCCCGTGATGACGCAGGACTGGAAATTTGATGATGATTGTCGAGTGTGGGTGGCAACACCCAATTGATATCGCGCAAGGTAAGCCGATTGAACAGAGCCGGATGAATTCATCCGGCTCTGTTGTTTTTCGGGCGTTAAGAAAATACAAGAGCAAGATCGAACGCGCGCGGTAATGTGCCGGCGGTTATGGTTTTGTGGCGAGTGCAGAGATTACGGAGACGGTGACCAATATCTTTTGCAGGTTTCGGTGGGAGGGAAGATGAAAACAAAATATGCGTACGTGAAAATCGGTTCGATCGCGTGCTTACTCGCCGTGACGATAGTATTCACTATCGCGCGAACTGACCAGACTGTGACGGGTACCGAATTGTCCACGCTGGCACCGCTGGCACCAGTCGGCACCGGCATCACCTACCAGGGTCAACTGAAGGACAATGGCAGTCCGGC
>JACRPR010000151.1:3971-7115 GCA_016223105.1 Chloroflexota bacterium | reverse complement strand
GCGCGTACGATTTTGAATTTAGATTGTTTGATGCGTTGGTTGCCGGCGCGCAAGTCGGCAGTACCGTGTTGCTGAACGACGTGCCGATCAGCAATGGTCTCTTCACCGTCAAACTTGATTTTGGGACTGGCGCGTTTGGCGGCGGCGCGCGTTGGTTGAACGTTAGTGTTCGTCCCGGCGCAAGCACCGGCGCGTACACCGCGCTCACGCCGCGTCAAGAACTCGCGCCCGCGCCGTACGCATCGGCGTTGCCGAATGTCTATACCGATGAGGGCACCAACTTTGTCGGCATTGGCAGAAATTTTCGCATTTCCGGGAATGAGGTCTTTGGCATTCGTTACAATGGGAGCGCGAATCAATATGGCGGAATGTATATGGAAACAGCGAACGCCGGCGGTTGGCCCTTTTATGGCTACGCAACCAACGGATCATTCCGCGCGTGGACGTATTACAATGGCACGACCGGGAGCTGGTATTTGTACAGCGCCGGGATTCGTTTGGAAGTGCCCAGTACCGGCGGCTTGCGAATCGGTCCGGCGCTGGACTATAGTTTGGTGATCAGCAATACCACCGGCAGTGACGGAATCCGCGTGCTGGACACCGGCGACGACGCGATTCAGATCGGGAGTAATCCCGATATTCCGAATTATGGCGTGTACATTCCGAGTCCGGGTGTCTCGACGTATGGATTGTGGTCCAACACTTCCAATGCATTAGGCGAATGGGCGCTCTATACCGTTGACAAAATTCAAGCCGGCAATGTCAGCGGCGGCGCATTTTCACTCGTCGCCAAAGTGACTGGCACGGACGCGCTCACCGTCGGCGATGTGGTCGCGGTGACCGGGATGAGCGATCCTCTGCCGGGCGCGCAAGCGTATCTGCCGCTCGTGCGTCGCGCGGATGGCGCGCAAGCGGCTGGTGTAATCGGCGTCGTCGAAAGCCGGATGGTTTGGGCGCCCGCGCCGGGAAAAGAAGAATATAGTTTGCATAGCGCAAATGGTCCGGCAACTTCCGGCGATTATGTGTCGCTCGTCATTTACGGCATCGCCCAGGTTAAAGTGGATCCCAGCGCGAACATCGCGACCGGCGCGCGGGTAACGGCTTCGACGCTCGCGGGACGCGCGCGCGCGTTGCAAACGCGCACCGTGGAAGGAATGGTCATTACCGAAGGCGCGCCGGCGATTGGCATTGCGCTGGCTTCGCCGACCAAAGGGCAGGACACGATTCCGGTTTTCGTAACTTTGCGCTAGTGGCTGACAACCCTAAAGATTTTTTCATCCGCGAATTACGCGAATGGCGCGCACAAGCATGAAAAGATTCGATGGTGGAGCAAGGTCATCGAAATCGCTTGTTTTCAACCACAGATTTCACAGGTTAGGAGGCGGCGGCGATGCGAAAAATTGGAGTGCTGTTACTTTTGATCGTTTGCGCGCTCGGCTTGATTACATCGGTCAGCGTTGCCGCGCCGGCGCGCGCGGTGAATAGTTATGCGATGGATTGGTGGACGGTAGACGGCGGCGGCGGTCAGAGCGCGGGCGGCGCGTATGTTTTGACCGGCACAATCGGTCAACCGGATGCCGGAAGCGCGAGCGGTGGAAACTATGTGCTGGGCGGCGGATTCTGGCACGGCGTCGTTCAAGTTATTCTGAACTATCTGCCGGTGATCACCAAATAGGAGGTGGGCACAATGGCAGAACTAAAAACTAAACCAACCGATGCCAGCGTCGAAACATTTCTCAACACAATCACCGACGCGCAAAAACGCCGCGACGCGTTCACGCTTTTGAAAATGATGCAACGCGTGACGCGAATGAAACCGCGAATGTGGGGCGCGAACATCGTCGGCTTTGGCAGTTATCACTACAAATATGCGAGCGGTCGCGCCGGTGATTGGTTTCTCGTCGGCTTTGCGCCGCGCCAACAAAATCTCACGTTGTACATTATGCCGGGATTTGAGCGCTATGCCGGGCTGATGCAAAAACTCGGCAAGCACACGACCGGCAAATCCTGCTTGTACATCAAACAATTGGATGATGTTGATCTCGCTGTGTTGGCAGAATTGATCGCGCAATCCATCCAGCAAATGGCGCGACCGAAAAAGTAAATCGCGCGCGATCAGAAATTCGCGCGCGGGGCTAGGAGATACGATGCGAAAATTTTCAATTCAGTTAGTGATCGCGTTATTGCTCGGGATTGCCGCGTTCGGCTGGCTTCAGATCGTCGAGGGGCAAGGTCCGATCGGTCCCGATGGTCGCCGGATCGTCAAACGCGAGACCCAGGAAAAAAGCGCGCGCGAAATTTCCGCGCCGCAAAATAGCGCGCCGCAACAACCCAGTATCGGTTTCATTGATTCACCCTCCGCGACGTGTTACCAACCCGACTCCGCGCAAGATGTGTGCTATCTCAATTGGTACTATATGGCGGTGGATGCGAATCCCAATTATATGATCACAATGACCGTCAAGATCAACTCGATCGGTTTTGTGTCGCAAGTGCATGGCTTTTTCCAAACCTCGATGTATGTGCCTTACAATATGTACGGACCGGGTTATAAGGTCGCGTGCGGCGCGCTGGGTGCAGGTGGTAATCCCACCCTCGGCAACGCGTACTCGTATGAAATTCGCGCGCGCGACAGTGCGAATTTGGGTTCCGCCAATTATGGCACGACGTATTGCCCGGCGCGCAAGCCCTAGCGCGAGGATGAGGAAATAAAAATGTTCTCGCGCAAAATGTTTGGCGCGTTGATAATTTTGCTCGCGCTCACCGGCGCGTTGCTCGTGTGGAGCATTACGCCGGTGCCGTCGGTCGAATCGCGGAATGGACTCGCGCTCGCGACACCCACGCGCATGTCTACACCGCGCGCGCGCCCGCCGCACCTCGCAGAAGCCCCGGCGATTTCATTCATTGATAGCCAGTCCGCGACGTGCTACAGTCCGGCGACAGAAACCGGCGTGTGCTATATCCAGTGGAACTATTTGTACGTCACCGCCGCCGCGAGTCAATACATTATCAGTATGACCCTCGAGATCAATGGCGCCGTGCGCGCGTATCACGCTGGATTTTTTCAAACGTATATGTACATCCCGGGCGATCTGTATGGTCCGGGATTCAAGGTGGTGTGCGGTTTGCCGGGCGCGGGTGGCG
>JACRPR010000151.1:0-3857 GCA_016223105.1 Chloroflexota bacterium | reverse complement strand
CGGCGAATTACGGCACGGTAACTTGCCCGGCAAGCGCGATTCATTTTAATCTGCCGGCGATTCGTCGTTGACGATTACGCCGGGACTAGTTCAACCGCGTCAATCGCGATGGCGATGCGCTCCGCGATTGCGAGCGCGTCTTTTGATTCGACGATCAATCGGTCGCCGGCGTCGGTGATCACGCGTACGCGATAGTTGCCCGCGCGAAAAACACATTCCTCAACGCGCGCGGCGATGCCGGACGCGCCGACGCGCACGCGTTCGGGGCGGATCAACGCGACCGCGTTTTCGATTTTGCGATCCGCGGCGAACACGCCGAACACGGTTTCGATTTTTCCATCCTCGCGCCAACGCGCCGGAAACAGATTCGTCAAGCCGGGCAGTTGCGCGACGAACGCGTTCGCCGGCGCGCGATACATTTCCGCCGGCGCGCCGATCTGCGCGATTTTTCCGGCGTGAATGATCGCGACGCGATCCGCGATGGCGAATGCTTCGTCTTGATCGTGCGTCACGTACAGCGCGGCGCGAAGCGTGCCGATTTGTTTCAAAATCGCGCGCAAATCGGCGACGAGTTGCTCGCGCAAAATGCGATCCAGCGCGCCGAGCGGCTCATCGAACATCAACAAACGCGGGCGCGGCGCGAGTGATCGCGCGAGCGCGATGCGTTGCGCTTCGCCGCCGGACAGCGTGTTCACATCGCGCGCGGTAAAACCGGCAAGTCCAACCAGGTCGAGCATTGCATTGACGCGCGCGCGAATATCCACGCGCGACAAATTTTGCATCCGCAAACCGAACGCGATATTTTCAAACACGTTCTTGTGCGGAAAGAGCGCGAGGTCTTGAAACATCAAGCCAAATTGACGCGCGTGCACCGGCGTCGCGCGCAAATCGCGTCCCTCGAAAAAAATCGCGCCGTGTTCCGGCGTTTCCAACCCGGCGATGATGCGAAGCAGAGTCGTCTTGCCGCTCCCGCTCGATCCCAGCAAGCACACAATTTCACCCGCGTTTATCGCGAGCGAAATGTTTTGCAACAGCGGTTCGTGATCGAAATGTTTTTCAACTTCGCGAACCTCAAGTATCCCCATCTAACCTCCAACCTCCAACTTCCAACTTCCAATCTCTCAATCTCTAAAACTCTCCGCCCGTATCTCCCCGCGCGCGCTCCAACGCGATCATCGCCATCGCGCTGACGAGCATCAAAATTGTTGACAGCGCGAGCGCTTGCCCGAAATTCATCAAACCAGGTTGACCGAGTAAACGATAAATCGCGATTGGGATCGTCGGCAGATCGGGACGCGCGACAAGTGCGGTCGCGCCAAATTCGCCCAGCGAAATCATAAATGTAAAAATCGCGCCGATGCTGAGCGCACGCGCGAGGATCGGCAGATCAATTTCGCGCCACACGCGCGCGGGCGATGCGCCCAGCACTTGCGCGGCTTGATGCAAGTGCGGCTGAATACTTTTCAACGTCGGCAATAGCGCGCGTACGACGAACGGAAACGCGACGAGCGCGTGTGCGATCGGCACGAGCCAGATGCTTGTGCGTAAATTGCCGAGCGCGAGAATGTAGCCAAAGCCGAGCGTTACGGCGGACGTGCCGAGCGGCAACATGAAAATCGGATCGAGTATTTGCGCGGCGCGATTTTTTTGCGTGAGCGCGTGCGCGGCGATCAAACCGAGCGCGACCGCAAGCACAATCGTCGCACCGGCAAACAGCAGTGAATTGCGGACTGCATCCATCGGTGGAACAAACGTGATCGACGCGCGGCGATTGATGAACAATTCCGCGTAATAATCCAAACCGTTTTCAAACGACGCGGCGGCGATGGACGCGAGCGGCGTCAACAAAAAAATCAACATCGCCGCGAGATAACCGCACACGAAAAATTTTTCGCGCGCGGTTTGCAATTTGCGCCGCGTGATCGTTTGCGGGCGCAAGTGCAGAGGGCGCGCGCGGCGCGCTTGGACGCGCGTGTACAGCGTCATCAGCGCGAAGGTGCAAACGAGTTGAACGAGCGATAAAATCGCGGCGACCGGTAAATTGAACAGGTTGACGGTTTGCCGGTAAATTTCAACTTCGAGCGTCGCGAGCCGCGCGCCACCGAGAATCAGAATGACGCCGAACGAGGTGAAATCGAAAATAAAAACTAGGAGCGCGGCGGCAATCAGCGCGGGCGCGAGCAAGGGCAGGGTGATGTGCAGAAATGCGCGTGCGCGCGACGCGCCCAGCACGCGCGCGGCGTTTTCGATTTGCGGATCGAGGTTCGCCCAGAATCCGCCGACGACGCGCAGGACGATGCTGAAATTGTAAAAGGTGTGCGCGAGCAAAATGATCCACACCGTATCGAGAATTTGGATCGGCGGCGCGTCGAGTTGAAACGCGCGCATCAGCGCGAGATTGATCGAGCCGCGCGGACCGAACAGCGCGCTGAACGCGGTCGCGACGACAAGCGTCGGCATCAGAAATGGAATTGTGGTGAGCGCGCGAATGAGACGCGCGCCGCGAATTTCATAGCGCGCGAAAATAAAAGCGGCGGGGAGCGCGGCAACGAGCGTGAGCATGGTCGAGAGCGCGGCTTGGAAAAACGTGAACGCGAGGACGCGCGCGTAATAATTCGACTCGAATAATTCCGCGATGCCGCGCGCGTCCGCAAAGCTCGTTTGCAAAATCGCGATCAGCGGATAAAAGTAGAACGCGGCGAGAAATGCGATCGGTAGCAGGAAAAGAGCGTTGGTTAGTTTCATCGGTTGTTGGTTGGATAGTTGACGGGCGTTGAACGATTCAACGATCCAACTATTCAACTAGCGCAACACGATTTCCGTCCACGCCTTGATCCACGCGTCGCGATTCGCGTCAATCTCGGCGGGCGATACGTTTGCCGGTTTCTTCGGCGTCTCGGCGAATTTATAGAAATCGGGAAGTTTCGCGTCCGCCATCACCGGGAAGACAAACATTTGCTCTGGGATGTCTTGTTGGAATTTTGGGGTGAGCAGAAAATCCACAAATTTTTTCGCGAGGTCGGCGTTCTTTGCGCCCTTCAACACGCCGACAAATTCAATTTGGCGAAAGCACGCGCCATCGCCCAGCACGTTGCCGGTCGGCGGCTCGGTTACTTTGCCGCCGGAGAAAAATACTTCCGCCGCCGGACTCGTCGCGTAACTCACGACAATCGGACGGTCGCCGCCTTTACCGCCCCACGTCGAGCGTTTATAGTACGCGTCGTCCCAGCCCTCGCTGATCAGCACGTCGTTCGCGCGCAGGGCTTTCCAAAAATCGAGATACTTGTCCGTGCCGAAATGTCCGACGGTCGCGATCAAAAAAGCGAGACCGGGCGATGAGGTTGCCGGGTTTTCGACGACGGTAAGCGATTTGTATGCGGGCTTTGTCAAATCTTCGAGCGTTTGCGGCGGCGCGAGATTTTTCTTTTGGAAATATGCGCGATCATAGTTGAGGCACACATCGCCAAAATCTACCGGCGTCAAACGAAATTCGAGATCAAGCGCGAACGCGCCGGGAATTTTGTTCGCGTTCGCCGGCTTGTACGCGTCGAAAATATCCGCTTTGAGCGCGCGCGACAAGAACGTGTTGTCCACGCCAAAGAACGCGTCCGCGAGCGGATTTGCTTTCGCGAGCATCGCTTTGTTCAACGCCGCGCCCGCGTCGCCCGATTTCAAAATTTTCACAGTCGCGTTGTTTGCTTTTTCAAATTCCTTGATCACGTCTTCGCTCGCGGAAAATGAATCGTGCGTCATCACCACGAGCTCGCGCGGACCCGTGGGGGTTGCCGGCGCGCACGCGCTCACATTCAGCGCGAGCAACAGCGCGACCAGGATGAATAATTTTCGTGCCGACATTT
>JACRPR010000150.1:8807-18960 GCA_016223105.1 Chloroflexota bacterium | reverse complement strand
TTGAACGCGATGGCGATCACGCAGAACCGCGCTAATGTCTTGCACCACCGCGTCTTGCACGGCGGGATCGGTAATTTTTACATTGACCGTGTTGACATTGTTCTGTCCGCGAAAACGATCGCGTCCCAGCAGGCGGCTTGTCGCGGTCGTGAGCGGCACGTAGACTTGCATATCAATATTTGCGAAACCCGAACCGCCGCGTTGCGCCATCACGCCAATCACGCGAAACGTTTGATTGTTGATGCGAATGTTTTGACCAAGCGGATCGAGATCGCTGAACAAGGTCGTCGCGAGTTGACTGCCCAACACCACGACGGTCGCGCGCGTTGTGATGTTCGCGTCGGAAACAAATTCGCCGTTCGCGAGTTGCGCGTTCATAATATCGAGATACCCCGGCGTTACGCCGAGCAAGCGCGCCTGCGCGTTGTTGCCCAGATACGCGATCTGCGCGCCGCCGTTCACTTCCGGCGCGACGCCGATCACATCCGGCAAACCGATCAACGCTTCTGCGTCTTCGAGCGTGAGCGTCGCCGCGGAACCTTGCGCGGTCGCGACGCCGGCTTCGCGCGTCGCGCCGGGGCGAATGAATAACAAGTTCGTGCCGATGCTTTGGATCTGATTGATGATCG
Source organism: Chloroflexota bacterium (assembly GCA_016223105.1). Lineage (GTDB taxonomy): Bacteria > Chloroflexota > Anaerolineae > UBA4142 > UBA4142 > JACRPR01. The sequence goes on along the minus strand of JACRPR010000150.1, from coordinate 18,331 downwards.
TCGCCTGTGCGCCGCGCCCGATGGACATCATCGCGATCACCGCCATAACGCCAATGATGATGCCGAGCATCGTGAGAATCGAACGCATTTTGTTCGCGCTCAAACTGCGAAGCGCGATGCGAACACTTTCAAAAACGTTCATACTTTCCTCGTCATCCAAAACTGGCTATGTCTTTACAGTTCGCTTTCGATTGTCCGGGATGCGCGTTAGTTGAATCACCAAACGCAATGCGTCATTGACAGACTGCTCGTTCGGAAATGCTTGCGCCACATCCGGCGCGAGTAAAACTAAATTCGTTCCCGCGCGATAACGTTCCGCGTACTTGCCGCGCACACCGTGTTTGAATAACTGGCGGAGATTATATTCGGGACGAAGCTCGTCATTCATTTCATTAAGAATTTTCTTCTTCATACATTCTCCTCTCGGTTGGCGTCAACGTGCGCGCGCTGATAATCCGAATTCGGGTTCCATAATCCGCAAAAGAAACAATCAAGAGTCGCGTTCGATCAGACATTCCGACAATAATGGAGCGATCTTCATTTTCCGAATGATCAGGGTCTGGTGTCGTAATACTAAACGAATCTTTGAACACGGTTGCCGCTTCAATGAAGGACACTTTGTGTTTGCGAAGATTCATTGCCGCTTTGCGCGGATCCCATTCGAACTCGATACCGTGAATAGATCGCTTGATCATGAATCCACAACTACTCCATCGCGCACGCGAATCACCCTTTGCGCTTGCGCGGCGACGCCTTGATCGTGCGTAACCAGGATCACGGTCAAGCTCTGCTCCTGATTGAGCGATTTGAAAATTCGCATAATCTCCGCGCCCGATTTCGAATCGAGATTGCCGGTCGGTTCGTCCGCGAGAATGATGCTGGGGCTATTCACCAACGCGCGCGCAATCGCGACGCGTTGTTGTTGTCCGCCGGACAATTCGTTCGGGCGATGATGCACGCGATCTTTCAAGCCGACCTGGTCGAGCGCGGCAAGCGCGCGTTGCCGGCGATTCGGTGTGCCCGCGTACTCCATCGGCAGTTCAACCTGGTCGAGCGCGGTCGTGCGCGGCAACAAGTTGAACGTTTGAAAGACAAATCCGATTTTCTTGTTGCGAATCCCGGCTTGTTGATCGTCGCTCAATTTTGAAACGTCCACGTTGTCGAGAATGTACGTGCCGCTCGTCGGCGTGTCGAGACAACCGATGATGTTCATCAACGTAGATTTGCCGGAGCCGGACGGTCCGGTGATCGCGACCATTTCGCCGCGTTCAATTTTCAACGAGACGCCGTTTAACGCGTTCACCTGCACGTCGCCCATCTGATATGTTTTTGTTACGTTCTCGATTTCAATTACGCTCGCCACGAATGTGCTCCACCGTCACTCTGAACGAAGTGAAGAGTCGCGCGCGCGACCGGGCGCGATGCTTCGCTTCGCTCAGCATGACATTTCACGGTTTGATCACAAAATTCGGACCCGCGCCCGGCACAGCGAGTCCGCCGCCGGTTTGGCGCGTCGTCGTTTGTTGCAAAACGATTTGATCGCCTTCGCGCAAGCCGCTCACGACTTCGATGTACTGATCGCCCGACATACCGGTGACGATGGGCATCGAAATACTTTGCCCTTTGTACATAATCGTTACCGTGCGTTGATTGCCTTGTGCGCGCACCGCGCGCGAGGGAATTCGCAAAACATTTTCGCGCTGTTCAATCGAGATCGCGAGATTCGCGGTCATCCCAGGTTTGATCGCGCCGTCCGTGTTGACGACGGATAACGTTACTGGATAATTCACGACACCTTGCGTAACCGTGCCGACCGGTCCGATTGTCAACACTTGCGCGGTGTACGTTTTGCCGGTGAGCGCGTCCAACGTAACTTGCGCGGTCTGCCCGGCTTTGATGCGCGCAATGTCCACTTCGGCGACGGTAACTTTGACTTGCAACGCGTTCAAGTCCGCGAGCACAATCGCGGCGGTGTTCGTGCCCGCCGAATCGCCGGGATTCAAATTCACGGTGGCGATAAAGCCATCGTACGGCGCGACGATTTTTGTTTTGTCGAGATTGCGTTGCGCTTGTTCGAGCGCGATCTTGTCTTTTTCGAGTTCCGCCGCCGCGGTCTTGAGCGCGGAATCATTGATCGTCGCTTCGGTCATTTTGTAACTCGCGAGCGCTGATTCGTACTCGATGGTCGCGTTGCGCAGGTTCGTCGCTTGCGTCGTCAAGCCGACATCGCCGCGCCACGCGATTTGATTGTACGCGCCTTGCGCTTGTTCGAGTGCGATGCGCGCTTTTTCCAATTGCGTTTTCGAAATGATCAACTGATTATTATTTTGCGCGTTCTTTTGAACGGACGCGTCGTAACTCGCTTGTTGACTGGCGAGATTTGCTCGCGCGGTGCGTAACGACAATTGCAAATCGGTCGTGTCGAGTTGCATCAACACTTGCCCGGCTTTGACCTGATCGCCCATCACGACATTCACTTGCGCGACTTTGCCCGCGACCTGGAATGTCAACGACGTGCTTTTCACAGTCGAGACGTTGCCCGCCGCGCTGACGGTCGCGGCAATCGTGCCGCGTTCGACCAGCGCGGTTTGCACGCGCACACTCGCGGCGGAAACAGTCGCGCTGTTGCGTTGCCAAACAAATGAACCGGCAAATCCCGCGATAATCAACGTTAAGATGAACATTACAATTGCATCACGTTTCACAGAACACCTCTCGAACATTCGCAACCTGGAAAGGTTGTGCCACCGTGGCGCGGGCTTTCAGCCCGAAAATTTTGTGACCGCAAAAGGTCGCGCCACACTCGCGAAAAATTTAATTTGATTCGCCCGGGACACGCGTCGGTTGAACCAGATGACTGACGATGCGCGCGACGAGTTGCCCTTGTGCGTTCGGCGCGCCAATCACCGCGACGCGGTCGCCCACCTGCAAATCAGCCAGCGCGATCTTTTTGCGCTTGGGCGCGCGCTCGATCAATGTGTCGGTGGTGATGAGCACGATCTGGGTCGCGCCCTCGCGCGGCGCGAGCGTGATCGTTTGACCGTCTATCGCTTGGATCATTCCAATCGCGCTATGCCCGCTCGGTGACAATCGCGAAAAAATCGCGCGTCCTTCCGGTTGTGCGCTCCAGCGTCCGACAAAAAATCCCGCGCCGAAAACGAGAAATAGTATAAGCCCAGTTCCTAAAATGAGCAAGCCGCGCCGCGCCCAGATGTTTTTCATTTGATCGTTACCCCTTTTTATCGCGCCATTGGATTAAATGCAAATGAGAAAAATTATTCCAGACCGGCTTCCGCCATCACTGTTTGCGCGCGCATCGTCGCGATCCATTGGTGCGCCAGCACGCCGACGGTAAAAAGCGCGAACAGGGTCAAGAGCGTTTCCGAAATCGGAGTAACTTCGACGAGCGCGAAAAGCGTGTCGCCAAAATTCGAGGCGAATAATTCGGGATGCGTCGAAATCCATTCGATATATTCGAGCGTGCTGTTATCTTGCAACGCGGCGGCGGTTTCGAGCGCGAACCACAACACAAGCAGAACCGATAACAACATTGCCACCGCGATAAACGATGTACGCGCGCGCCGCGCTTGCTCTTGCGCGCCGCGAGTTTCAACCGTTGCGCTCACGCGCGCGAGCAGATCGCGCGCGATGGGCGCGCGCGGCATCGCGCGCAGTGCCGCGCTCAAGCGCGATGCGGACGCGACGCGCGCGCGACACATCGCGCAGTTCGCTAAATGCGAATCCAGCGCCGCGCGGTTTTCACCTTCGGCAAATTGTTCGATGTCGTTTGAAATTAGATGTGGTTGCATCAAGAACCTCACGACTCTTTTTCAAGTTGCGCGCGCAAGTGCGCTTTGGCGCGGCGCAAATGTGTTCGCACCGTGTTCAACGGCAAATCTAACGCGCGCGCGATTTCTTCGTACGACAAATCTTCGACGTAGCGCAGGGTGATGACGACCTGGTAATGCGCGGGCAAGTTTTCAAATTTCGCGCGGACGCGTTCGCGCAATTCCGTTTCTTCCAACTGCTCCCACAGCATCGGCGCGTCATCGGCAATCGCTTCGCTTGCCGGTTCCGCCGCAGGCGCGTTGAGTTGATCCAAATCGCTGAACAAGTGCGGTTTGCGTTTGCGCGCGAAATCGCGGCACACATTCACCGCGATCTGAAACAGGTACGGCTTGAGGGGTGCATCGAGCCGCACGCGATCCAGCGCGAGCAAGACGCGCAGAAAAGTTTCTTGCGTTACGTTTTCCGCTTCCATCGGATCGCGCACGAGCCGTAACGCGAGATTGTAGAGCGGCGCGGTGTACCGTTCGACCAGGTCGCGGAACGCGCGTGGATCACCTTGTTTGAATTGCGCCAACAAAATTTCGTCGGATGCTTGCAAGCCAACCCTCTCAATAACACGAACGGGATTGCCCAAAGTTTCAACGTCACTCTGAGCAAGGCGAAGGGTCGCGGAGATTCCTCGCTTCGCTCGGAATGACATGCCACGCGCATTATACATCATTCGTTCCAAAATAAACAAAGACCGGTATTTGACTGCACTCGGACTTGATTTTGACTTGTCGCTGATAAGGTGATGCGCGAAGGACAGGGTTTGACCAATCCAACATTTCAAAAAATCAAGGAGCGAACAATGAGCAGTATTGCGGTTCCAAACGTGGAGCGGACTGCCTCCGTCAAGACCGGCGGAAAATGGAAATTTCTCATCGGCGGATTGTTGATTCTCGGCGCGATCGCGTACGTTACCGTGATGTCGTTTCAATCGAACGCGATCTATTACTTGAACTTGAAAGAATTGAACGCGCAACGCGCGTCGCTGGTGAATCAAGCCGTCCGCATCAATGCGCCGCTCGATAAATCCTCGATTCAATTTGACGACAAATCGTTGACTCTCAAATTTATTTTGCGCGATGGCGATCTCGCCCTCCCGGTGGTTTACAAGGGCGTCGTCCCGGACACGATGGACAAGGGCGATAGTGTCGTCGCCGAAGGTAAGTTGGGCGCGGACGGAATTTTTCAAGCCAGCACAATCCTCGTCAAGTGTCCCTCAAAATACGAGTCTGAACCGGCACGGTAGCGTGTGATCCCAGGACGGATCATTTCGCGCAGACCGGCTCTGATGGTGGAGACGAATCTATGACAGACGTAGCAATGGCTGATCTCGGTTATGCCGCGTTATTCCTCAGTTTAATTTTTTCCCTCTATGCCGCGGGCGCGGCGCTCTATGCCGCGCGCCGCAATCGTTCCGAAATTTTTGTTAGCGCGCGCAACGCGATTTTTGTCGTCGCCGCGCTCACCTCGCTTGCGACCGGCATCCTGGTGTGGGCGCTCGTTACGCACCAATTTCGCATCGAGTACGTCGCGCGCCAAACCAGTCGCGCCCAACCCCTGCTCTATAACATTTCCGCGTTATGGGGCGGACAAGAAGGTTCACTGCTTTTCTGGGCGTGGCTCCTCGCGATCTTTTCCGCGATTGTCTTGATTCAGAATTATCGCAAGAATCAAGAATTGATGCCGTATGTCATCACCGGCTTGGGCGTTACGATTGCATTTTTCCTCGCGCTGATGACGATTGCCTCCAACCCCGAAGAATCCGGTTTCATCATTGCGTTGCCCCTCAACGCGACGCTCGCGGCATCGCTCGTCGGCAATCCGTTTCGCGTGCTCGACTTTGTGCCGCGCGATGGCAACGGCTTGAATCCGCTTTTGCAAAACCCAGGAATGTTCATTCACCCGGTTACGCAATACCTGGGTTACGTTGGCTTTACGATTCCATTCGCGTTCGCGATGGCGGCATTATTCACGCGGCGCTTGAGCGATGTATGGATTCGCACGACGCGACGATGGACACTCGTGTCCTGGTTATTCCTCTCGCTCGGTTTGTTGTTTGGAATGCAGTGGGCGTATATGGAACTCGGCTGGGGCGGCTACTGGGGCTGGGATCCGGTTGAGAACGCATCGCTGATGCCGTGGCTCACCGCGACCGCGTATTTGCACAGTGTGATGATTCAAGAAAAACGCGGGATGCTCAAAGTGTGGAATCTTGTGCTGGTGATGTTGACGTTCGCGCTTTCATTGCTCGGCACATTCATCACGCGCAGTGGTGTCATCGAATCGGTGCACGCGTTCGGCGTGTCATCGCTCGGTCCCTGGTTCCTGGTTTTTCTCGGACTGACCTTGCTCTCGTTCCTCTATTTGCTCTTTGAGCGAATGGGCGATTTGAAAGAAGAGAACGAACTCGATTCGCTCGTCTCGCGCGAATCATCGTTCCTGCTTAACAATTTGATTTTGGTCGGCGCGGCATTCGCGACCTTGTGGGGCACGATTTTCCCGATGGTGAACGAAGCGATCACGAACAAAAAAGTTACGGTCGGCGCGCCGTTCTTCAATCAGGTGAACGGTCCGATTTTCTTTGCGCTGATCATTTTGGTCGGCATTTGTCCGCTGATCGGCTGGCGGCGCGCGACCATCGAAAATCTCATTCGCAACTTTATGCGTCCGTTCGCGGCGACGCTGGTCGCGGTGATCGTGTTCTTTGCGCTCGGCGTGCGCGAGTGGTACGGTCTGCTTTCGTACGGCGCGGCGACGTTTGTCCTGGTCACGATCGCGCTCGAATTTTATCGCGGCGCGCTTGCGCGCGTTCGTCAGTACTCCGAGAACTGGGGCATCGCGGCGATCAATCTCATTAGCGATAATCGGCGGCGGTACGGCGGGTACATCGTTCACGTCGGCGTCATCCTCGCGGTGATCGGCATTGCTGGCTCGTCGTTTTATCAATCGGAAACCCAGGCGAACTTGAAGCCGGGCGAAACGGTGCAATTGAAAAATTACACGCTTCGGTTCGACGGCTTGCAGATTTATCCACGGGAAAATCACCAGGCGATTACCGCGCGGCTGACCGTTTTCGAGAACGGCACAAACGTTGGCATTCTCGTCCCGGAAAAAAATTACTATCCCAGCAACAACCCCGATATGTCGCAGTGGACAACCGAAATCGCGGTTCGCACGACGCCGCTTGAGGATTTATACGTTACGCTTGCCGGGTTTGACGAAAAAGCGCAAACAGCAACGCTCAAAGTGATCATCAATCCGTTGGTCGTCTGGCTCTGGATCGGTTTTGCGATCCTGGTCGGCGGCACGGTCGTCGCCGCGTTGCCCGATCCGCGCGAAGAACGCGCCCTCGCGCGCGCGCGCGCGAAAGAAGCGTTGGCGCACGCGTAATTATCACTTACCACTTACCAATCACAAATTCGTAATTGGTAAGGAGTAAGTTTCGGAGTCTTAATGGTAACCATCGTCATAGCGCTTGTCATCATCGCCTCGGTCGCGGCGGTCGCGTATCCGTTCTTTGTACCATCGCGCGCGGATGATATCGCATTCGCGTTCGCGGGCGATCCCGGGTGGGAAAACCTGGTCGTGCAACGCGACGCGGCGTACTCGGCGATCAAAGATTTGGAACTCGATCACACGATGGGCAAACTGTCGGACGCGGACTATAAATCTCTGCGCGCCAAGTACGAGAGCAAAGCCGTCGCGATTTTGCAAGAGCTGGACAGCTATCGTGCGTCAAAAGGCGCGCGCGCGAACGGCGATGATTCCATCGAACGTCAAGTCCAACAAATGCGCGGCGACGCGGCGAAACGCGCGCGCTGTCCCAAATGCGGCACGCGCGCGCAACCGCGCGATCGCTTTTGCGCCAAGTGCGGCACGGCGATCAAAGCATAGATTTGTGGCGCGGGCTTTCGAGCCCGCATTAACGGCTTGAAAAGCCGCTCCACAATTTTCAAGGCAGGCAAATCAAAATGGCGACGAATCGAATCGCGGCGACTGCCGCTCCAACGACCGACTCAAGATCGGTCGGCACATATTGGAAATTGCTCGACGACGAAAAAGTTGTTTGGATCGCGCGCGGGTTTGGCATCGCGGCATTGCTCAACATCGCGGTCGCGTTGTACATGGCGTTGTGGTACGCGCCGACCGAAAAAACGATGGGACACGCGCAACGCATTTTTTATTTTCACGTTCCGAGCGCGTGGATCGCGTTCTTTGCATTCTTCATCGTGTTCATCGCGAGCGTGCTGTTTTTGTGGCGACGCGAACGCAAGTGGGACGCGCTCGCGCTATCCGCCGCGGAGATCGGCGTCATTTTTACGACGCTCGTTCTGCTCACCGGTCCAATGTGGGCGAAGGTCGCGTGGGGCGCGTTCTGGGTCTGGGACGCGCGCCTGACGACGACGCTGATCTTGTGGATGATCTACGTTGGCTATCTGATGTTGCGCGGCACCGCCGACAGCGAACGGCGCTCGCGTTTTTCCGCCGTCCTCGCGATTGTCGGTTTCCTCGACGTGCCGATCATTTATTTTTCCGTGCAATTGTGGCGCACGCAACATCCCGAACTTTTGGTTACCCAATCGGGCGGGTTGATGCCCGCGATGACGCAAACGTTGATGACCGCGTTGTTATCGTTCACCCTGCTCTTTGTCTTTTTGTTGATTCAACGCGTGCGGCTCGAACAAGCGCGTGACCAAGTCAACTTTATTCGCGAGACGACGGAGTAACGCAAATGGAATATCTGGCGATTGCTTATGGATTGATCGCGGTCGTGTTGATTGGTTACGCGTTCAGTGTGCGGCGGCGAATGAACGCGGTTCAACGCGAGCGCGCGTTGCTCGAATCGAAAAATCAGTAATTCAAATCATATCCGCGCAACTCCAGCCGGGTCCGCGCCAACGCTGGGCGGAGGGACACGGCTGGGGTTTGTCATTTTCCGGGAGGGCGTAATGGTGGACGACGAAAAGAAAAAAATGATGCAAGACCTGACGCGGCAAATTCAAGACAAGTCGGTCGAGTTAGCCGACCTCGAAGTGATTTTGGACGATTATCGGCGCGAACGCGGCGAAATCCTGCGCGAGATCAGTCGGCTCAAAGCGTCCTTGTGGGAATTGAGTTCCGGCGCGCAAATGCCACCGCCCACTCCGCGCGCGGAACGTGCGCCCGCGCCCGAACTTGTGGATTAGATTTGCCGGTCGAATTTGGTGCGCTTAATCCAGGTTTCCGCGAAGCGAGAAACCTGGATTTTTTATTGCGCGCGATTTTTGACCGGCTTTTGACCGGCGCGCACATTGAACAATGACCTTATCCGCCTATATTCAAAATCGAAAATGTGCATATTCGCATTTGCGGATATGTGGATTTCCAAGTGTCATGGCGAGCATCCTGAGCGCAGTCGAAGGACGCGCGCAATGACAGACAGACCCGATGGACAAACAATTACTCAAAGAAATCAATAACTTGCACGCGCAAATCTGCGGCGGCTTGGCAGACCAAAAACGGATCGCGATTCTGTACGCAGTCGCGGAGAGTCCGCAAAACGTGATGCAGTTGACGGAACAACTCGAAATGCCCCAGCCGACGTTGTCGCGGCATTTGAAAATTTTACGCGACCGCGGAATGGTGATCGCAAAACGCGACGGCGCAAACATTTACTACACGCTCGCAGACAAGCGGATCATCCGCGC
>JACRPR010000150.1:0-8791 GCA_016223105.1 Chloroflexota bacterium | reverse complement strand
AAGCGGATCATCCGCGCGCTCGATCTCTTGCGCGCCGTGCTTGCCGATCACTTGTCCAGCCGAAGCACGCTCGCCAAAGCGATTGCGTAGGGCAAATTTCCAATTTGCCCCCCGCGTGGCAATTTGGAAAATTGCCCAACACTTTTCGAGGTAATGTCTGCCTCTTTGTCCAACCCAGGATGGGTTTGGCGAAGAGGTATTTTTTTGTGCGTAGGGCAAATTTCTAATTTGCCCCCGAGTGGCAATTTGGAAAATTGCCCAACGTTAATCGAGGAGTCGTGCAATGAAAAAATTAGTGATTCTGGGCGCAGGCACTGCCGGCACAATGGTCGCGAATCGGCTGAGCCATTTGCTCGATATGAGCGAATGGAAAATTACGATTGTGGATCAGTACGAGACGCACTATTATCAACCCGGCTTTTTGTTCATCCCGTTCGAAATGTACAGCAAGAACGACGTGATCAAACCCAAGCGCGATTTCATTCCTGCCGGGGTTGAACTGATTATGTCGCCGATTGACGTGATCGAGCCGGAACAAAATCGCGTCAAACTGGTCAAGGACAATCGCATCCTCAATTACGATTTTCTCGTCATCGCGACCGGCGCGAAAATCAATCCCGAGCAAACGACCGGCTTGCAAGAACACGAGTGGCACAAATCCATTTTCGATTTCTACACCATCGAGGGCGCGGTTGCGCTCGCGAAACATTTACGCAACTGGAAAGGTGGTCGGCTCGTTTTGAATGTTGTCGAGAATCCGATCAAATGCCCGGTTGCACCGCTCGAATTTTTGATGCTCGCGGATTGGTTCTTTCAAAAGCAAGGGATGCGCGAACGTGTGGACATCACGTACGCGACGCCGCTTCCCGGCGCGTTCACCAAACCGATCGCGGCGCGATATCTCGGCGACATTCTCGATCAAAAAGGCGTCAAGGTTGAAACCGAATTTATGATCGAACACGTTGATCCCGACGCGAAAAAAATCGTGTCGTATGACGAGCGCGAAATCGCGTACGATTTGCTCGTGAGTGTGCCGCTCAATATGGGCGACCCGGTGATCGCGCGCGCCGGCTTGGGCGACGAACTCAATTTTGTGCCGGTGGATCAACACACTTTTCTCTCGCCCAAGTACTCAAACCTGTTCGTGCTGGGTGATGCCGCCGCGGTGCCAACTTCAAAAGCCGGGTCGGTCGCGCACTTTGCCGTTGAATGTTTCGCGGAAAATTTTGTGCGCTACACCGACGGACTCGAACTGCTTCCGACCTTCGACGGACACGCGAATTGTTTCATCGAATCCGGGTTCGGCAAAGGATTGCTGATTGATTTCAATTACGATGTCGAGCCACTCCCAGGTCGTTACCCGCTTCCCGGCGCGGGTCCGTTCACGCTTCTGCAAGAATCGGAAGTGAATCACTGGGGCAAGATGATGTTTCGTTGGATGTATTGGAACATTTTGCTTAAGGGTCAAGAATTGCCGCTCCCCGCGCGAATGTCAATGGCTGGCAAGTGGCATTAGGAGGCGGGATGGAACAATCAATGATTGAACTCACGCAAAAGATCGACGCGCTCACCGCCCAGGTCGCGTACCTCGCGGATCAAGCACAGATCGCGGAACGGCAACGCCAGGAGCGCGCCGAGTTGATGCGCGATCTGATGCCGATCGCGAACGACGCGTTTCGATTGTCGGTCGAGCAGTTGGAAGAAATTCAAGAGTATGTTGATCTTGGCGATTTACTCCGGCTTGGCAAACGCTTGCTTCGCAACGGACGCAACATTGACAAGATGCTCGATCAACTTGAGAGTATGATGGATCTCGCGGCAACGATGGGACCGCTCGCGAACGAAGGTTTCGCCAAAGCGGTGGACGTGATGGCGCTGATGGAACGCAAAGGATATTTCGCGTTCGCGCAAGGTGGATTGAAAATCGCGGACAACATTGTAACTTCATTTTCCGAAGACGATGTAAAGCACTTGGGCGATAACGTCGTCCTGATTCTCAACGTCGTCAAAGATATGACGCAACCGGAAATTATGACGTTCATCCGCAATACGCTGATGGTCGCGCAAGGCGAAATTGAAAAACCGGTGGACACGTCGTTGCTGGCATTGCTTGGACAAATGCGCGATCCCGCCGTGCGCCGCGGTCTCGCGTTGACGATGAGCGTCTTGCGCGTGATCGGATCACAAGCGAACGGAAAATAAAATTAGATGTTGGAAATTGGATATTGGAAATTAGATCGCTCTTCCAACTTCTAACGTCCAACCTCCAACATCCAAACTCACAGGAGAAACCAAATGGCAACTCGCACAATCGCAGGCAAGACCGTGCAGGTCAATGACGAAGGATTCTTGACCGTGCCCGGTGAATGGACAAAAGAGATCGCGATCGAAATCGCGAAGGAAGAAGGCATTGCGGAACTTGCCGCGAATCATTGGAAGATTATCGAATTTTCGCGCCAGGACGCGAGCGCGTCCGGCAAATCCCCCACGCTTCGCCGCATCACCACCGGCACTGGGATTTCGACGAAAGATTTGTTCGCGCTGTTCCCCAAAGGTCCCGCGAAAAAAGTCGCGCGCATCGCGGGCTTGGGCAAACCGGAAGGGTGCGTTTAATCCGTACGGCAAATTTATAAATTTGCCCAACACAAGGAGAAATCAAAATGGCTGACGAAACTCGCAAGATCGCGTTCATCTGTTCCAAGGGTAACCTGGATATGGCATACCCCGCGCTCGTGATGGGCTGGGCGGCGCTCGGCAATGGCATTGACGTGACGATCTTTTTCACGTTCTGGGGTATGGATATGATCAACAAGGATCGCGTGGATCATCTCGAAGTTCCGCCCATCGCGAACGCGAGCATGAAAATGAATATGATGGGCGTTCCCGGTTATCTCGGCATTCCGCAAATTGCCGGGGTGATCCCAGGAATGACCGCGTTCGCGACCGCGCTGATGAACAGTAAAATGAAAAAATTAGAAGTGCCAACCGTGCGCGAGTATTTGCAAATGCTCGTGGATGCCGGCGCGAAATTGTACGCGTGCAAAATGTCGGTGGATATGTTCGGACTGAAGAAGGAAGATTTCATCGAAGGCGTGCAGGACATTGTTACCGCCGGCGATTTTATGGATATGACCGACGGCGCGCAAATCATTTTCATCTAAAAAAAACCTTCCAGGTTTCTGAAACCTGGAAGGTTTTTTTATTCTTGCAAAAAGTACGCCTCGCATGCCAGATCGAGCAATTGTTGGGAGAGCGTCGGCGCGATGCTGTGAAAGCGCGCAATCTCGACGAGTTCATCGAGCACATCGCGCGGATGCACGCCGCGCGGTTTGCGTTTCACTTTGACATAGTGTTCCATAATGAGATGGCGCAACGCTTCATCCGAGTACGGAATCGATCGTTTCGCGCACGCACGTTTGAAAATTTCGCGGTACTCGTCCCAGAATGGATCGGGGATATGAATTTTGTAACGGATGCGCCGGAGAAATGCTTCGTCTACCAACGCTTTGGGGTTGAGATTCGTCGCAAAAATAATCAACGCGTCGAACGGCACATCGATCTTGTGCCCGGTCGCGAGCGTGAGATAGTCCACGCGTTTTTCCAACGGCACGATCCAGCGATTCAACAAATCGCGCGGCGAAACTTGTTGGCGACCGAAATCGTCCACCAAAAACACGCCGCCGTTCGCGCGCATTTGGTACGGCGCTTCATAGTATTTCAACACCGGGTCGAGAATCAGATCGAGATCGCTCATCGCCAATTCGCCGCCGACAGTGATGAGCGGGCGGTAAATCAAGACCCACCGCCGATCATAGCGTTCGCCCGGACGAATCCCCGGTGTCGCGTCCTTGTCGTCCGTTTTTTCCGGGACGATGCGGTGATGAATCGCATCGAAAACTTTGATAATGTTTTCGTCCACACAAACCGCGTGCGGAATGCGAATCGCGCCGGGCAACATTCCGCCAATCGCTTCGGCAATCGAAGTTTTGCCGTTCCCGGGATCGCCAAACAAAAAAATGGATTTACCGGAATTGACCGCCGGACCGAGCCGACTAATCGTCGTGGTGTTGATCACGAGATGTGCGAGCGCGTGTTGGAGCATCTTTACCGTGATCGCCTGCCCGCCGCGCGATTGCGCCCTGACCGTATGATTGTACGCTTCGAGCGGCACCGGCGCGGGACCGATGTATTGATTGTGTTCCATCAATTCACGCGCGCGCGCGCGCCCTTCATCCGAAATCACGTACTGGTACGACGATTCACCAAACCCGGTCGAGCCGCGCACTTCGGTCAAATGCTCGCGCCGCAAATAATCCAACACCTTGTCCACGATGCCGGTAAACGGCAAATGCAACGATTCCGCGATTTCGTGCCCGCGCAAAAATCCGCGCGTGTACATTGTTTTCAACGCGAGGTTCGCGAGAAACGCGAGCGATAGCCCGGTCTCTTCGACTGTGCGTGGTTCTTCCGGCATCAAACGTGCAACCGTCCCGTCCATACTGTCTCCCCACTGTCATTTCGCAAATTCCAAATCAAACGCCAAGATTAAACATCAATTCGGCAAACGCTTCGTGATACCGATACTCGTCCGTCCAGCCGGTCATATCGGCGACGTGCCGGGTTTGCCGGAGATTTTGCGCCCACGCCGGTTCGGCGGACAAGAGCGTGTCGTCGAGCCGGATCGGAAACAGCACGAGCGAATCTTGTTTTTGTTCGTGTTCGACGGCGGCTTCGACCTCGCCTTCGATCCAGGAACTGTCGAGCGAATTTTCGGACACGACGAGAAACAACCGATTGTACACTTTGAGCGCTTCGTCAATGCGAATCCGAAATTTCTCATCGCTTTTGAGATCATCCGGCGCGAGCCAACAGCGAATGCCGCTCTGTTCAAAACTATCATGCAGTTTTTCCGCGAACGCGCGATCCTTGCTCGCGTAACTGATCGCGCAAAAATCGAAATCGCGTTCGCGACCGTGCGAGGATTGGACGAAGGTGATGAAATTTTCCGGCACGCCACAGCCGCGTAAAAAGCCCAACGGCAATTTGCCGCTCGAAAGATACACGGTGTCCAAGCCGATGTGCGAGGGACCCAAATGATTTACCGTGTCCAAGCCCTTCGCCGCGCTCAATTCGACTTCGATGAAAACGGTTTGCCACAATAACGCTTGAGTCAAATCCAAGTCGCGAATGTCCGCGCCGACGAATTTCGCGCGCGTCAAATTCGCGCCGGTAAAGTTCGCGCCGGTGAGGCGCGCGCCGCTAAAATCCGCGCCGCTAAAATTGGCTTCGCTCAAATTCGCGCCGATCAAATTCGCGCCGCGCAAGTCCGCGCCGTTCGCGTCGGCTTGCGTGAGATCGGCGCGTTGCAAATCGGCGCGGCTCAAGCGCGCCTTGCTCAGATTGGCGCGGCTCAGATCGGCGTCCGCGAATTTCGCGAGCGTGAGATTTGCTTCGCCGAAATCCGCGCCCGACACATCCGCGCCGCTCAGATCCGCGCTGTGCAAATCAACGCCGGCAAAATTGGTTTTCGCGAGATTCGCTTGCGTAATGTTCACGCCGTCGAGATCGGCGTCGCTCAAATTCGCGCCGCTCAACAGCGCGCCCGCGAGATTCGCGCCGCTCAAATCGGCTTCGTTCAACAGCACGCCGTTCAAGTACGCTTCGACCAAACTCGCGTCGATCAAATCTGCGCCGGTCAAATTCGCGCGTTTGAGGTTTGCGCCGTTGAGCAGAGCGCGCGTCAGATTCGCATGCGCCAACGTGCAACCTTCGAGATCGGCGCTACTCAGATCGGCGCGGAATAAATTGGCGCGCGTGAGATCGGCTTTGAACAAATTCGCGCCGATGAGTTTCGCATCAATAAATTTTGTTTCGGTAAGCCGGGCTTCGATCAAAATGACGCGCTTTAAATTCGCGCCGCTCAATTCCGCGCCGGCAAGATTCGCGCCGCTCAAATTCGCGCCGTTGAGATCGGCATCCATCAAATTCGCGCCGCTCAAGTTGGCTTTGAACAAACTGACTTTGGCGAGATTGGCATGCGCGAGATCGGCGCGCGACAGATCGGCGCGAAATAAATCCGGCAAAATGTCGGGATGCTTGATCCGCCACTCGTTCCAAAATTTTACTCCCTTGCGTAACAGGGAAAGATGTTTTACATCAGCCACAGAATTTTCCTCGTCTGTCATTGCGAGCGATTTTCGATGTTGGAAATTGGAGGTTGGATGTTGGAAGTTGGACGGAAAATCCAATCTCCAATTTCCAACATCCAACTTCCGTCGAATGTTTTGCTTTGCAATAACGCTTTAAACCTTGGTCATTTCGACTTGGGAATCGCGACCTTGCCATCCATTACAACGATACTCACTTGCTCGAACGCGCCAAGATCGGCGAGCGGGTTGCCGCGGATGACGATCACATCCGCGAGTTTGCCGGGTTCGAGCGTGCCTAACATTTTGTCCTGCCCGCACACCCGCGCGGCATATTGCGTGCTGGCTTGAATAATTTCCAGCGGTGTCAAGCCCGCCGCCGCGAGCCGCCGCATTTCGGCGACCGGCATTTGCGTGCGCGCCATATAACCGGAATCATCGCCGAGCGAGATGACGCCGCCAAATTGATGAAAGCGGCGCACCGGCGTCAACGCGTATTTGCGACACAATGCTTTGCGTTCCGCCGTGAGCGCGTACGATTCGCACCAGGAAATGATATAGCTTAACGTCGGCACGAGCATCACATTTTGGCGCACCAGGCGCGCGAGTTGCGCTTCATAACCCGGCGCGAGTTTTCCAAATTCCTGAAATTCATTTTGAAAATCAATTTCATTTAAACTGGGCAAGGGCACATGTTCAAGCACGTCCACGCCGCCGCCGAGCGCGAGATCGAGCATCTCGCTTGTGCCGATGTGCGCGCGCACGAGTTTGTTGTGCGCGTGCGCTTGCGCGACGATCGCTTGAAGTTCATTCACCTGAATTCCCGGGATCGGTTCGCGCGGCGGAACCGCCCACGGGAATTTTGAATTATACGGTTCGAGCGCGACCTTGATCATATCCGCGCCGCGAGCGACCAGGTCGGTTACAGCGGCGCGCGCTTCAACGGTGGTCGTGATCGGATACAAAAATTCCCAGTGTCCCGGATAGCCGAGCAGAACGTTGATGATCGGTCCCGAAGTAAATCCGCGCGCGGTCAAACTGGACTGTTGCGGTTCTTTGAACTGCCGCATACTGGTCAACGGCGTGCCGAGATCGCAGACAGACGTTACGCCGTGATCGAGAAAGTACGCTTGGCGCACGAGCGCGGACGCGGCTTCGTGAACGTGCGCGTTGATAATGCCCGGCAAAATCGTTCCGCCCAGCTCGTCGAGCGATTGCGCGCTCGCGGGAATCGAAAAATTTTCGGCGCGACCGACCGCACGAATTTTATTTTGCGTGATGACGACAATGCCATCGCGAATCGGCGGCGCGCCGGTGCCGTCAATGACCGTTCCATTTTTGATGACGAGCGCATCTGCTGGCACGCCGCGTGGTGGAATAATCGGTTGCGCGGATGATGAGACAGGTGGGTAAATGTGAATGTTGCCGATGCCGAGGGCGATGAGTAGGCAGAGACCGATGATGAGCAGGAACCAACGCTTGCTCAAAAAACTCGTCCTTTCCAGATTTTGGCGCGAGGCCAATCCCGGCGATTTCATCACATAGCATAACGCAAACCGTGGCGCGCGTCAACCACTGTTCGCGAAAAATTTCCGCTTTTCGCGATTGTCGGATTCGACGTTTATGAGTTTTGAAAGTCAAAATCGGTAATGAATTTTCGCGCTTCTGGCTTCGACGCTTCAGCGGGTTGTTCGTCCACGCGAGTCGCCGCGTTAACGCTCGATTCCAGATGATTGTCGAATTTGGATCTTTGCGAGCGCATCCGCGCACGCGCGGCGCACGATTTCCGCGCGATGATCGCGCGCACATTGCGCGAGGATCGGCGCGAGGGTGGCATCGCCGATCTGTCCGAGCGCGACCGCGCAATCCCAGGATACGAAAATCGTTTGTTCGTGTTCCAGCACACGCGCGAGATCGCGCGCGGCAGACGCGGCTCCCAGGTTGCCCAACGCGATCGCGCACGCCTGGCGCACGCCGGGATCGCGATCGTGCCATAACGCTTCGATGAGTGGATTGATCGCGCGTGATGTGCCGATCTTGCCGAGCGCGACCGCCGATTGTTGGCGCACGAGCGCGACGACATCGCTTTGCAGGGCGCGCCATAACGGTTCGATGGTTCGCGGATCGCGCCGTTTGCGTAACGTGAATGCCGCTGACCAACGTGTGCGCGCGTTCGCGTCGTTCAATAAATGGTCAACGATTTTCGCGCTTGAACCGCGCCACAGCCAAAATGGAACAGCGCATTTCGCATTGTCCGGCACGCGCGTCGCGTTGCCGCGCCAGCGCGCGAAAATGCGCGCGGACAAATTCGGCGCTGATTCGTGAACGCGTTGATCGCGCGCGTGGTGATCGCAAAAACCGGTTTCGGCGCGCGCGTGATTCGCACAGCGGTAACGCGCGGAATCCAAACCAAAACAGCGCACAACGGACATCGCATTCGAGTATAGCGGAAACGCCAGGTTCGGTCAACGGCATCGCGAACGAATAGCATTTTTGTTCGGAATTGAGTATAATGCACGCGGAATTTTCAAGGAGAAGAATTGATGGCAGATAACATCGGCACGATCAAACCGATTGAAATTGATCTCGAAATGAAAAACTCGTACCTTGATTACGCGATGAGCGTGATCACGGCGCGCGCCTTG
>JACRPR010000149.1 GCA_016223105.1 Chloroflexota bacterium | reverse complement strand
GACAATCTCATCGAATTGGCGCAAAATTTCCGCGCGTTTCATTCCGAGGATCGCGCCGTTCAAAAAAATGTTTTCGCGCCCGGTCAGTTCGGGATGAAACCCAGTGCCCACTTCGAGCAACGAGCCGATCCGCCCGCGGACCTGGGCGATGCCTTCGGTTGGCTCAGTGATCCGCGCGAGAATTTTAAGCAATGTGCTTTTCCCCGCGCCGTTTTTGCCGATGATCCCAATTGCTTGTCCCTGTTTCACTTCGAACGAAACATCGCGCAATGCCCAAATCCATTCCGCGTTGGGTGCAGAGGCGCGTGTGCGCCCAGCCATCGCGAAGGTCTCTGCAACGGCGTCGCGCAAAGTTCGAAAACGCGCAGGCGCGCCGATGTGGTAACGTTTGCCCAGGTTTTCGACGCGAATGGCAAGGTCGCTCATAATTCACACTGCGTTGGCACACAGGTAGCAGGAATAGCGCGCGGCGGATCGGATGCGAAATGCTCGGCGCGTTGAGTCATCATTGATGCTGAAATGCACAGCGGCGTCTTGACCGCTGTTCTTTCAAAGCACGCCGCGATTTTACCACAGATGGTAAAGGTGTCAACTTTGCTCGGAGCGAAGCATTTTTTCCGATCCTGCGAATTCGTTTTGCTTTACTCAGGATGCAAAATGCCTCATGCCTAAGGCGGATCGACCGGCGCGTTTAACAAGACACAAGACACAAGCCGATAGAACCTGTTCTATCGGCTTGTGTTCGAATTTCTTTCTGTTTGCCCAAGCAGTCTGCCTGGTCGCTACTGACTCATATACACGGTGAGCGCGTCTCCGAGTGTTGAACCGGCACCCTGTGCATTCACCGTAAAGACGAACGATTGGGGTGCGGTAACGATCGCCGCGGCGACCGTCCCAGACGGCAGGATAAAGCTGGTTTGCGGATTCGCGAGGCGTTGATCAAATCGGAAAATTTGATCTGCGCCTGCCGTGTATGTATCCGTTCCTAGCAATGTGCCAGCCGCCGAATAATATCTGATCGTTGCGGTACCTGTGCCGCTCAGGAACCGACCTTCCAGCGCGGTGCCCCAGGTTACGCCGGTGCCCGCATCCACATAGTCCCGCATTACCATCGGCGCATACCCAGTGGTGGTTCCACCCGGCGTGACAAAGGCGCGTGAAGCGCTTGTGCGGATGCCTTTGGATGCGCTATAATCGCTTTGCAAATTGCTCAATGCAACAATCGGCGTGCCCGCGGTAAAGGAGATTGAACCGAAGAATTGTCCTGACCCATTGACCGGTGGAGTACAGCCGGCGGGCCAGTTGCCGGGACGCATATCCACGCGGAAAGTCGTGCCGGCAGGCAAGGTACAACTTTTGGTGGTACCCAGCAGATTGGTATAGTTCACAGTGACGGTAGTTGAACTCCCATTGACGGTCATCCCTTCAATCGCCGAGCCATAATTCAATCCTTGACCCGAATCAAAGATGCTCGTTAGCGCTTGAGTAACGAGCAACGCGGTGCCGCCATCCGCGCTGGTAAACCCGCGATAGATCAAGAGTGAACCCGCCGCGTTTTGATTTACGATCACCGCGATACTTTGATTTGAGGTCACATTCGCCGGTCCGAAGAATTGCGCCCACGGCGTTTCGCCCGCCATATCAATATGCACGGATGAGCCAGGCGGAATCACAATCCCGCTGTGGGTGGATGTGCCAACCTGTGGGAAGATACTCGTATATGTGATCGTTACATTCGCGCTAGCTGTCGCGCTCGTGTTCTGAATGGCGATCATTGAATTGTATGTTTTTTGTTGAGCCGCATCAACGATGGCTTTGAGCACTTGGGGCAAAAGCGCACCGGTGTTGGCTTGTGAACTTGGCACGCCGTTGTACGCGTCCGAGCGGAAATCAACTCCGAGTGAAGCCGCCAGTCCCGAATACTCATTTACGATCGCCGCCAGTTGTGTTGTCGAACTCACCACCACCGAGCCGGCAAAACCGGTCGCGAGACCTGCCTGATTGCGTTGATCGATGGTTGTATTTCCGTTGATCGGCACGGAGACTGCTGATACCGCGACCGCGGTACCAGTCACATTGTAGAACGTTGCACTGACATTCGCGGCGGTAGCCGCATCCATATTCTGAAGCACAAACGCGGTCGAGAGAGTCGTAACCGTCCCCGCGCGCGGCGCGCGCGCGGCAGGCCGGGTGGGTGTCTTGGTGGGAGTGCGTGTCGCCGTCGCGGTGGGAGGCGCAACTTTCGTTGCCGTCGCGGTTGCCGCTGTGGTTGATGTGGCAGTCGCAGTTACAACTTTTGTTGCGGTCGGTGGCACCGCGGTCGCAACTTTCGTCGCTGTTGGTGGTACCGCAGTCGCCGTCACAACTTTTGTTGCCGTTGGCGGCACCGCGGTTGCAACTTTCGTCGCTGTTGGTGGCACCGCAGTCGCCGTTGCCGGAACTGATGTGGCTGTTCGTGTCACTGTCGGAGTCGTTGTCGTCGCTTGGATTGCCGCCGAGACCGGACTAAGACCCGCAATCGCGAGCAAGCACACGGCGACGAGCAACATCAGCATGGTTCGGGCATAATTTGTAATCATAAGTCTCCCCATCCTTTTGTAAAATCTGAAACCAAGACGCGCACAATTCGGTGCAACAAAGAAATCTCCAAGTTTGGCTAAGCGTGATTATACTATGGAAATTGGATTTTTGCTAGTGGGAGAATAGTCCCAACAACTTGTTCTACCGGTTATGATGCAAAAACGCAAGATATTCTTGCGGCGTTTTCGTCTTTATGATTTTCCAATAGACGCCAACGCGAAACTGTGTATAATAGCAACGCAAATTTATTTGGGGAGTTACTATGCTAACCGAACAAACCGTACTGAACGCGTTGAGCAAGGTGCAAGAACCGGAATTGCATCGCGACCTGGTCACGCTCAAGATGGTGCGCGACATTCAAATTCAAAACGACGCGGTGAATTTTACAATTGTGTTGACGACGCCCGCGTGTCCACTTCGCAATCAGATCGAAGCCGAAGCCAAAGCCGCGGTCGTCAATGCGGGCGCGCGCCAGGTTGCGATCAAATGGGATGCGAATATGCCGAGCGATCAACGCATCAGCGGCAAACTCAACATCCCGGTTAAATCCACGATTGCGGTCGCGTCCGGCAAAGGCGGTGTGGGTAAAACGACCGTGTCCGTCAACCTCGCGGTGGCGCTCGCGCAAATGGGCGCGCGTGTTGGTTTGATGGACGCGGATATTTACGGTCCGAACATTCCGATTATGATGGGCATTAACGAACAACCGCGCGCAACCCAGGATCAGCGCATCATTCCGCTCGAAGCGTACGGCGTGAAATTAATGTCTATGGGTTTTCTCGTCGCACCGGAGCAAGCCGTGATTTGGCGCGGTCCGATGTTGCACAGCGCGATTCGCCAATTTCTCACCGATGTTGAGTGGGGCGATCTCGATTACCTCGTGATTGATTTGCCACCCGGCACCGGCGATGTGCAATTGACCTTGACGCAATCCGTTCCGCTCACCGGCGGCGTGGTCGTCGCGACGCCGCAAGATGTCGCGCTCGCGGATGTGATCAAAGGGATCGAGATGTTTAAAAAGTTAGAAGTGCCGGTGATCGGCGTCGTCGAAAATATGTCGTACTTTTTGTGTCCGCATTGCAACGAGCGCACCGATATTTTCGCGCACGGCGGCGCGCACAAAATGGCGGACCAGTACGGCGCGCCGTTCCTCGGCGAAATTCCGCTCGATGTCGCGATTCGCATCGGCGGCGATAGCGGCAAACCGGTCACCGCGATCAATCCCGATTCGCCGTACGCGCAAGCGTTCAAGCGCATCGCGCAACTAGTCGCTGCGAAGGTAAGTGTGCTGAACGCGAACGCGATGCAAGGCGATCTGATCGCGGGCGCATCCATCCCGATAATGAAACGCAAGTGAAACGTGATGCGTGATGCGTAATAAAATCCAGGTTTCTGCGCGAAACCTGGATTTTCGCGGCAGGAAAAAATTCACCCGCGTCTCATCATAAACTTATGGAATCCGAAGCAAGAAGAAATGTTTTGCGGCTGTTTACGTACGGAATGTACGCGGTCTCGGCACATCACGCTGGCGCGAGCAACGCGTTCCTCGCGAACTGGCTCGCGCAATGTTCGTTCGATCCGCCGATGTTGGTTCTCGCGGTCGAACGCGACGCGCGCACACTCGCGTTGATTCGCGGCGGCGGATTTTTCGCGGTGCACGTTCTCGCGTCCGGGCAACGCGAGTTTGCCGGGATGCTCGGTCGCTCGTCGCGCACAGTGCCGGACAAGTTGAAAAACGTGCGCTGGCATCCGAGCGCGCACACGCAATGTCCGATTCTCGAAGACACGCTCGGTTACGTCGAATGTCGCGTCGTTGGCGAAATGCCCGCAGGCGATTCGGTGATCGTCGTCGGCGAAGTGATCAACGCGGCGCTGTTGAGCAACGGCGAGCCCGCGCCGCTCACGATGAAGGAAACCGGGTTTAAACATTCGGGGTGATATTATTCGCGAATCACGCGAATAGAAAATAATTCGCGCAGATTCGCGTGATTCGCGGATAAGAGGATTTATGGACACATTCTACCAAACCGTAACCACATTTTGTTTTACGCTGATCGGTTTGTGGTGGGGCGTCGTGCAATTTCGCCACGACGAATGGATGAACGATCCAAATCACCGGCGAATGGCGTACGCGATTCATTTGTCGTTTCTCATCCCGGGCGTAATGTCGCTCGGCTCGCTCGTAAGCCAGGACGCGCGCATTATTTGGCAACTCGTTTTTGTGATCGCGGGCGCTGTGGGCGGACTCGGAATGTTTTTGATTATGCTAACGATCAAATCACCGGTCGCGCGCGGCTGGTTGTTTGCGTGGGGCAAGTGGATTGTGTTGTTGCTGTACGCGTTCGTCGTCATCATCGCGCTTGCGCCGGACTTGACCAAGCCCCTCAATCTCAAACCGCTTCAAGTCGAAGGGCTTTTACTTTCGATCCTGGTTTTTCTCGGCGTCAGTTTCGCGTGGGAATTTACCGCGATGCCGAAAGTGAAAAAAGAATAAAGCCGAGAGATTATTTCTCTCGGCTTTTTTATCGTTGAATTTCCGTTGCGCGACCTGGTTTTTTCCATGGCATTGCGAGCCGAAGCGTTTGCGAAGCAACCCCCGACCTGGTCGATCCGGATCGTCATCGCGGGAATTGTTTGCTTCGGCTTCGCTCAGCATCGGCACACTTGTCCTGGCGGGAACGCAAGTGCCAGGGAAAACCGCCTCCGCGCAATGGCACCCGAGTCGTTACCGTATCCTTCAATTTCACCTCAACTGCAATTTGTGCTAAAATGCAAAACCGCGTTGCGAACGATTCAGCGCAACGAATCAACTATGAAAACACTTTTGCGTTTACTCCAATCACTCAATCCCTATCGGCTCCAACTTGCCGCTCTCGTCGCGTGCGTCCTGGTTGTTACCGCGGCGGCGCTCGTTACGCCGTCGCTCATTCGCGCCGCGATTGATGACGGGCTTGTTAAGAACGATGCGAACGCGATCAGCGCGATCGCGCTCACGATTATCGCGATCGCGCTGGTGCGCGCGCTGTTCAACTTTGGTCGGCGGTACCTCGCCGAGCGACTCATCAATCAAACCGGTTACGATTTTCGCAACGCGCTGTACGACAAGATTCAACATTTGCCGTTCAGTTATCACGACCAGGTTCAAACCGGGCAATTGATGTCGCGTTGCACCGAAGACGTGAGCGCGCTGTCGCGCTTTGTCGGACAGGGCGCGGTCGAAATGCTCAACGTTGCGCTCCTGCTTATCGGCATTATCATTTTGCTGTTTCAGCAAAGCGCGACGCTCACGCTGATCGGCTTGATTCCGATTGCGCTTCTCGCGATTGCGACCGTTTTCTTTGCGAAAAAAATCAGCCACCTTTTTTTGATCGTGGATCAAGCGCTCGGCGATTTATCCGCGGCACTGCAAGAAAATCTCACCGGCGCGCAAGTCGTGCGCGCGTTCGCGCGCGAAGAGTACGAAAAAGTGAAATTCGCGAACGCGCATCAAAAATTGTACGACGCGCGCGTAACCGTCGTCAGCACCTGGGGCGTCTTTATGCCGACGACGAACGTGCTGATTATGCTCTCGACGATTTTGATTTTGTGGTTCGGCGGGCAAATGGTGATCGCGGGGACGCTCTCGCTCGGCGCGCTCGTCGCGTTCAACGCGTATTTGATTTTGCTCGCGATGCCAATCGGCGAACTTGGGTTCATCGTCAACGCCGCGGGCGAAGCGGTCGCGGGTGGCAAACGCATTTTTGAAATTCTTGATGTGCAAGAAGAAATCGCGTCGCCAAAAAATGCGCCGACCTTGCCCGCGCTCACCGGGCGCGTAACGTTCGACGCGGTAACGTTCGCGTATCGGGGTGACCGCAACGCATTGCACGCGGTTTCATTCGAGGCGCAACCGAACCAGGTCGTCGCGCTGATCGGTCCGACCGGGAGCGGCAAGACGAGCATCGTCAATCTCATTCCGCGTTTTTACGATCCGACCGCCGG
This sequence comes from Chloroflexota bacterium, assembly GCA_016223105.1. Lineage (GTDB taxonomy): Bacteria > Chloroflexota > Anaerolineae > UBA4142 > UBA4142 > JACRPR01. The sequence continues at coordinate 3,347 of JACRPR010000149.1, read as the reverse complement.
GCGCGTGTGCGTGGACGGTTTTGACATCAAGACGGTTGATCTGAAATCACTGCGTTCGCAAATCGGGATCGTTCTTCAAAGTTCGCTCTTGTTTTCGGTTTCGATTCGCGACAATATCGCGTACGGACGAATGGACGCGACCGAAGAGGAAATTATCGCGGCGGCAAAAGCGGCGCGCGCCCATGATTTTATCGCGGGTTTCGCGAACGGCTACGATACGATGGTTGGCGAGCGCGGGGTAACGCTTTCGGGCGGACAAAAACAACGCATCGCGATTGCGCGCGCGTTGTTGATGAATCCGCGCGTTTTGATTCTCGACGATTCGACTTCGAGCGTGGACACGCAAACCGAGTACTTGATTCAGCAAGCATTGTCCGAGTTGATGCAAGGGCGCACGACGTTTGTGATCGCGCAACGACTCTCGACCGTGAAACGCGCGGACCTGATCCTGGTTCTTGATGATGGGCGCATCGTTCAGCGCGGCAGGCACGCGGAATTGCTCGAACAAGGTGGGCTCTACAAAGAGATTTACGATTTGCAATTAAAAGACCAGGAACAATTCGCGCGCGAGATGATGTTTTTGGATGAGTCAGAAATCGCGGAGGAGTCGGGCGGGAATGGAAGTGGACGACGCGCGGAGCGCGTGATGGATGGGGCGTGAGTGAAACGTAAAACGCGATGCGTGAAAAATAACTAACCAACTATTCAACTATCGCACTACCCAACTAACCAACTATGACTTTAGCAACCGCAACTCAAAAACCCAAACCCCAAACCATCTCCGCGCCCGCGCCGCCGCACGACGATATCATCGGTAAGGCGTACGATCCCCAGGTTACGCGGCGATTGCTCACGTACTTGAAACCGTACCGCGCGAACATTCTCGCCGCGCTCGCGATGATGGGCGTTTCGATGACCGGCTACATCGCGGGTCCGTACCTGATCAAAGTCGCGCTCGATGGTGTCGCCGCGCGCGATGCGAACGCGCTTGTGTGGGCGGTCGGCTTGTACATCGCGTCCGCAATCGCGATGTGGATCGGCACGTACGCGCGCGTACGAATTATGGCGGTGACCGGGCAAAGCATCATTTTCGATTTGCGTCGCGATTTGTTCGATCACTTGCAAGCGCTGTCGCTCGGATTTTATTCGCGGTACGCGGTCGGGCGATTGATCTCGCGCGTCATCAACGACGTGAGCGTTCTGCGCGAAATGATCACCTGGGCGTTCATCGCGGTCGTGCGCGATGTGTACGACATTCTCGGCATCATTGTCGCGATGTTTTTGCTCAACTGGCAATTGTCGTTGATCACGTTTCTCGTTTTGCCGTTGATGTTCATCGCGACCGAAATTTTCCGACGCCGCGCGCGGCAGAGTTATCGCAAAGTGCGCGCCGCCGTCGGCTGGGTCAACGCGGTGCTGAATGAAAACATCGTCGGCGTGCGCGTCGTGCAATCGTTCTCGCGCGAAGAATACAATCATCGCGTCTTTGCGGAAAACGTGAACGGCAATCATTTGCGCGCGACGAACGAAGCCGCGCTTGTTGCGTCTGTCTTTTTCCCGGCAGTTGATTTTATCGGCAGTCTCGCGCTCGCGCTTGTCGTGTGGCTCGGCGGACTCGCCGCGCTCAACGTGTTTCAATTTCCCGGCACGCCGGAATTTACGGCTGGCACGCTCGTCGCGTTCGCGCTGTACATCGAACGCTTCTTCAGTCCGATTCGCGATCTCGCGCAACGCTACAACACATTTCAAGCGACGATGGCGGGCGGCGAGCGCATCTTTGAATTGCTCGACACGCCGATTGAAGTGCAAGACGCGCCGCACGCGCGCGAACTGCCGCAGATTCGCGGCGATGTCGAATTTGAAAATGTCGGCTTTCACTATTCCGATGATCCAACGCCGGTGCTCGAAGAAATCAATTTGCATGTTTGCGCCGGACAAACGATCGCACTTGTCGGCGAAACCGGCGCGGGCAAATCTACGCTCGTCAAACTCGTCAGCCGTTTTTACGATCCGACTGCGGGCGCGGTGAAAATTGATGGCGTTGATTTGCGCGACGTAACGCAAAATTCTTTGCGCCGTCAAATGGGCGTCGTACTTCAAGACCCGTTTTTGTTTTCGGGAACGATTCGCGAGAACATCAGTTACGGCTTGCATCCTTCGACTTCGCTTCGCTCGGCTCAGGATGTAAATGAAAGTGCGATTGAAGCGGCGGCGCGCGCGGTGGGCGCGCACGATTTCATTATGCAACTCGAAAAAGGGTACGACACGCTCGTCGGCGAAGGTGGCGCGATTTTGTCCGGCGGTCAACGTCAATTGATTTCATTCGCGCGCGCTCTGCTCGCCGATCCGCGCATCCTGGTTTTGGACGAAGCGACTTCGAGCGTGGACACGCAGACCGAACGCGTGATTCAAGCCGCGCTCGAACGTTTGCTCAAAGATCGCACCTCATTTGTGATCGCGCACCGGCTTTCGACGATCACGCGCGCGGATAAAATTCTCGTGATCGAAAAAGGACGCATCGCGGAAGCCGGCACGCACGCGGAACTGCTTGAAGAGCGCGGACAGTATTTCGAGTTGTACACGATGGCGTTTGCGGAACGCGCGTAAATGCGCTTGAAAAAAAACACAGACGCGCTATAATGCTTGACAAGAGGAGCGCGAAAAATGGAAACGCGAATGCAGGCAATCGAATTAACCGGAACGGTTGACGAACAGCATCATCTCGTTCTTGACGGTGCGATCCCGATTGCGGGTCCCACGCGCGTGCGCGTGATTGTGCTGTATCCTCTGATTGATGAGCCGAGCGAAGACGAATGGCTATATACCATCGCGCGTAACCCCACGTTTAATTTTCTAAAAGATTCCGCTGAAGATATTTACACTGTGCAGGATGGTAAACCGTTCAATGCTCAAGTCTAAAGTTGTGCTCGTTCCATTTCCATTTGACGATCTCTCAAGCGACAAGGTGCGCCCTGCCGTATGTCTCACCGATGCTATCGGCTTGCACAGTCATGTTGTCTTGGCGTTTGTGTCAAGCCGATCTCCTGACGAATCGCTTGAAACCGACTTGTCAATGGATTGGCGCGATCCTGATTTCCCCGCGACAGGATTGCGCGTTTCATCAACTCTCAGATTGCATCGGTTGGTCACAGTGTCCACTACTTTGATTCGTCGCGAACTTGGGACACTGCCAGCCGTAATGCAAGCGCGAGTAAATGAACGACTGCGAAAACTTTTTGGATTGTAGCAATTCAGTGCGACTCGGATTTGTAGTTGACTCCTCGCATTTCTTGTGCAAGGAGTTTTTTGTGCCAAAAGGAATTCAATGATCATTCGCCCCGCCACCG
>JACRPR010000122.1 GCA_016223105.1 Chloroflexota bacterium | reverse complement strand
TGACCTTGTTGCTGATCTACCTGGCATGGGTGTGGGGCGGATGGGCGGCGGCGGCGGGACAAAGCATTTTCGCCATTTTTGCCGGGCGCACGTTCGCCGCGGCGAATCCCGCGGAATTGCAAACCGTTCGGTTTATCGCGATCGGTTTGTTGTTCCTCTCGCTCGGCGTCTACCTGTTCGGCAAGAAAATTTCGCGCACGCTCGAAATTTTGGAAACGTTCGCCGTGTTCCTCATTCTTGCCGTACTGATTATGCTTGCGATCGCGTTCGCGCCGGCAAGTTTGTGGATAACGATGCTGGCGAGCATCGTTACCCCGGCGGCGCTCCCCAAAGGCATTGATGCGACCACCCTGGGATCGATCATCGGTTACACCGGCTTTGCCTCCGGCATGAACTTTATGCTGATCAATTATTATCGCGATCACGGGTACGGGATGGGGCACAAAGTCGGATTTTTCTCCGGCTTGATCGGCGGTCAAAAGCAAACCGTGTTGCCTTCGGGCATTACGTTCCGCGAGTCCGAGAAAAATTCCAAGACCTGGAAACGCTGGTTCCGTTTTCTGATGGTTGACCAGTGGATTGTTTTCTTCATCGGCGCGATGATCGGGATGTTCATTCCCAGCGTGATGGTTGTGGCGCTTGCGATTACGCCCGGCGCGGCGGAACCCACCTCGGCAAATATGCCGGTATATGCCTCGATGGAGTTGGGCAAACGCGTCGCGTGGCTCTTCCCAGTTGTCCTGGTTCTTGGCGCGTTGATTCTGTGGAAGACGCAAACGACGCTCTTGGAAATGTTGGTTCGCAACACGACCGACACCGCGATTGCCGTCAGTCCGCGGCTCCGCGCGTGGATCGGCGATGACCCGCGCAAGTTTTATTACTTGGTCGCGGTCATCCTGATCGTGTTTATCAGCTGGGTCATTCACCAAGCGTTACCGACCCAGTTGTTGCAGTACTCGGCGAATATGGCAAACCTGGCATCCATCATTTACCCGCTCGTGCTGATCTATTTGAACAGCAAACTGCCCAAGCCGGCGCGCGCGAGTTGGTGGTCGTACGTGGTGTTGATCGCGAATGTCCTGTTCTTTGGATTCTTCTTCGCCAACTTTTTGGCGCTCCAACTGACCGGACAACCGCTCGTCAAGTTCTAGCCTCGGCGCGGTTCATTGTGGACTGCATCTCTGCACGCGTGGAGATGCAGTCCATTCGCGCCAACGGGTGTAGTAGTTCGCCACAAAAGTTATGTGGGGTAGCATAGCCCCTCGTGGGCGTCGAACGCGCACAAGGCGCTATGCTACGGCCCTCAAAACTTCTGTGGCAGACTAATAGTTCAGTTTGAGGGCAAACGCGAGCGGAGCAAGCATCCTTCGACTCCACTCCGCTTCGCTCCGTTCCGCTCAGGATGCGGCTCGCGGAATGTGCCGCTCCGCAAGCACGCTTCGCGTGAGCGGAGCGTAGCGGAGTCGAAGGATGCTAACCTGCGCCCACTGGCGATTTGCCAAGAGCGCGGCAAAGTGTTAAATTATCTCAACACCCGCTGTCATTGCGAGGAGCGCTTTTTGCAACGAAGCAATCCCCGCGCGGCGATCCCGAAATTTCCAACGTGGGGATTGCTTCGCAAAAACCGCTCGCAATGACAGATGGGCTGAGTAGTTACCTCAGATGTTTGAGACTAAAAAACGATGGAACAGACGCGCGCGGACTCGAACGAATCCGAATCCCAACTTGAAGCGTGGACGGTTGCGCCACTGAACATGCCGCCGGATGCGCGCGGCTTGCGATTGATCGGCGTGATCGGTCCCGGCACAATTCTGCTGGGCTTGTCCATCGGGAGCGGCGAGTGGTTGCTAGGTCCGGCGGCATTCGTTCAATACGGTCCGACCTTGTTGTGGGTTACGACTGCGGCGGTGATTCTGCAAACCGTGTTGAACACGGAACTCGTGCGCTACACAATGTACACCGGCGAACCGATCTTTGCCGGGTTTATGCGGACAAAACCCGCGCCGGCATTTTGGGCAATTTTTTATTCGCTCTTGGCGTTTCTCCAAGTTGGGTGGCCCGCGTGGGCGGGCACGGCGGCGGGCGCAATTTTTTATCTGTTTATCGGACGACTTGCCGGCGCGAATGACGCGGACGCGGTGTATCAAATCGGCGTCGCGACATTTTTAATGTGCGTGTTTATTTTGTTGTTCGGCGGTCGCATCGAACGCACGCTCGAAATTTTGAATTGGATTCTCGTCGTTTTTATTTTCACCGGCTTGATCGGTTTGAGTGCGCTCTTTGTCGCGCCGGCGGGTTGGCTCGCGGGGTTGGCGGGTTTGATCGGATTCGATCTCAATGCGCGCGCGTTCAACTTTTTGCCGACCGGCGCGGATTGGTCGTTGATTGGCGCATTCGCGGCGTACTCGGGCGCGGGCGGCATCGTCAATTTAATGCTCTCGGGTTGGGCGCGCGATAAGGGATTCGGAATGGGCGCGGTCGTCGGCTACATTCCGGCGGCGGTCGGCAGTCAACGCGTGCATCTCGCGCATCCTGGGAGTGTGTTTCCAATCAACGCGACGAATCTCAAAAATTGGCGCGCGTGGTGGCGCATCGCGCAATTCGATCAGTGGGGTATCTTTGGCATCGGCGCGCTGGTGTGTATGTTGTTGACCGCCGTTCTCTACATCGAGTTCATTCAGCCGGGCAAAGATATTCGCGGCTTGGGCATCGCGGCTGAATTAGCGAACGCGATGGCGACGCGCGGCGGTGTGATGATGACGTATCTCGTCGCTCTGCTCGGCGCGTGGATTCTGTTCAAAACGCAACTCGACATTCTCGATGGCATGGTGCGCGCGGTGACCGATATTTTGTGGACGGGAAGCGCGCGCGTGCGCGCGTGGCGCGGCGGCGATGTGCGCGTCGTGTACTATGCCGTCCTCGCCGTGGTGATTGCGTGGGGAATGATCGCACTCCGCTTGACCCAGCCGCTCGTTTTGCTCGAACTCGGCGCGAACATTTCCGGGATCGTTTTCGTGATCGCGGGTTTGCACGTCCTGTATCTCAACACGACCTTGTTGCCGGTCGAATTGCGTCCGCCGTTGTGGCGGCGGCTCGGTCTCGTCGCATTGTCCGGGTTTTACGGAATTTTTGTCTGGCTGTGGTTGATGGGCGGATTCATCCCCGACCCGGCTAAAGGATTTGTGTTTCGGTTTTTGAGGTGAGGTTGGAGGATAGAGGTTGGATGTTGGAAGTTATCCAATGTCTAACCTCCAACTTCCACCATCCACTCTGTAGGAGAAAATGATGCGCGTCCAACTTTTTCTCACCTGTCTCGGCGAAAATTTTTTCTCGTCCACGCTTCAAGATCTGGTGCGCGTGCTCGAACGCATCGGCGTGGATGTCGCGATGCCCGAAGGTCAAACCTGTTGCGGTCAACCGTTTTACAACAGCGGTTTTCAGAGTCAAGCCATCGCGCCGGCGCGAAATTTTTTGCGCGTGTTCGCGCCGACCGACGGCTACATCGTCGCGCCGTCCGGCTCGTGCGTGGATTTCGTGCGCCATCATTTGCCGGAACTTTTTCAAGACCCGCGCGAACATTCCATCGCTCAGGAGATCGCCGCGCGCACGTACGAGTTTAGCGAATTTCTCGTGCGCGTGCTCAACGTCCGCGATGTCGGCGCGACGTTTCCACACAAGGTGACGTATCACGCGTCGTGCCACGCGTTGCGCGGGCTGGGTTTGCGCGAAGAATCGAAAGAATTATTGCGCGCGGTCAAAGGTTTGGAACTCGTGCCGCTCAACGAAGAAGAAACCTGTTGCGGATTCGGCGGCGTGTTCAGCGTGATTTACCCGGAAGTTTCCGCGAGTATGATGCACGCGAAAATCGCGAACATTCAAGCGAGCGGCGCGGACTATGTCGTGATGGGCGATCCCGGTTGTTTGATGAACATCGCGGGCGGTCTCCACAAAATCGGTTCGCCGATTCGCGCCCTGCACACCATCCAGGTTCTCGCCGCGAACGGAGGCGCGCAATGATGCGGATTGATTTTCGCGCGAACGTTCAACGCGTGCCACCCAATATGCCGCCGTCCGTTCGCAAAGCGACGACGCGTTTTCTCGGCACGCGCGCGAACGTCGTAAACATTTTCGGCGATGAACGCTGGCAACAGTTGCGCCAAGCCGGGCACGATGTCCGCTTGCATACGATCAATCACTTGGATTATTATTTGACGCGGCTCGAAGAAAATGTCGCGAGCGCGGGCGGCATCGTGCATTGGGCGCGCGATGCGGAACAAGCCCGGCAAATCGTCCTCGCGATCGCGCGCGAGCATAACGTCAAGCGCGCGGTCAAAGTAAAAAGTATGGCGACCGAAGAGATCGGTTTGAATCACGCGTTGATCGACGCCGGGATTCAAACGCTCGAAACTGATCTCGGCGAGTACATCGTTCAACTCGCCGGCGAAGGACCGTCGCACATCATCGTGCCGGCGGTGCATCTCACCAAAGAAGGCATCGCGGATCTGTTCACGCAAAAACTCGGCGTGAACGCGCCGCCCGATCCGCTCGAACTGTGCGCGATTGCGCGCACGAAATTGCGCGAAGAATTCATGTCCGCCGATCTCGGAATTTCCGGCGCGAATTTTTTGGTCGCGGAAACCGGCACGCTCGTGATCGTAACGAACGAAGGCAACGGACGCATGTGCACAACCCTGCCGCCGCTTCACATCGCGGTCGTCGGCATTGACAAAGTCGTTCCCGATTTTGAGAGCGTGAATGTTTTGCTGAAACTGTTGCCGCGCAGTGCGACCGGTCAAAAAATTTCGACGTACACCTCGTTCATCACCGGACCGCGCCGCTCGACCGAAGAAGGCGGACCGCAAGAGTTTCACCTGGTTTTACTCGACAACGGACGCACACGCGTTTTGCGCGATCCAGTCGCGCGCGAAACGTTATTGTGTATTCGGTGCGGCGTTTGTCTGAATGTGTGTCCGGTGTATAATCACGTCGGCGGGCACGCGTACGGCGCGGTCTATTCGGGACCGATCGGCGCGATTCTCGCGCCGCAATTGCTCGGCGTGAAAATTGCCGGGGATTTGCCGTTCGCGTCGTCGCTGTGCGGCGCGTGCGCGGATTATTGCCCGGTGAAAATTCCGATTCCGAAAATTTTACTGCGCTTGCGTCATCGCGTTGTCGAGGGCGATCACGTTCAGGACGCGATCACTTCCGCGCCAATGCGCGCGGGCGCGCGCGCCGGATCGTTCGCGCTCAGTCAGTCATTTTTGTACGCACTCGGATCGCAAATCGTAAAAATTTTTCAAGCGCCGTTTCAGCGCGCGGGCTGGCTCACTCATTTGCCGCCGCCCGCGAATCGTTGGACGATGACGCGACCGTTGCCCGCGTTCAACGCGAATTTTCGCGCGTGGTTTCGCAAACGTACGCCCGCCGGTCGCGCGCGCGTTCAAAAACGCAAACTGGGAATTGGGTTGCTCTTTGCCGGCATCGCCGCGCTCGGCGCGTGGTGGTTGGCGCGCAGAAAAAAATAATGTGGGGCGGGCGGCTCGCCTGCAGTGGGAAAAGCGGGCGAGCCGCCCGCGCTACAGGATATGAAAATGAACGCACGCGAACAAATTCTTGCCGATGTCCGACTCGCGCTCAAACGCACAACCGATGCGCCGGTGTTGCCGATCCCAGGATCGGCGCGCATCGCGCCGCGCGTGCCCGGCGACGCGAACGCGGAAATCGAAATGTTGCTCGGCGAGATTACAAAACTCGGCGGCGCGACGCGACGAATTTCGCGCGCGGAGATGCGCGCCGCGCTCGCGCAAATCGCGCGCGATGATGCGGTGAAAAAAGCGACGCTGTGGGAAACCCAGGAATTGAAAGCGTGGGACATCGCGGACGCGTTGCGCGATCTCGGCATCGAAATCATTTCGCCGCACGCGGACAAGCGCGCGCTCGCGGAATGTGATCTCGGCATCACCGGCGCGGACGCGGCGTTCCCGGAAACCGGGACTCTGCTCTTGCGTTCGTCGCCGGAAAAACCGCGCGCGGTGTCGCTCTTGCCGCGCGTGCATCTCGCGATCATTACGCCGGAAATTTTGCGCGCCGATCTCGCGCCCGCGTTCGCGGAAGTAAAGGGCGAAGGATACTGGGTCTTTGTGACCGGACCGAGTCGCACCGCGGACATTGAATTGACGGTAACGATTGGCGTGCACGGTCCGAAAGCATTACGCGTGTGGGTGATGGATGGTGGAAGTTAGAAATTGGAAGTTGGAAGTTGGAAGTTGGAAGTTGGAATTCAACTTCTAAGATCCAACGTCCAACGTCCAACGTCTAACGTCCAACGTCAAACATCCAACGTCCAACATCCAATCTGTTCGGAGGAAATATCAATGACCAGTTCGGAATTGGTTTCGCGTGAGATGTTAATGTTCGGCGGCTTTACAATTGTCGTCGGCATTATGCTCTACATCGATCTCTTCGTGGTCAATCGCAAAGCTCACATCATCACGATCAAATCCGCGTTGACGTGGAGCGCGATTTGGATCGGCGCGGCGTTGTTGTTCAACGTGTTCGTGTACTATGAACTCGGCAGTGAAAAAGCGCTGATGTATTTGGCGGCGTACCTCATCGAGAAATCGTTGAGCGTGGATAATCTGTTCGTGTTTCTCGTCGTGTTCAGTTATTTCGGCATCGCGCCGCTGTATCAACCGCGCATTCTGCGCTGGGGCATTCTCGGCGCGATTGTGATGCGCGCGATTTTGATCGTCGTCGGCGTCGAATTGGTTCACAACTTTAGTTGGATGCTGTACGTCTTTGGCATCATCCTGGTTGTTACCGCGTTCCGGCTGTTCAACGGCGTCGAGGACGATGTGAACCCGGGCAACAATGCCGCGCTCAAATTTGTGTCGCGCTATTTGCCGGTAACGCCGACGTTGCACGCGGAAAAATTTCTAGTGCGCCTCAACGGGGTGATGCACGCGACCCCCTTGCTCGCGACGCTCGTCGTGATCGAAAGCACCGATTTGTTGTTCGCGCTCGATTCGATCCCGGCAGTGCTGGGCATTTCGAACGATCTGTTCATCGTCTACACCTCGAACATTTTCGCGATCCTGGGATTGCGCGCGTTGTACTTTGCGCTGGCGGGCGTGATGCAACTGTTCCACTATCTCAAGTACGCGCTCGCGATTATCCTGGGATTCATCGGCGTCAAAATGTTGCTCCACGAGATTTTCAAAATCCCCACCGAAATCGCGCTTGGCGTCGTGTTCGTTCTGCTCACGCTCGCGATTGTCGCTTCGATTGTGTTTCCGAAAAAAGACGCCGAAGAAGTGAAAGCCGAGAGCGCACTCGCGCCGAATCCCGGCGTGTTCTTTTGGAGCAGTGGGAAAAATCGTATTCCCAGGAACGCGCAAAAAGGATTGGCATTGAACGAGTCCACCTTTCCCGAATTTACGACGCCGCAATTTCGCGCGCGCGTCAATCAATGTATCCACTGCGGCTTGTGCTTGCAAGCATGCCCGACCTATGCGGTGTTTGGCACCGAGATGGATTCGCCGCGCGGACGCATCGTATTGATGCGCGCGGTCGCGGAAAATAAAATCGCGCCGGACGATTTCGGCACGGTGTTCGCTCAGCACATGAACTTGTGCTTGTCCTGCCTCGCGTGCGAAAGCGCGTGTCCGTCCGGCGTGCAGTACGGTCAGTTGATTCAAACCGCGCGCATCGCGGTCGAGGCGCGCCGCCGACCTGGGATCGCGGAACGCTTTGTGCGTTGGCTCGGCTTGCGCGAAATGATGCCGAACGTCGCGCGACTGAAATTGATGGCGCGCGCGGTGTGGCTGTACCAATTCCTGGGTTTGCAAAAAGCGGTGCGCGCGCTCAATTGGTTGCCCCAGCCACTCCGCGCGATGGAAGCGATTTTGCCGCCGCTCGAATTGAATTTTTTGGATCGCGCGGAACCCGCGGCCGCGCTGGGCGAGAGACGCGGCACGGTCGCGTTTTTTCACGGTTGCATCCAGGAAGCGTTTCTCGCGCCGGTCAACGCGGCGACGGTGCGCGTGCTTCAACGCAACGGGTACGCAGTACATTTCCCGGCGGAGCAAACCTGTTGCGGCGCGGCGCAGTTGCACGTCGGCGATCTCGCGCACGCGCGCGAACTCGCGCGCAAAAATTTGGACGCGCTCCTCTCCGAAAAATACGATTATGTGATCAACAATGCCGGCGGATGCGGCGCGACGCTCAAGCACGAGTACGTGCATCTCTTTCACGACGAGCCGGAGTACGAAACGAAAGCCAAACAACTCGCACACAAGGTCAAGGACATTTCCGAATTTTTGGCGGAGCATCTCCACGCGCCGCCGCGCGGTGAGGTGAACCTGCGCGTGACCTATTCTGATTCGTGCCATTTGCGGAACGCGCAAAAAGTGATTCGCCAGCCGCGCGATTTGCTCAAACAAATTCCTGGGCTCAACCTGGTCGAACTCAAAACGCCGGATCAATGTTGCGGTTCGGCGGGCGTGTACAACATCGCGCAGAGCGAAACCGCGGACGCGATCCTCGACGCGAAAATGACGGACATTGCCGCGACCGGCGCGGCGGTGATCGTCGCGAGTAACACCGGTTGCCATATGCAATTGTGGGCGGGCGTGCGCCGCGCGAAACTGAACGCGCGCGTAATGCACGTCGTCGAGGTGTTGGATTTATCGTATCGCGCGATGAATTAACCGCGCGCGCGTAAACGAATCGCGCCGACCTCGTTTGAGGTCGGCGCGATTTATTTATTCCGATTTTTGCGTTGATTTTTACTTGACCACATTCACCGTAAAACGCGGACTGTCTTGCGTCAACAATCCCAATTTAACGGAACTGAATGTCGCCGCATACTCGCCCGCGTCGGGAAACTCGAGCGTAATTTGATACACGGCATTGCCGGCAAATTCCGCCGGCAAAATTTTTTGCCAAATGCCTTGCCCCGGCGTGAACTTGTATACCGTGATCGTGCCGTCGGTGAGCGCGTTGTCGGGCGCGTGCACGCGAAAGCGGATCACCGCTGGCGCGCCGACCTGGTAAGACTCAGCCGGCGTAAGCAGTTGCGCGCGCGCCGCTTTCTCCGCGCGCGCGCTCGCGACATCGAGCGTGAACTCGATCGGCGCTTGACCGGCAACGTTGACGCGTAACGCGTACGCGCCCGCGCGATCGAATTGCACGACGCGTTGATACACACCCGGACGAATCTCCTTGACCGTGTTCGCGAGCGATAACACAAACTCTGCGCCGCTCGTCGCTTTGAGCTGATCCATCGGCATCGGACGACCGTGCATCAAATGCAAACGCTGGAGTTGTCCCGTTACCGGGTGCGGCGCGATCACCATCTCGCCGGCGACAAACAAGCGCGCGTGAAAATCGGGCGCGGGACTCGCGAGCAACGGCACATTGCTCAGTTCGAGATTGTCCGCAATGTCCGGGTTATCGAGATGTGCGAAGGTCGCATCCGGCGTGAGGGTGTTGCGGACGATCACGTACCGCTCGAAAAATACGATGCCGTCCGGTCCCCCGCCGGTCGCGATGGTTTTGATGAGCGCGTGCGTCTGCGCGTTGAAAAGCGTGAGCGTGTTCGCGCGATAATTACTGACCGCGCCAATTTTGCCGGTCGGATCCAGCTTGACCTGGCGCGCGCCCGCGCCCGCGCGAATCACCGTGAGCGGCGTGGCGCGTTCGCCTTCAATGCTCAAAACCGTAACCGTGCCGTCGCCTTCGTTCGCCACATACAATCGGCGCGCGGCATAGTCCAAGCCGTGCGGCGCGTTGCCCACCGGCACATCCGCAATTTTCTGCGCGCGCTCCAGGTGAATGATCGAAACCGTGTTGGCTTGACTGTTTGTGACGAACATCAGCGGTTGATCGTCCGCGAACACAATGTCGTGATGCCCCGCGCCGACCGCGACGGTTTGCGTATCGTGCGTCGCCGTGTCAATCGCGGTGAGCGTGCCTGCGCCATCATTCGCCACCCACACCCGCTTGCCCGACGGTTCGAGCGCGAGATGGTTCGGGCGCGCGCCGACGCGCACCTGGTGCGCGAGGCGATGCGTCAGCGCGTCCACGATCACGACCTGGTCACTTTGGGGAAGCGTGATAAAAATGTAACGGTGCTCGCGATCCAACGCCGCGTCCGCGGCGGGATTCGGCAGATTGATCATCGCGGTAAAATTCGCGCCGACCGCTTTACCCAAACCGCGACCTGGTTTATTGTGGGTGTGTCCGCCTTCTTCGATCACGCCGACCGAACTCCCGGCAAACACCATCGTCTCGCGCGATTCAAACGGATCACTCGCGTTCGAATTGGATGCCGCGCCGACCAACGCCAGGTCTATCGTCGGATTCAAGCCGGCGAGCATTGCGCCAGTGCGCGGATCGCTCAAGCGCACGGTTACGAGCGTTTTTTGTCCGGTCGGAATCGCGCCGGCAGTCGCGTGCTCATCCGCGCTCGCGACCTCGAGCCGCGCGTGCGCGTCGCGCCCGGCAACATCGCGCGGACCGAACACGATCCGCGCGGCGGTGGGCGCGTGATGCGCGTCACTGGCTTGGCTGGCATCGGGGCGCGGAATGATGCCCGACGCGAATAGCCCGAGCGAAATAATTCCAAAGAGTCCCAGCGCGAAAAGCGGGGTGGGCACACGATTGCGCGCGCGCGAATTTTTCGAATGTTGATTTTTCATTTGCCTGGCTCGCGGTTACAGCGCGACCCAGCCGCGTTGCAAAGCGCACATCACGGCTTGGGTGCGGTTGGTCATACCCAGTTTTCGCAAAATCAAAGTCATATGATTCTTGACCGTTTTTTCGCGAATGCTCAGCGTGCGCGCGATCAATTTGTTGCTTTCGCCGGACGCGGCGCATTTTAGAACTTGCGCTTGGCGTGGCGAGAGCGCGCGCGTTTCATTCGCGCCGGCGCGTTCGCCGCGCGCGACGCGCTGGAGCGCGTCGCGCAAACCCGGCGCGTCAATCGTCTTGCGCGAAAAACCGGCGACGTTCAATTCCGCTTCGTCCTCCGCGCGTTCCGCGAGGGCGAGCACCGGCGCATAATCGGACAGCGCGCGCGCGAGGCGAATCGGCTCGTGGGTGGCGCGATTCAAACCCAGGAGGATGACGTGCGGTTTGATCACGCGGACCTGCGCGAACGCATGCGCGGGATCGCCCGTCGCCAACGCGAGCGCGAATCCCGGCGCGGCTTCGAGCGCGTGGCGAATCCCCGCGCAGTAAATCGGCGCGTCGTCGAGCGCCAACACACGAATGGGCTCGTTCATTTCGGGTCTCATTGCGATTCTCCAAAACTCACTTGAAAATGGTCGGCGAAAAGTATTCAAACATGCCCACGTCAATGCCCAACTCTGGCGGCGGCAAACTCGGATCCGGTTGTGTGATCGGCGCGACGGGAATCCGCGCGCTCGCAAACAGCGGTTTGAGATCGATCTGCGCGGTGTCGTGCGCGCGAATCAGTCCCCACAATCCGCCGCTCAAATTGTGGAACAGATTGCGATCGTTGTACAGATAATCGCCGGCGAGTTGTTGCGGTCCCCCCGCGCCGCCAATCAAATTTAGATTGAATGCGCGACTCGTGTTCAAGCCGCCTTGCGCGTTGATAATGTTCGAGGTCGGATCATTCCATTCGTGCCGCCACTCGTGCCCCGCGATGCCGAAGGTGTGCGCGCGCGGCAAATCCTGGCTGTTCAACACGCGCACCATCACCGGCTCGCCGACGTAGGAACGAAAGATCGGCGTTGCCGGATCGCCATGCACGACCGAACTGAACACGTTCGCCGATTGCGGATCGCGCGCGAGCCGGTTACGGAACGGCTCACTCCGATAGTTGATGCCTTTTTCGCCCTGGTCTTCGGAATCGGCGGCTTCGCCGGCGTGCGCGGCGGCATCCGCGATTTGAATTCCATTTTTGTCGAATAGATTCAACCCGTCTTGAAGGTTGACAATGAATTCGCGGAATAAGTTGTACGTCGTCGTGCCATTGGGATTTATGATCGGATATTTGATGACCGCGTTCTCACCGCTCCGCACAAACGCGCCGGTCTTGGGATCGAGATACACCGCGCCCTTCGGTTCGACGACGAGTCCGCCCCACGCGCCGTGATGGCGCGTGCCACGGATATTCGCCATATTTTGAATGTTCGCAATGCCAATGTCTTTGCTGTCGAGCCAGTAATAGTACGTGAACGTTTTGCCGGGCGCGATCGTCGTATCGTAATTGTAACCGACCGCCGCGCCGTCCGCGCTGACGACCTTGTGTTTGATCAAGCCGGCAATATGCACCGACGCGCGATTGCTGGGACGCCAGGTCGCGTTGACCAACTGCAAACTTCCGTTTGCCAAACGATTCGTCACACTCGTGTTCTCGGTTGGATTGACCGGATCGCCGGCGTGCACTGGAATGCCCGCGCTGGGCAAACGATTGGTCAACGCCAGATGCACGCACTCGCCTTCGTTCGCGCGAATGAACAACGGCTTGAGCGCGACGCCGGCTTTCGGTCTGCCGGCAAGATCGAGGTCTTGATTCAACACATACGCGATGCCATTCGGATCGTGATCGCCCGCGGCGTTGTAAACGATTTTTTGTTGCACGATGCTGATGGCGATTTTTTTGATCTGCGCGCTCGGCGGACACGGATTCAAAATTTTAGCCGGCGGCGGCGCGCTGATGGATTGACCTGGTTTTAGCGCGAGCCATTCACCACCGGCTGGCACAGTCGGCGGCGCGGTAACATCGGGAAGCGGTTGCAGATCGGACACGCGCCCGGCAAGCACACGAAAGATGCCCCACATCCCACTCCACAAATCGTTCAACGGTTGCGAACTGTAGAGATAATCGCCGCCGGTCGCGTTCGCGCCGGCAGGCAGAACGATGGTCGCGCCCAAGGTCATCTGCGCGTGCTCGCGCATTTTTTCGCGCGCCGTGGCAGTGGTGGCATTGCCGCGTCGCACCGCGCGCCCGGCAGTAACTTCAAAGTTGAAAAACTCGCCAATGTTCGCGGCTTGCGTGTCGTACAGATTCGATGCCGGGTCGTCCGGTTCGTGCAACCAGCGATGCCCCGCGAGATTAAAGTTGTGTTCTTCCTCGTGCGCGCCATCCATAAAGCGGAACACAACCGGGTCGCCGGCGTACGCGCGAAAGATCGGCGTCGCCGGATCGCCGTGCACGGCGGAACTGAAAATGTACGCCGGCTCGCCGGGCGCGCCACTGCTCGCCGAGTTAAGTCGCGTCGGGAACGGTTCGTTGCGATAATTGATCGCCATGCCGCCCTGGTCTTGCCCGTAGAAATCGGGACGCGTCGGTGGGTTGAGCGGCTTGCCGGCGGCGTCGAACAACGGCACGAAATCGGAATAGTGCACGGTGAATTCGCGAAAGTCCTGACCCGATGGCGAGCGAATGTCCATCACCGTGCCGATGCCATTCGTTTCCAACCCGGTTTTTGGATCGTGCCAGGTCGCGTCCGCGGGTTCGACGTTCATCGCCGCCCACACACCGTGCTGTTGATGCGTCGTCGGAAATTGATGATCATGAAAGAACACGGTTCGCAAAGGCAAATCCACAAACCAGCGATAGCCGTACGTTTGTCCGACGAGCGGCGCTTGCACATAATTCCAACCAATCGAAGTGCCGTCGGAGCCGAGTTCGTCGAACCGCACCAGGTGAACGTGACTGCTCATCTCGGTCATTGGCGTCGGTTCGTGGAAAATGTCGCCGTTCGGCGCGTGCAGATCGAGCGGCACATTTGGATCGTTGTCGAGATGCGTTGCGTTCGTCGTCCGCAAGTTGACGCACTCGCCCAAGCGCGCGCGAATCGTGAACGGTTCCGGTTGAATCGCGCCGGCGTTGATCGCTTGGCGCACTTGGTCCGCTTTTTGGAGCGCGGTCAAACCAGGTTCGGGCGCGGCTTGGGCGTAGAGTTTGCCGTACGGATCGTGCCAGCCGGCTTTGTTGTACACAATTTTCGCGTCAATGAACGCGGGATAATAAAATCGTTCGGGCACACCGACAGAATCCTTCCGCAAAGTGCGGATACAAATGGCAGTGAAAAACCTGGTCGCCGACCGTGCCCATCATTTGCCCGGCGCCGCCTTCGAAATCCAATTCAAACGTTTGCCCGGGTCCGGTAGATTGCACATCGAGCCGTGTCGAATCGGGATCGTTCGGCTCGTGCCGCCAGCGATTCGTGTGTTGATGCCAGGTGTGCGTTTCGTAAACGCCGGGATGCACGATGCGAAAACGCACCGGGTCGCCGACGTACGCTTTGGGAATGATGCTATCCGTGTCCGCGACAATCGTGCCGTCCGCGAGTTTGCGCGTGAGTTTTCCCGGATCGCCAAAGGGCCACGATTGCAAATGAAATTCTTCGCCGACGCATTGCGCGCCCGGATCGCTCACGATTTGATCGAGTTCCGGGACATAGCCGTCGCAAAAATGATCGGTCGGTTGAATGACCGTGCCGTTCGGAAGCGTAACCACTTTTGGCGCGGTCGCGACGATTTTATTTTGCGCGGCATCGTACACCAAGCCGCGATGTTCCAACACCGCGCGCGCGCGATTGCGTAACGGCTCGGAGCGATAATTGATCCCGAATGTGCCGTCCTCGATGCCGGTCAATGGAAAGACCGGCGGTTTGCCATCGCGATCCAACACGCCTTCCGGCTCGTCCATAAAGACCGCGACGAAATCGCGAAAATCATTGCCGACACCCGGCACGCGCGCGTCCGCGAACGGCATCGCGCCGACGCCGCGCTTGCTCGCGTCGAGCAAGTCGCGCCCGGTGCGCGGATCGTGCCAGGTCGCGCCGCGCGGCAGAACGATCAGCGCGCCGTACAAACCGCGACTCGTGGTGTCGTTGGGATAGTTCAAGCCACTGCCGTAATCGTTGATCACGAACTGTCCTTCGCGGTGCGCGAAAAATGTGTGCGTGATCGTTCCGCCGGTCGGCACGGTAGTGTCAGGATTGTTGCCGATGCGCGCGCCGTCGGAGGTTTTTGGATCTTTGGAGATGCCGTTGACGTGCATTCCGACGCGACGACCGGTAATGTCGTTGCGAAAATTGACCAGGATGCAATCGCCGACGGCGGCGCGGATCACGAGTGGCTCGATGAGATTCGGGTTCGCGATCAGCGCGTCTTTGTTTGGAATCGCGTCCGCGTTCGAGAGCGCGAACATCAATCCGTCGGGCGTGTGATCGCCCCAGCCGTTATGCGGGATGATCGTTTGAAACGCGGCGACATCATACGTGATTGTGCGCGTCGCGGTCGCGCAGACGTTAGCCGTTTGCGCCGCGGGCGCGGCGGAAACCGTCGGCGCGAGGGGCGCGAGAAAATTTGTGATCAGCGTGATTGCCAACACCGCGCGCAAAATCACGCGTTGGCGCGCCCAACGCCGGGGTTGGCGGATCAGCGCGACCGCGCTCACGATGACCAGGTTCGCGATCAACGCGAGCAGGGTGTCGCGCGCGCTGTGAACCAGGACGGACGCGCCCAGCGCGGCGTGATGATGCGCGTCGAAAAGAATTTGATGCAGAGGACTCGCGCCGCCCATTAGCGCGCTCGCGACGAACGCGATCGCGATAGATCGCCGCGCGCCGGTCAAATACAATCGCCGCGCGATCAATCGCGCGGCAATAACTGCGCCGAGCATCAATGGCAAAAGCAAGGTTGCATCGCGCAACCAGTGGAGTAACACGGGCGGCGCATCGTGTTCCATCGCGCCTTCGAGTTCGTGAATCCAGTGCAACCACAAGCCGCCGCCGTACGCGAGCGCGAGAGCAAGCCAGAGGTCAACTGAAAGTTGGATCCCTGGTTTATGCCGATGGATGATGCTGTTAAAAATTGAACTAGGCATTGGGCGATCTCCTGGGTTCACAATCGTTTAATTGTTTTTTCGTAACCGTTCAGGTGTCATTGCGAGGAGCGTTTTTTGCGACGAAGCCGCGAAGCGTCCGCGCGACAATTCCGGAACGACAATGTTGGGGATTGCTTCGCAAAAACCGCTCGCAATGACAGGTTGGGCTGAACGGTTACGTTTTTTCAAACTGGCGAAATCTCCGGGATTTCGCAAGTTTGGCTACACATTCCACAGCAAGAACACGAACGCCGCATAGATCACGATCAGCAGAGTTAATGGTATACCGCCACCCTGGATCGTCCAATCGCGTGTATGTTCTTGCATCCATTTGAAAAATAAACCGGGCTGAATATGGGTTAGCACAGACACCTTCCTTCTACAGGGCTCTTTCTTTGGCGGTCGCCGCAATAAACGCAATTGCCAAACCGGTAATGCCCAGACACAGCAAGGCAAATAGCAGATACACAACCAGGAGAATAAACATCGGAACCTCCCCGGATCCTCGTGGTGTGAATGTTTGGGAATGGGCGATCCGTTGTTGAGATTATCCTACTTTTTTGCTTGCGGGGGAACGGTCAAAGGTCGAAGGTTTGAGTACGACCATAGTCTTAATCGTCAATAGCCAAGCGTTGGACTAGCGCCCTACGCTTGGCTATTTTGATTGCGCGTGGAACATTTCGAATCGGTATCGCGGTTGCCACCCGCATAACACATTCCCAACGAACTGAATTCCCGATTCCATTGCGGCTCGTGGCACAAGCGATCTACGGAACGACTTCCCACCCGAACATCATGGCGTGGTCTTCGTGCGCCAGGTTGTGGCAATGCCCGACGTACTTGCCAACAAAGTCTCGAAAATGCCGGCAGACGATCACCGACTCGGACGGGTCCAGATTGCACACATCCTCTTTCGAGATGCCATCCGGGTGACCTGGGTCAGCCGGGGGAATCAGCTTCCCGTTCCGCATAATGACGCGATGCTCTTCCATATGAAAGTGGAATGGGTGAACCCAGCCGCCGCCGCCGTTCCGGATTTCCCACACTCCGTAGCTTCCCAGCTTTTGGATCGCGAGCGGCTGATTACCCGCGGGGTTCTTGAGCGACCGCGCCGGTTTAGCGGGGTCGAAGGGTTGCCCGTTGACTAACCATTCGATCTCCCCTCCAGAACCGCCACGCTGAACCTCGAAGATCATTCGGTTGTCCAAGTCCTTCTTCCAATCCCCGTAAGCATAGTTTGGCACTGGGCGCAGAGCCGTGGGGATCAGACTGTTATCCGGCGCGTCGTCGCCGATCACGATCTTTAGGACCGGCACCTTATAGTTCGGGTCAAGCCCGGAGCGGGTTGAGTTGTCCC
This sequence comes from Chloroflexota bacterium, assembly GCA_016223105.1. Lineage (GTDB taxonomy): Bacteria > Chloroflexota > Anaerolineae > UBA4142 > UBA4142 > JACRPR01. The sequence goes on along the minus strand of JACRPR010000122.1, from coordinate 25,817 downwards.
ACATGCGCCCGTCCTTCATCTTCATCACGTTCGTCAGGTAGATCACGTCGCCTTTTGAGGTCGGCGTCCCGTCCATATACTTTGTAAAGTCAACGATCATCTCCCGGCGATTTGCGGGCCACAGTTCGAAGGAATCGCGGGTGATCGGGGCGGGGATCAAGCCGCCATCGGTCGCGATTTGGATAAACTTCATGCACTGCTGTCCGTCGAGAATTCGGTACTGTCCTTGTAGCTCGTCTCCGCCGTATCCGAGATCCTTCGCCGCCTTCGGACCCTTGGTCGAGCTCATCAGTTTGAACTCATAGATCCGGGCGATCGAGGCGTCCAGGAAGCGGAAGCGGTACTTGCGCCGCTTGACTTCGAGAACCGGGTTGGCTGTCCCGTTCACCGTGAAGATGTCTCCGACAAAGCCATGACTAACAAAGTGCTTGTAGAAGGTCTTGCCCCACCACTCCGGGTGGGTTCTGGGATTCCCGGCGGCTGGGAACTCGCCCATGCCATCGTGCATATCTTGGTGGGTGGTAACTCCATCGTCCAGTCGGCAGTCATAGAAAGCGAGTGGAATATCATAGTCAACGTCGAAGGAGCCATCCGCATTGTTCTTCCGAACACCCGGCAATCGCCACCCCTTGGTCTCGTCCCCCATATCCTTACTTTGGGCAGGGTCGTAGATCGGGAAGAGACCGACCATTCCCTTGTAAACATTTGACCCGGTGTGGTCCATCCGATGGTCGTGGAACCACAAGAACGACTGCTTTTCGTTGTTGTCACCGCCGGCGGGCCAATTGAGATAGAGGTTATCAACCCACGCTTTGGTCGGATAGCCGTGGAGTTTCAACTTGTTCATCGAATAGTTCGGGTTGCCATCGCTCTCCGGCGCCGTATGACCGTTGTGCAAGTGGGTCATAAACGAATAGTCCGGAGCCCCAAAGTCTTGGCGATCAAGATTGTCAGGGTTCTCGTCCAGGTGATTCTCAAAGCGCACAAGGGCGGGCTTGCCATACTCGGCATTGATCATAGGTCCCGGAAATGTGCCGTTAAATCCGTAGATGGTGCTTGCCGGCAGAGTTCTGACCGTACCTGCCGGGTAGGTTTTGCCGGTTGCGTCGAACGAGATCGTCGGCGCGCCGTTCGCGCCGATTGGTAACACCTGGGACGTGGTGAAGCGATGGGTGTTCACCTGAAGTTTGATCTGGTAGACAAGCGGGTCTGGGTAGCCGATCTTGCTGGTCCAGATTTGATGTTTTTCAGTTTTGCTGACCGAAGTCTGCTGACCGGCACCAGAACCCGGCGGGTTCTTCCAGATGCTGTAGACCGACTTGGGAATCGGAGCCAGCGCTTTGGGAATAGGAAGAACATCGCGGAACGGGGTGAGGATCAGCGGGCTAGTCGGGGCGGCTTCAATGTAGATGGCATCCGCCAGCGCGACCGAGGCGGCATCGAACACTCCAAGGGGAGAGAGCAAGCCCTTGCGAGCAAGATCCGGCGCGATCAGCGATCCCACGCCAGCCATAGCGAACGCCGCTGTTGCGGCGGCGCTCAGTTTGAAAAAATCACGCCGAGTAATCTTGGTTGGGTCAGTCGTTTTGTTAGACATTTGATTTTTCCTTTTTTGGTAACTGCTCCACCCCGATTGTCACTCTGAGCGGAGCGAAGGATCTCCAGCCCGGCGAGCGAGACGCTTTGCGTTCACTACGTTCACGCGGAGCGTGACAAACTGAGCAGTTACATTTATTGAGAATGTTTGCGTCCCGGCAAGTCGCCGGGCTTTGCCGTAGGGGTCATCGTCTTACTTGACGTTTCAGATCCCAACGAGCGAGCCAAGTCTTGATTTCAACCGTAGCAACGTTAAAGATTTTCATCCGCGCGACATTCGGGCAGGGAGCGCCGGTTTGACCACTCGGATTCGCCGCGCGGCGCGCCTTCCCCACAATCGCCCACGGAACAGCGCAAAGAGAATACTTGAAAGCACCAGGTTACCAACCAATGCCAGCGAGCCATCGTAAAGTATATGCGGAACAGTCAGCATTTCTTCATCGTCGTGTTGAAGCGCGAACGATGTTTCCGCGTCGTCGTGTTGAAGCGCGAACGATGTTTCCGCTTCATCGTCTTGCTGGAGCGCGAGCAACACTTTTGCATCGCCTTGATGGTGGCGCGCTGGGTGTTGCGCTCGGAAAAGACTGTCGTGGATGGGGCTTGCCCAGGCGAGCACAACGCTGGTAATCAATGCGACGCTTGCGACAACCACTATGCTTTCAAGGATCAGCGGAGTAGCCGGACCAAAGCGCACTAGTAACCACTGCGCGAAGACAAGCGCAGTAAAGACACTGACGAGAACAAGTGGCAACATTAGCGTCGAATCGCGTAACCAGTGAATGACTGGCGGCGGCTGATTCAACTCGGTCGCGCCATTCGCTTGGTGCAACAGATGTAACCAGAGACCCCCGCCGTATGTCAGCGCGAGCGTGAGCGTGAGCGCGACGAGCACGGAAAATTTTGCTTCAGTGCGCTCAAGCAACCTGGTGAACCAGTGCCGCATAGAATCCACTGTGTTTTTCATACAGCTCCTTTCAAGCGCGCAATGAATCAGAAATATGATTCACCTTGCCGATTCAATGCAGACAGATTATACGGTGTTCGCATCCACGACGTAACGGGCGATAGTCGAAACATTTCACTCGACTTTGGATTGCATATTTCTGCGACTGATAGTACCCCGGTCATCCGACTTTGGTCTGACCGCGCGCGCGCGCGCGCGAATAAAAATTGCCGAGATTCCCGGGTATGGAATCTCGGCAACCCGAACGCGGGATGAAATTGATTGTCGCGGGGGATGATCTTGATCGGAATTCTCCAGCGCGCCAAATCTCAATCCGAAAAATTTATATTCGCGGACTGGCAGGAGGTTTCCTCGATACGCTTGGGATCCGTTTTTACGGTGGCAATTGCCGAGATGCGCTTGTGCGTCTGCGGATCAACGATCCACAAATACCACAAGCCGCCATGCGGCGCGTTCGCGTCAATGATCTGGGTATAGCCGCCGGGTTTCGTTGGGTCTGTCCCGGTTTTGTAATCGCTCACCAGGGCGGAACCGTCGGGGTCTAACGCAATTCGAATCAGCAGACCGTCTTTGGCTTGTCCGCCCTGAGTTACCGTTCCCTCGATAAACGTCAGCCAGTTGGGACCGCACCAGGAGAAACTGACCTGGTATTGAAAACGGGGCGTCAGTGTCGCTAAAATTTTTGTGGGTGTCGCTGTTTTGGCGGGCGCGCGCACCGGGGCGCGCGTGGCGGGCGGCAGGTCTTGCAGAATGGGCATCCAGGTAGGTGTTGCGATTGCGGTCGGTGCCAGGGGCGTTCGTTCGGCTGGGATTGGGCCTGCCACTTGCGTCGTCGAAGCGATCACATGCTCCAACCTTCCAACCGGGCGGGGTGTTGCCGTTTCGGGCGGCGTGGGATCTTGAACGGGTTCAATGTCCGCTGAAATTTTTTCCGCGCCAATATGATTATCTGCAAATTGTCGGATCAGATCAGTCGTCCGACACGACAGAACCATCAGAAAAATAATCAAGAGTCCAATCGGTCTGCAAAGTTGAGTCAAACGTTTTCGAGTTTGCATATCTGCCTTCTCTCTATCCGGATCCAATCAAACGATCACGCGCCGGTTTTTGCGCTACACGATCTTTTCGAGATCAACTCGATCGATCGGATCTAAACAGACGCGGACCCGGATCACCGGTGGATGCGCCGGTTCATATCCCGTATATTCGCGAATTTCGGTGGCGGGACTAGACGAATCGAACGCGCCGGCAGATGCCTTGAGCCGGATCATGTTTTCGCCATACCCGGTTTCAGTCATTACTGCAAACACAAGTTCGACTATGAAAAACGCGACGAGTCCGAACGACAATCCGACTAGCCCAAGTGTTGACATCCCAACCTCCCCATTTGCAAATTACCAAACTTGTGATTGCCCTCGTTTATCTGCTGGAGCGTTCGTGAGCCGGAACGCCCACGCCCCGAGGTTGTCAACCTCTGTCGTGCCGAGGACGATTGCCCCGCTGGCTTTGTTCAGCGTAAGGGTAATCGTGTTTCCCGGACCGGCAGTCGGTCCCAGAACGGTTGCCGTACCTTGTGAACGCCACTCCAATTTACTGACCGTGTACTCGGTGCGAGGAGCAGTGATCGTATCCAAGACCGGATTGATGGTCACCAAATCTGAAGATGGCGCACCGCCAGGTCCTGTAACCGTCAATTGGAATGTGACCAGTTGGTTCTGAACTGGGAAGACAAAAGTTGGTTTGGCGACGGTTGGATTGCTTAGTGCCGCGGCGGGTCCAGCCGTTTGAGCCCAGCTATACCCACTGGCATTACTCGATGCGCTTCCGTCCAAAGTTACCGTCGTACCTTGAATCAACGTGCGATCCGGTCCCGCGTTTGCGATCGGCGGCGACAACAGCGCGACCGTGAGCGCAACTTGATCCGTGTCCGTACTGCCGGGACCCGGGGGATTCAAACGCGAAACAGTCAGACTAAACGTCAGCGTAACCGACTGCGTCGGCGCGGTAAAGGTCGCGGTCTTGGTATTCGCGTTGCTCAGCGTAACCGCCGGACCACCAACCTGCGCCCATTGATAAGTGTCAATATCGCCGGTCGAACCAGAACCGTCGAGCGTGGCGACTTGTCCTTGTTGCACGACCTGGTCTGTCCCCGCCGCGGCGAAGACCGCCAGCGGCGCGAACGTTGATCCGATGATCGTAACGCGTTGCGTATCCGTCCCGCCTTTGGCAGAAGTAACCGTGAGGTTGTTCGGCGGCACGGCAACATTGGCGAACGTGCTAGTGCCAGTCGCCGAGAGCGCGCCGAAACCAGTGATCGTCAATGCCGGTCGCGGATCTTGATCGCTTGAATCGGCGGCGACCGTGAGCGTGTCGGTGTCGGAGTTGTACTCGGCGCGTGTGATCGTCACCAGGTCAACCACCGTGATTGTTTTTTCAGTGATGGGAACATCGCCAGAATTGCGGACTTTGAGCGTTGCCGGCGTTGCCCCGGTAAATCCGATGCGTCCATAGTATCGTCCCGAATCGCCATCCAACAATGTGGTGCCGAATGTGGTGCCGCGAGCGACCTCGATTGGCTGGCTGGCTTCGGAGGTTGCGTAAACGTCAATCGTACCGCCACCACTGCCGGCGGGTCGGGAATAGGTCGCGCGATCGGCGGTCACGCCGCCATTCGTCGCGAATTTACCCATCAGTGAAAACAGGGTGGTTTCGATGCAGTCGGTTGTGGCGACTGGATCCGCGCCGAGCGCGGGATTCGCGCACAAGTTGGGACTGCCGGTAAAACTGCCGGCTGGACCTTCGATGCGGAAAAAGTTTGTGCTATTCGGACTGCCGGTAACCGCATGCAAAATATTCGGGTCGCCGATAAAGCCGGCTGGCGCGAGCGGCGCTGTGGCAGTCCATTTGAGGAACGGTCCAATGCGGCTGTTGAGCGCGCCGGTAAAATCGCCGGGTGCGCCAATGCCGATGTCTTGGACATAGCGGATGCCGCGTGTGCCAGCATCTACATTGGGAAAGACATCCCGACCATACGGGTGGGTGACGATATACGTCGCCCCAGGCACAAGGTTGTCAACCCAAATGCGGACACGCCCGAAACTAATCTGGTCGCCATCTACGGGGGGTCCCACGCTAAAGGCGGCTTCGAGTCCCAGGACGAGTGTGGCGCGTCCCGTGCCGTTTGTCGTCAAGCCCGCCGAGCCGAGCATCCAGAATGCTTCATCGGGAAAGTTGTTGGGAACGACGAGTGGCGCGGCTGGGTTGGGAATGTCGCCGGCGACAAAGCCGCAGAGTGGATTGGTCGCCTCAAGGCACAACTCTAACCGCGTGCCGGCGGAATCTTTGTACCACACCGGGAATCCATTGTCGGACATGACCGGTCCGACCGCAACCAACCCGATGCCATTCACCGCGGCGTGCGCCCCGCGCAAAGTCAAAATCAATGACAACACGATGAACACCGCGAGGATGATGAGCCGCGTCGCGCGCCCGGCTAAAACTATATCCAAGGTTTTCACTTAATTCCTCCTTTTAGGAATTTCCAAAACCGATCGTGCTTTTTTGATACCCGCAAGTATTCTACGCGCGCGCGCGCCAAAAGGGAACGTGCCAAAGTCGAAAGTTAATGTGGAGATTTAGATGTGGGCGCGTATGCGACCTGTGGACGCGCTCACTGCGACTTTGGTCTGATGTATTTCTAACTCAACCGTGCTATAATAGGGAAAGATTTTTTGTAAGCGTTCAGCCCCATCCGTCATTGCGAGCGGTTTTTGCGAAGCAATCCCCGACTTGGTCGATCCGGACTTGCAACGCGGAGATTGCTTCGTCGCAAAAAACGCTCCTCGCAATGACACCTGAACGGTTACGATTTTTTAATGGAGAGCGAGGGCACGATGCGGCAAGTCCAAAGTTTGTTCGAGCGACTGAGTCTGGCTCAACAATTTGTGCTGACCAGTTTCATCATCCTGGTTTGTCTGATGTTCGCGGTCGGCTGGTGGGTCGCGCGGCAAATCGAGGTTGGTGTGATCAATCGAACCGCCGGTCAAACCGCGCTCTACGTAGACAGTTTCATTGACCCGGTATTGCAAGAGACCATCCAGGGCGCGATGCCGACATCCGAACACAAGGCGAAACTGAGTCGGTTGGTTGAAGAAACCGAACTGGGCAAACACATCGTCGCATTCAAAGTGTGGGATACGCAAGGTCGGATTTTATACAGCACAAACCCGGCATTGATTGGAAAAGAATATCCCGTGCAGGGCAGTCTCGCGCGCGCATTGCGCGGCGAAGTCGTCGCGTCGATTAGCGATCTGGACGACGAAGAAAACGTGCTCGAGCGCGTGCGCTATTCGCAATTGTTGGAGACGTACAGTCCGATCAACCGAAGCGGGACCGACCAGGTGATCGCGGTCGTTGAGTTTTATCAAACGCTGGACGCGTTGCGAAGTGGTCAAGCGCGGAAGCGACACGATTACGCGGCAACAAGCGGAACTGAGCAACCAGGTCGCGCGGCTAACCGAATTACTCGCGCAGAACAAGGAACTCAATGAACGTTTGCGCGATGCCGCCGCGCGCACCGCCGATCTCAACGAACGGATCTTTCGGCGCATCAGCGCGGAATTGCACGATGGACCGGTGCAAGATTTGGGGTTGGCATTACTGCAATTGGATCGCGTGATCGCGCAGAGCGAACAATGCCAGGTCGTTGCCACGCGCGAAGCAATGTGCAACGACGGACTCGAAGATGTGCAACGTTCGGTGCGGCATGCGATTCAAGAAGTGCGCGCGATTTCCGGCGGCTTGGGTTTGCCCCAACTCGATGCAATGACCTTTCCCGAAACACTCGCGCGAGTCGTCTACGTGCACGAACGGCGAACCGGGACAAAGGTGAACACGCAATTCAATTGCGCGCCGGAGCAAGCGCCCTTGTCGGTCAAGATCACGGTATATCGGTTGATTCAAGAAGCGTTGAGCAACGCGTATCGGCACGCGCACGGACAGGGACAACAAGTGCAAATAGATTGCGCCGCGACCGAGTTGATCGTTCAGATTGCCGATGCCGGACCGGGTTTTCGAAATGGCAATCTCACGGAATGGGACAATCATCTCGGCTTGGTCGGGATGCGCGATCGCGTAGAAAGTTTGGGCGGCAAGTTCAACATCGAAAGCGCGCCGGACACGGGGACGCGGGTCATCGCGCGCTTGTCGTTGCGTGAGCCGGAAGGAATGAATGAACGATAAAATTCATATCGTCATTGTGGACGATCATCCACTGTTTCGCGAGGGCGTGGCGAGCATTTTAAAAGCGGAGCCGGATATCGAGATCGTCGGGCAAGGGATGACCGCGCCGGAAGCGATTCACCTCGCGACCGATCTTTTACCCGACTTGATTTTGCTCGATATTACAATGCCGGGCGGCGGCTTGAACGCGGTCAAAGCGATTGCGACGGCTTGCCCGGTCACCAAGATTGTTATGCTCACCGGATCGGAAGCCGAAGAGGATGTGGTCGCCGCGCTCAAAGCCGGCGCGCGCGCCTATATTCTCAAAGGCGTTTCCGCGCGCGAGCTCGTGGGAATTTTACGGAGCGTGTGGGCGGGTGAAGCGTACGTCACGCCTTCGCTCGCGGCAAGTCTACTATCCGAAGCGACGCGCGGCGCGCCGAACCCCAAAGCGATTCCCAGCCCGCTCGAAAAATTGACCGAACGCGAACGCCAAATTCTCGAACGCGTCGCCGCCGGGGATAGTAACAAGGAAATCGCCGCGCTATTGTATTTGAGCGAAAAAACGATCAAGCATCACATGACGAACATTTTGCAAAAACTCCAGGTGCACAATCGCGTTGAGGCGGCACTGATGGCGCACGATGAAAAGCAAACCCAATAAAAAAAGTAGAGACGTTGCATGCTTCGCGAACGTCTCTACTTTTTTCAAACTTCCGAAATCTCCAAGATTTCGGAAGTTTTTTGTTAGGTTGCGGATTCGCTGTCCTCAGCCGGCTTGGCGTACATTTCCGGTTTGAGCACGCCGATAAAATCGAGATTGCGATAGATTTCGTTGTAATCGAGTCCGTAGCCGACGACAAATTCGTTCGGCACCGCAAAGCCGATATAATCCAAATTCACTTTCACTTCGCGGCGACTTGGTTTATCGAGGAGCGCGCAAATTTTTAGTGAGGCGGGATTACGCGTGCGTAAATTTTCGATGATGTACGCCAGCGTGCGCCCGGTGTCCACAATATCTTCGACGATCAACACGTTGCGCCCAGCGATATTCGAATTCAAATCCATCATAATTCGCACGACGCCGGACGATTCGATGCGTGTGCCGCCGTACGACGAGATCGCCATAAACTCAATCGCGTGCGGAATGTGAATCGCGCGAATCAAATCACTGAGAAAAAGCACGCCGCCTTTCAAAATGCAAACGAGGAGCAAATCCTGCCCGGCATAATCGCGACTGAGCGCATTACCCAACTCGGCGATGCGCGCGCGGAGTTGATCGCGCGTGATGAGAATTTTCGCAATATCTTTTTCGAGATCAGCCACCAGGTCTCCTTGTGGCGCAAATTTACAAATTTGCGTTACGGCATACCGCGTTCATCCGGCGGCAACGCGATCCGCGTTGCTTCGGGTTCCGGCTCGGCATCATTGTCCGGCTCGGTCGTGATCAAATCACCGGCGATCCAGCCGCGGCTCCTAAAATTCGGAAAATAAATTTGATACCACTTGGCGTCTTCGGTGCGCCCGACGACGTAGATGATCGATCCTTCTTTCAAGCGTCCCAGGATCGCGGCGTCGGTGCTGGGCGCGGCGCGCACACGCACGAGATCGATCACGGTCGCGCGGAAACCATCGGGCGGCGGCGGCGTGCCGGTCGCTTCGGGTGTGCGCGTGCGAACCGGCGTCGCGGTGCGCGTGATCGTCGCGGGCGCGGCGCGCGTCGCGGTGGGTTCCGGTTTGCTTTGCGAAACCGGCTCGGTCGTCGGCGTGATCCCAGGTTCGCTCGTCGGTGTGGTTGTTGATGTTGGCGTGCGCGTCGGCGCGGTCGTCGCGGTTGGCGTCGCGGTGCGCGTCGGTGCGGGCGTGGGCGAGGGTAAGCCGGCTTTGAATTTCGCGGCGTACTCGCGCGTAATGTCGAGATACAAATTGCCGTACGTCACGCTCGGTTCGATCATCGTGCCTTCGACCCATTCGTTGTAACTCGTGATGATGATCCAATCGGGGTACGTCGCGAACGCGGCGCGCCAACTCTGCCGATAAAATTCGCCATTCTGACGATCGCGGACGTACGAGTCGGGACGTTTCGTTTTTAGATCATCATTGCCCGGCATCACGGTCGCGACCCAAATTTTATCCGCGCCAAATCGCGCGATGCGGGGGGGCCACTTGCGGAGTTCGGCTTCGACGTTGGGCGACCACGCAATCGAATACAAATGATGTCCGTCAAAGACGCGCAAGTACGAAACGTCAATGCCTTCTTCGATCCACAACGTTTTGTTTTGCGGATCCACCGCGTTACGAATCGCGCGCCAATCGTCCACGCTCCACTTTTGTTCGCGCCAGAAAAAAATCACCGGCTTGCCGTTCACTTTGAGGTACGCCGGATGTTGCGCGTGCGTCGCGATCAAATAGCGCAACGAGCGAATCACATCATCGCGATTGTGATAAAACGGCGAGGTCAATTCAAAATCAATCGCGACATTATAGTACAAGCCGCGCGCTTGTTCGAGCATCGCTTTGAAATTGTCTTCGGTCGGATTGCCCTGCCCCCACCACGACACGACAAGCGCATCAATCCCGGCGTTGCGCGCTTCGACGATCTGGCGCGCGGTGTTGATCGGATCGCGCGAGAGATATTTGAGCACGGGCATATCCGGCACGACGGAGGGCTTCCAGGTATTTTCGTCGTACCAGTTGTAGTAGAACGCAAGCACGAGCGGCGCGAGGCGCGCATTGGCTTGCGGTGGCGGCGCGGTAACGAGTCCGGCGAAGACGATCACGCTAAATAGAAACGCAGTTAATTTTTTCATAGAGCGGGGCTATTCTATCACAAGTGGGACAAATTTCAAATTTGTCCGAGACCCTAAGGGTTTCCAAAACCCTTAGAGAGTGTTTTGAAATTCGTGGCGCGGGCTTTCTAGCCCGCATATGCGGCTTGGAAAAGCCGCTCCACAGTCAATTTCAAAACACTTTCTTAGGGTCTTCGCCACCAATCTTTGCGCGAGCGCGGATCGAAGAACGCGCCATCACGTGTAACAACCTTGACCTGGTTTTCGCGCGCGCGCGCGAACGCTTGACCTTCGCGCAATGCCGGGAGTTCGCCGCGCCCCGCGCTGTTTGCTTGCTGATATAACGCGAGCAAATTCGCTTCGACCGCGATCCCTTCGATGTAAAATGTATAACCGCCGGTTACGCTGTCTTCGCGCGAGTACTTGAGCGTGATACGTTCCGCGTCCGCGTACAACACCAACACTTCCATGCCTTCGCCGATGTTGTAACCGGAAACCGGGACGTGCAGAGTCTCGCCCGGATTCGCGACGAGTCCCGCCATTGTCGCATCTGGATCCGTGATGAGCGCGCCGCGACAATTACATTCCCAGTTCCATTCGTAAATTTGATACAGCGCGCTAAATGTCGCAGTCCGATTGTCGCTGAAAAATGTCGCGAGTTGCGGCGCGGCGGGATCGGCGGGACCATCAATGTCAACGAGTTTGAGCGTGCCCTGGGTCGGCGCGAAGCCGCGCACGGCGAGATTGAAATCGGGATGCGTTGCCGCGGGACGATTGACCGGCGCGGAAAAAACGCGCAGTGTGCGATAACTTTCGCCGGGAATCGAAACCAGGGTTGGCGATGGCGCGGCGAGCGCGGCGACTGGCGCGTTGCTCGCGCGCGTCGGCATCGCCGTCGCGGTTGGCTTCGGTGTGGCGGTGCGCGTACGCGTGCGCGTCGCGGTCGGGGTAAATGTTGACGTGCGCGTTGCGGTGGGAGTACGCGTCGGGGTGGGCGTGTCCGTCGGAACCGCGAACGCGATTTTCGTGGGAACAGGCGCGATTTCAGTGGGAGATGGATCGATCTGCGAATCGCGCGGCGCGCACGCGACATTCAAAAATGCGACGCCGCTTGCGATGCAAACGAACGCGAACATTGCCCGCAAGCGGCGCAATAAATTGTCCGGTAAAAATTGGATCATTAGCTATCGGGTGAATTATATCCACATCCGCGCAATTGCCAAAAAAATCAAATCGCGCTTACAACGCGCGCACATCCAACGGCACGCCCTTGTGCTCATCGCGCGCAAGTTCAATCGCGTCATTCGGACATTGTCCTTCGCACACGCCGCAACCCATACATTTTTCCCAGATGACGTTGGAATGTCCGTTGAGTTGAATCGCATCGAACGCGCACGCGTCCGCGCACGTTCCGCAACCCGCGCACAAAATTTCGTTGACGCGCGCGACGTACCCCGACGACGCGAGCATCGGAACGTGATGCTTCATCATCGCTTCGATGCCGCCGCAACAACATTTGCAACAATTACAGATCGCGTAAAAGCGATCCAGCATCGCGTCTTTGAAATACGCGGTGTGAACATGTCCGCGTGCGTGTTCCGCGCGCAAAATTTCAATGGCTTGATTCGTCGTCACGCGGCGCGCGGTTTGCGGATGATGCTCGACGATGAAATCTACAAACGGCTGACCGACGATCATACACACCTGGAGCGGTTCGCAGTGATGCTCGCGCGCGGTGCGGCACGGACAATCGAACACCGCGACCTCCGGCGATCCGTTCAACACCAAATTGCGCGCGACCGGGTACGGGATCACTTGCTCCAAATCGTGGAGCGCGGTGTCGTGATCGTGAGTAACGATGGCTTCCGCCAGCGCGAGCGGCAAAACTTTGCCGTGATAATGATCTGCCACGCTGTGCCGGGCGCGCGGCGAAAGTTTTGGCAACGCGTTTTTCAACGCATAGCCGATGTACTCTTTAGTAAAACGCGCGTAAAGATAGGAATGGAAAAAAGTCTTGTCGCGCAATTTTTGCCAACCGCCCGCGCGCAACAATCGCCAGGTCGAGCCACGTAAAAATCGCCCGCGTTCGATAAAAAGCAAGCCCGCGCCCAACGCAATCGCGAGCGCGCTTGCCAGCGCGAAAATGATCGTCGTGTTCATCGTGCCTCCTCGATCTTTTATCGGTAACAGTTTACACCGCAACCACAAACGAATTTTGTTTCGGCAACAGCGCGTCGAGCAAAAGCCACGCATCATCTTTTGCCCACACATCCGGCAAAACCTCGCGCAATTCCGCGAGCGTGTGGCGACCAAACAGCATTTGCCAAAACACGCGCGGCGGAAAGCCCGCGTCCGTCTCGTGATCGAGTGGTTGCCAGGTTTCCGCGCGCACGCGACCTTGTTCGAGAATCAAACGCATCCCGCCGCGATACTCGTTGATTTTGATTTCGCCGCTGTGCCCGGCAAACGCGGAACGCGCCAGGTTCGCTTCGAGCGCGGGAGCGACGTGATTGATGAACGCGATCGAATCCGCGACGCGAATGTACCACGCGTACGGCGGGCGCATCCGCGCGGGCAAATCGGCAATCGCATCGTACGCTGGATGCGCGCGACCCAGGTTTAGGTAAATGCCTTTGATTTCCTTCTTTTGCTTTTGTGCTTCCTCGCGCGCCATCACCGCGAGCGCGCGCAGAATCGGCGGCATCGTCGCGCGCAACGATTGTCCTTCGATCAGCGCGATTTCAAACGCGCCGTACCACGCGCCCATTCCCAATTCGCGCGCAGTCGCGATATAACCGACCGCGCGTCCATCCGCGTTCTCGAGGATGTTGTATGGACACTGAACGTACGAATCCGGCGAAATGTCGAGCAGGTATCGCCAATCCGCTTCCGCACGCGGGCACGCGATCAATGATCGCGCGCAATCGCGCGCGTAGAGCGATTGCGCGAACGCGATGTCGGCGTACGTCAGCCCGCGCAATCGGTACGGCTCGGTTTCGTTTTCTTTGCGCGCGGGAATCGCGTCGAACGTGATCATTTTGCCGCCGCCGAGATCGAGCGCGTACTCGTACTCGAACTGGCGATAGAACCAGTAAATGCCGGTGATACCTTGAACTTGATGTCCCATCGCCGCGCTGATTGCGTGCAACGCATCGAACTGTGCGCGCACCAAACCGCGCCGCCGATGATCGGGATCGGTCGCGACCATTTCGACGCGCCCGACGCCGAACGGAATTCCGGCATACGTCCAGGTTTGCGGAATCAACAACATTGTCGAAACGATTTTGCGCGCCCGCGTGTCCTCGACGATCAGCACGTTCGCCGCGCCAACCGCCGGATGCAATGTGATGTACGCGCGCGAAAATTCGGCGGCGATGGAATCGAATTGATCGCGCCCAAACACGCGCCCGCAAAATTGCGCGAGCGGTTCAGTGTCGTCCAACGTCGCGGTTCGCAAAACCAGGTCGCCGCCGAGATCGCGCGGCAGTTGAGTAAGCGCGAGTGCGACCTTCATTCCGGGTAATCCAACTTTGAGAGAGGTCATTGCAAAATTCCTTTCGTGGAGACCCGAAGGGTTTCCGAAACCCTTCGGGTCTGTTTTTCTTTTACAAAAACACTTCCGACGCATCGCGCGCGACGTTCTGCTTCCACAGCTCGCGCGCGAGTTGCCGCGCGTCCGCGCGCAGATCGTACCGCATAAAGTACTCGCAGATGCGCGTTACATCGCGCTCGAACATTTGAAACGCTTGCGGATTCACGTACGGACTGACGGCTTGCGGAAAATCAATGATGCGAAAATCGCCGTCCCAGTACAGAATGTTGAACGCGCTCAAATCGGCATGCACGCAATCGTGCGCGAGCATTTGCGCGATGTGGTGCACAACGCGATCAAACAGCGCTTGCGCTTCATCCCGCGCGAGGCGCACGGTGTTCAACGTTGGCGCGGGCAGTTGCGCGTCGCCCAAGTACTCCATCAAGATCGCATTGTTGCTGTGCGCGATCGGTTGCGCGACCGCGACACCGGCGGCGGCAAGCCGTTGCAAAAACGCAAACTCGTTCGCGAGCCAAGCGTTGTGCAAGAGTTCTTGCCCAAAGCCGGTTTTCTTTTGCATCGCGAGTTTTTCGCGCCGCCCGCGCACGACCTGGTTTTCTTCGTCGCGCATCACGCGACCCTGGCGATACACCGCGTCGTTCTTGAGCGCGCGAAACATTTTCGGGCGATACACTTTGGCGGCGATGTAGCGCATCGGCATCCGCGCATCCGCGAGACAACAGTACACTGTCGCCTCTTTGCCGCCTTTCACTTGACGCAGAACATCGTGAATGATGTGGTCGTGATAAAACGGCGCGAGATAATCGTACAACCACGCGCGTTCATAGCGCGAGCCGGTGAACGTCGGATGAAATTCTTCGTCCGCGCCCAACGCTTCGGCGGGCGCGTTCGCGGCGATCTCATCCGCGACGTTGTGGATCGTGCGTTTCTTGTGCAACGCGCGATCCGTTTTGTGCGCGCGGCGGCGCGTGATCAAATCATCGTCTTCCCATTCTTGGTGATATTCGGTTGTGTGAAAATCCATCGGAGGAATTTCTCCTGGCATTCGAATTGAGTTTGGTTAATACATTGAGCTGAAGAAATTTTACCGTTTGCATATTTTCCTCCTGTTGGGCAAATTTATTAATTTGCCTTACGCGATGCGCGCGCGAACAGCGCGAGCACCGGTGTGAGAATGAGCGCGCTGGTCGCGAGCGCGGCGCGCAGTGAAACGAGCGATCCGATCAATCCGACCGGCGGACCGCCGGCGATTTGTCCGAACGCGTCCACCTGACTGCTCATCGAGACGACGGTCGCGCGCACTTTTGGATCGAGTTTTTGATTGACCCACGCGGTATACAATGGATTTTTCGTTTGGCGCATCGCCGAAAAAATCCAGTACGCCGCAACTGCCATCGAAAAGTGAAACGCCGCGCTGAACGCGAACAAACTCGCGACCATCAACGCGCTGAGCAAAAACATCGCGCGGCGCACCGATGCTTCATCGTCCATGTTCACACGTCGTCGCGCGATTTCGACGCCCGCGATGCCGAGCAAAATCGCGCTGACGCGAAGGATGCCGAACCATGCGACCGGTGTCAAACCATCAAACACCGGAATTTCAAATGAGAGAATGAACGGCGTCCAGAGCCGATCAAATCCTTCGCTGTACAATCCGTAGCACAAACCGATACCCAGGATCGTCATCAGCGCGGGACGCGCGCGCACCATTCGCAATCCGCCGCGAAACGTTTGCCACAGCGCGCGGAACGATTCGCGATTTTCGACCGGTGTCGGTTTGAACCCGGTTTCCGGCATCGCGAGCGCGAGAAAAATTCCAATCGCGATAAACCCCGCGCCGCCGATGATGATCGGAATGTTGACGCGGTCATTTCCCAGGATCACACTCGCGATAATTCCAACGAGCGTTGCGATTTGCGAAACTTGCGCGGCGCGCAAGTACGCGCGTCCCGCGTTCGCTTCGCCGATCTCGTCCGCGAGCCACGCTTCGGTCGCGCCGCTCGTGAACGTCCAACCGATACCCCAGATCACTTGCGCGATCAACACGGTCGCGAAAAACGGGAACAATCCTTCGACGAGAAAACCGACGCCGATCAAAACGTAGCCGATGATGACGGACAATCGGCGTGAGTACACATCGGCGACGACGCCGGTCGGCACCTCAAACAAAAACGCGGTGAGTTCGAGCGTTGTGCCAACCAGGACGAGTTGCAATGGATCGAGTCCGACAATCGTCGCCTGGTAAATCATGTTTACGGTGAAGATGACCGACGAGATCATTCCATCCGCGCCTTGCATAACCAGGTATGTGGCGTACGCGTTGAGTTTGTTCAAATCAAATCCTATTGGGACGCGGACAAACGCGGAGGAACGCGGATTTTATTTTTTATCCGCGTTTGTCTGCGTTTGTCCGCGTCCAATTTTTATCCGTTCCGTTTCAGTTTCCCGGTTTTTTTCGCGTACGTCTCCGCCGCGCGAAACGACCACAAACCGAGTGGCACCAGGATCGCGCCCATCACGAGCAACGGCGCGATGTACTGACCGAGCGCAAGCGTTGGAACGCCATCGAGCAGAGCGGCGCGTGTGCCCTCAAGCACGTATGTCGCGGGCGAGTACGTCGCGAAGAAACGCAGGGCGGTATGCGCCAGCGAGTAAACGACCGCGAACGCGGTGTGTCCAACGAGATGTGTCATCCGTGTGATGGGCGCCATCAGCGTGTACTCAATCGTGCCTTCCCAGCGTTCCATGCCGATCACATCCGCGAGCCAGTAAAAGATCACCGAGAGGTACCGCCACACAATCGTGCCGATGATCAGATACAACACGAGGTAGCGACTGTCCACGTTCGTCGCGCCAATCGCGCCAACGCCCGGTCCGATAAACGCGACTGAGAGCGAATTCGTGATCGAATAAATCAGCCACACGAATTCCCACGCCCAGTACCGTTTCACGATATTGATGTTGCGTTCGATGAACGCGTAACTGGCTTTGAGTTCGTATGTTACAGCAGACATTTTGATCTCCAAGTTTCGTGATGCGTGATGCGTGATGCGTAAAATTTTCTTCACGCATCACGTATCACGCATCACGTTCCCATTCATCGCGCAAAATTCCCATCTCAAACGCATCATAACGTTTGCCATCGCGATTCAAGACGCCGCGCGAACATCCTTCGATTTTGAACCCGGCTTTTTCGTATGATTTGATCGCGCGCGGATTGTACTCAAACACGTTGAGCGCGACGCGAAGCAAATTCAATTCGGTGAACGCGAAACGCAACAACACGCGCATCGCGTCAGTGCCATAGCCCTTGCCCCAGTATTCGCGTGCGCCGATGCCGATACTTGCCCAGCCCGTGCCGTTCGTCCAACTGATGTTGCCAATGCCGACAAAACCGAGCAAGGTATCATCGGTGAGCGCGCGCATTACAAAACCGAAACGCGTGGGGTCTTCATTCTCCATCCATTTCCGAATGTCTTCTTTCGATTGCGCGGGCGAACTAGGCATGATCGGATCGGTGTCGAGTAAGCGACCAAATTCCGAATCGCGCGACCAGCGCGCCATTGTTTCCGCGTCCTTGTCCGCGTTCGCGGCGACAAGACGCACAAGTTGTCCGTGCAGTAAATTTACCATTTCATTTCTCCGGTACTAGAGGTATTTGGTAATTACGAATTACGAATTACGAATTACCCTTTACCCACTCCTCGCGCAACATTCCGTACGCGAGCAAATCCCAGCGTTTGCCATCGCGCGCAATCGCTTGACGGCGGCGCACTTCGATCACGAATCCCGCGCATTCGAGCAGGTGGCGCGCGCGTGCGTTGTACTCGGGCGCGATCGCAGTGAGCCGATAGAGGTTGAGTTCGCCGAACGCGTACGCGAGCGCGAGCCGCAGTGCTTCGCGCGCGTAACCCTTGCCGCGCTCTGCCGCGTCGCCAATGCCGAACGACAGCCACGCGATTCCGTTCGTCCACTCGATGCCGCTGATGCGAATGAATCCGATCATGCGATCATCGTCGCGCGCGCGAATCGCGAAATGATATTGCCGTTCGTTCTTGATCATTTCCTCGTACTTTTTCTTGATCTGATTCGGCGAGAGTGCGCGCATCGGATCCGCGCTGAGCGCGCGCAGATAATCCGAATCGTGCGTCCATTTCGATTCGATCTCCGCATCGTGTTCCGCATCAATCGCGCCCAGCCGAATCAATTCGCCTTCAAATAGTTGAGTGTTCATTGTGCCTCCGTGATGTCGGACAATTTTATAAAATTGTCCTACGCTTCCGTAACGAGTTGTTTGCCGGTCAATTGCATAAACACATCTTCGAGCGTTGGTTCTTTGCCGTTACGCGCGACAAGCTGTTTCAAACCGGCGGGTGTGTCGAGCGCGACAATTTTTCCATCGTTGACAATCGCGATGCGATCACACAGCGCATCGGCTTCGCCCATGTCGTGCGTCGTTAGCACGATCGTCGCGTCGTGCGTGTCGCGCAGTTCGCGCACGAGCGTTTGCACTTCGCGTTTCGAGCGCGGATCGAGTCCGGTTGTCGGCTCGTCGAGCAGAAGCAAAATCGGCGCGGTGAGCAGAGCGCGCGCAATCGCGACTTTTTGTTGCATCCCGCGCGACATTTCTTCCATCGGTTGATTGAGCGCGTTCGCGCGCAGATCGAGGCGTTTGAGAATCGCTTCGATTTTCGCGCGCGCATCCGCGCCGCCCAAACCGTACAAGCGCGCGCCGTACATCAAATTTTCAATCGGCGAAAGTTTTTTAAAGAACGCGGCTTCGACCGAGACGCGATTGATCAATCTCTGTACCGCGCGTTCCTCGCGCAAAATGTCGTGACCGAAAATTGTAACATGCCCGGTGTCCGGCACGAGCAGAGTCGAAATCAAGCGAATGAACGTGGATTTGCCCGAGCCGTTCGGACCGAGCACGCCGAAAATTTCGCCGCGCCGAACCTGGATCGAAACATCGCTCACCGCGACGACTGGCTTGCGCGCCGCGCGCTTGAGCGGATTCCAACCGGACGGCGCGAAACTTTTTGAAACGTTTTGCATTTCGAGCGCGATGGGGACTGCTGACATTATTGCCTCCAAGTGGCAAATTGGAAATTTGCCGTACAAATAAAAAACCGTGAGTTGGATAACCCACGGCAAATTTCGAACGCGCGCAAATCGCGCGCAGAAATAAAAACGCCGTGGGCGCATAGCACACCCACGGTGGTCAAACTCATTCCGGCGATGGGCGCACTACACCAAGGGAAGTTCCTTTCGCAGTCCGATGATGAGTTGTCGGTACATCACTGCCCATCTCCTTTCTTAAACGTGCGCGCATTATACCCGGTTTTCGACGCGCGTCAAATCGAGACGAGACATTACTTGGAAATAGTTGGGAAAAAACCGAAATTGGGTAATCGCCAAAATGTCACCTTGTCAATGAATACATCATACGGCTTTTCTTCGCTATTCCCATCCAATTGCACGGCAATTGCCAAACGATCCGGCTCACTTGGTGCGGGAAATGGTGAGACTGTAATGCCAAGCAAATGCTCTTGTGCATCTATGATAAACTTTCGGTAGTAAACTTGCCCGCCAATAATCTCTCCTTCCATGACGAACGTGTGCCATTGTTCGCCGGCTAATGTACCCGTTATGCCGGTACTAACCCATTTTTCAGTTGGTTGGTTCGGATCCCAGTACCGCCACTGTGGTGCGCCTGTTCCAACATTTTGCCACTGCAGAGCAAATTCGTATCGCTGAGATTGATGCCATTTGTTCATTGTGAATTCAAGCGCTTGAACTGTTGAAGTGATTGTGTTGAAGGTTGTGGTCGGAGTGAAATAAAACGAAAGCGATAGCGTAAAAACCGTAACGTACGGATCCGCTAAAAACACGCGGTAGCAATGTACATTCGAATAGGGATTTCCACCTGTGATTGAACACCGTAATGATTGGGTGTCTAATGTCGGTGTTGTGACATTCGTTATGATCCAAGTAGGCGTGCCTTCACAAAACGCGCCCCAGTCGCCAGCAACTTCATCCAAGTCATATCGTCTAGTACCGGGAAGATTGAAAGGACCCTGATCACATGCACCTGGGCTGAATGGAGCGGTGCGTCCTAAACCGGAATGACGCCGCACACTCTGGGCCGCGTAGCCGGGAGAACTTGTGGCAATCGCTAGTACTCCGATAACGAGTATGAGAATTAATGGCGCGAAGGTCCAAGATGATATTTGTTTTATCATCATCTCACCTCACGAGTGTAGGTGTTGGTCCGGGCGTCGGGGCAAGGGGATTACTTTTTTGATAGGCACAGAATGCTCCCTCGCGGCTTTGATAGCCGCCAAAAATTGAAGAAAATGATGGAATTACAAACGGTGTGTTATGTTCAATAATATATGCGCTTTTAATTCTGTCGCCAGCATATTCAATGATAATACCCCACGATGTACCAAGCGTAATGGTTTTACGCCAATAATTTTCGGGGTTGCTGTATGAACAGGTTAATGGTGACCATGCCGATGAGACATTAATTCCATCAATGCTAACACTCGGATCCAATAAGCAACCTGTGTTGAACGATGTACACGCAAGTACTGTTGGTGAAGGTGTATTTGTGGGCGTAGGAGATGAGGTAACAGTTGGCGTCGCGGTAGGTAGGAGAGTCGCTGTCGCTGTACGTGTTGGAGTTGCTGTTGGATTTGGTGTGGGGGTTGGAGTCGGAGTTGGTACCGGCACATAAATTGGTACTACTACTGGATCGAGTCCTGGAAATGCTCGCGCGACTCCACCTGATTTTTGATCCCTTACCCCAAGCGTAAATGGACCATTTGGAACGTCTTTGAATTCATACTGTCCAGAATTATCCGTGCGAATTTCACGTTTAACACCATTAACGTCAAGTAACCAGACGATCTCGTTCTTGATAAGACTATCTGCCTGGTCGCGAATAGTCCCGACAACTGTCACCGTTCTGGGCCAAAACAGATTTATCGCCAACCAAGCCAGAACAAGGATTGATAAAGCAACGATAACCGGACCACCTAGGTTTCTTTTTTTCTTTTGCTTTAGCACCCAGAAAGTAAACAATCCCGCTGTTCCTGCTCCTATTATCACAGCCCAAATGGGTTGCTGACTAAATCTATCAATGAAAGTGAATAGGGCAAGTGGCACAGCAAGAATTCCGCCGATTAATTTCACATAATCGCTGAATGTGGGATTTGATTTTTTATCAGAATTTGCCCCTGAGTTCTGGGATTCAAGGGTACGATTGTTTTCAGTACTCATGTTCTCCTCCTAATGAACAAAAAAACACCGGCTGTTGACGCGCGCACACGTCAGACAACAGGTGCAGTTGTTTGCTGTATCGAGCAATTTGCTTTGAATGCGAATTGCACACGAGCCACCATATGCTCTAATGCTCCTCGAATCAAAACTCGACCAATACTCACACATCAGTCGCAAACTTTCATTGGAGAATATATCCCAAATGGGTTCAAAACACAAGGGGGGATCGGCGGACTGTGGCGCTGGCGGCTCGCCCGCCGAGACAATGCGGGCGAGCCGCCCGCGCTACATCCACAAAATTGACTTGGCGCGCGTTGCGGGTAAAATGAATCGCGATGACACACACATTTACAACAACCTATCACATCCGCCAGTACGAACTGAACGCGCGCAACGAACTGCCGAACAGCGCGCTCGCGCGCTTGTTTCAAGAGACCGCGATGCGCGGCTCGGCGGACGCCGGCTTTGGCGTCGAGTGGTACTCGAAAAATAATAGCACCTGGGTCATTCACCAATTGACGATTGAACATTTACGCGCGATCCATTATCTCGATGAGATCGCGATCACGACCTGGGTTTCCGATTCGCGCCGCGTTTTTTCGCATCGCGAATATGTCGCGCGCAATGTCGCGACGAATGACATCGTCGCGCGCGGACGCGCGAACTGGTTGCATCTGAATCCGACAACAATGATGCCGGCGCGCGTGCCGACGGATGTGATCGCGTGGTTGAATCCGAACGGCGTCAGCGCAGTGCCGCGGCTGGAACCGCGCATGTATCCCGCGCCGCGCGCGCCGCGCGAATTTCAAATGACGCGCCGTGTGCAGAGGTACGAAGCGGACCGATTTATGTCGATTGGATCGAAGAGGCGATTGCGGAAGCCGCGCATCCTTCGACTCCGCTTCGCCCCGCTCAGGATGCGCGGAGTGAAGCGCAATCGAAGGACGCGCGGCATCTTTGCGCGCGCCGCCACGACATCGAGTACTTGCGCGGCGCGGTGCCGGGCGACCAAGTCGAAATCACCGCGCGATTCGTGGGCGCTGGGCAATGCGCGCGCGTGTGGCAAAGCGAAATCGCGCGCGCGAATGAAACGCTCGTGCGCGATCGCGTGATCGCGGTATGGCGCGATGCGGACGGGCGATTGATTCGTTAGCGCGACATTCAATAAAAAAATCGGGACAGGATCACCTGTCCCGATTTTTATTTTGAACCGGCGGCAATATTTTCGCCGATCTCGACGCGAACGGAATTTTTTCCCACGATACAAAGGAACACGGATATTTTTATTTATCCGTGTTCCTTTGTATCCGTGGGAAAATTTTGGAAAAGTTATTGGGCGGACAATTTCTTTTTCCAGTACCGCACATACCCCGACACAATCGCCTCGTAACTCGCGGCGACATCGTACGCGGCGAGATCCGCACCGAGCGTTTGCATTTCGAGCGCGACCTGGTTTTTGATGCGCTTCAACATTTCGGTTTCGTCCACGCCTTGCGCGAGCGCCTCGCGAATCAAATCGCCCCACTTGACCAAGCGTTGTTCGAGATCGTTCCAGTGCCAATCGAGATTGCCGCGAAACAATCCGAAATGGGTGAGGCACAAGCCGGACGCGTTGAGCGCGCGCAAACGCGCGATGCTCGCAACCCACGCGTCAATTTCCAATTCCGGCGGCGGCGTGGGCGGACGCACGTAGCGAATTCCCGGCATTCGCACGCCGCCGACATCGCCGGTGAAAAGCAAGCCACTGCGTTCGTCGAGATACGCGTGATGATGGCGCGCGTGTCCTGGTGTGTCATACGCGCTCAAGTTCGAACCTGGGATCGCGAGCGATTCGCCAGCGTTAAAGATGACCAGATTTTTTTCCGGCACCGGCGCGGGAATCCCCCACAGCGAATTGAGCTGGTCGCCGTACAAACGCGTCGCGCTCGCGAGCAGTTTCGACGGATCGAGCAAGTGCGGCGCGCCAATCGGATGCACGTACACCGTAACCCAGGGAAATTGGCGCGCGATAATTCCCGCCGCGCCGGAGTGATCAAGGTGAATGTGCGTAACGATCACCTGGCGCAGTGCTTCGAGCGGCGCGCCCGCGGCTTGGATGCCGGCGAGCAAATTGTCGAGCGTGATCGCCGGACCGGTTTCAATCAGCGCGGCGGTCGCGCCGTCGTAAAAAAGATACGCCGCGATGACTTCGGTGCGCCCTTGAAATTGCAAATCAATCGCGGTAACGTGTTCAGTTAGCCGATGTAAAATTGGAGCCATTCTGTTTTCCCTCAAACGCCGGCAACAGTGCGGAGCCCGCGCCAAAATTGAATCACATCCGTTCCCAATTGAATTGCCCAGCGATCAACGTAATCAAAATCAATTGGCGCAGGCAGATCGGTCGCCTCGCCTAAACGAACCGTGATCAAAATATCGCGAATATCTTGTTCGTGCTTGAATGATCGTCCCTCGTTCCACGCCATCAATTTGCCGACAATCACATCTTCGGGACGCGCGAACCAGGCATCAAACGATTTTTCTTTCAACGGGACCGCGCGGCGCACGCGTTGGCGCAAAGCAAAACCGTAACCTGGTTTCATTGTGAGCGGAATCAAATCCACTTTGCGTCCTGCGCTTGTGTCAATGATATTGAACGGAATCCCCAGTCGAATCGAATTTCGCATCTGTTCCGGATCGGCGTAAAAACGCGGAAGCGGATACGCACGCGCCAACGCCTGGATGTGCGTTTCGTTTAGATCGATCACAATATCTACATCGGCGGTCAAGCGCGTTACGCCGTACGACATGCCGGCGAACGCGCCGATGACGACGTACGAAATCGCGAGCCGTTCGAACGTTTGCAAAATATCCAGATACAAATCGAACGGCGATTCGTCAACCATTCTGCTTCAACCTCTCGAACATCAAGGTCGTCAGTTCCGCGTCCGATAGTTCGGGATGCGCGCGGCGCAAGCGCGCGCGGATATTATCAAGCCACACGGCTTGCAGTTCCAGCATCGTTTGCAATCGTCGCGCGGGCGACAAGCGCGAGAGCAAACGGATTTGCAATTCATCCGCCGCGCCTAAACGCGTTTGAATTTCTTCGGGCGTCATTTCCGTCCCACAATTTTTTCGTAAATCACTTCGAGTTCTTCTTCCGAATAAAAATGCAGAACGACCTTGCCGCCCTTGCGCGAACGAAACACTTGAACTTTGGTGCCGAGCGCGGATCGAAAATCGCTTTCGAGCGCGCGTGTCGCGACCGGCATTTCGCGTTCTTCGCGATTGCCCTTCGACTCCGCTCCGCTCCGCTCAGGATGCGCGCGCCGACCGGCATTTGGTTTCGATAGTTCAATCGCGCGGCGCGCGGCTTCTTCGGTTTGCCGCACCGATAAACCGGCTTCGATCACCGCGCGCAATAACGCTTTTTGTTTGATCTCATCCGCGACCGTGAGAATCGCACGCGCGTGTCCTTCGGTGATCGCTTCGTCCGCGATTGCCGCGCGAATATCTTCCGGCAATTTGAGCAAGCGTAACGCGTTCGCAACCGTCGTGCGATTTTTGCCGACCTTCGCCGCGACCTCTTCCTGGGTCAAACCAAAATCGCTCATCAATTGGCGATACGCGTTTGCCTCTTCGAGCGGATTCAGATCCGCGCGTTGAATGTTTTCGACGAGCGCGAGCTCGAGCATTTCTTGCGGCGTCGCGCCGCGCACAACCACCGGCACCGATTCTAGTCCGGCGAGTTTCGCGGCTTGCCAACGCCGTTCGCCCGCGATGAGTTGATAACGCGGCGCGAGTTCAGTCGAATCGGGCGCGGGCGTTACGATGAGCGGTTGAATCAAACCGTGTTCGCGGATCGAGTCCGCGAGATCGCGCAACGCGTCCGGATCGAAATGATGGCGCGGTTGCATCGGGTTCGGCGAAACGCTCGCGACCTGGGTTTCGCGCACGCCGGGAACCTGGGTCGGCGGTGTGCCGGGTGGAATCAGCGCGCCCAGCCCGCGCCCGAGACCGTGTTTGGTTGGAGGCATCATGTCTCCTGTGGGTAATTGGTAAATAGTAAATGGTAATTACCAATTACCGCTTACCACTTACTTCCCTTTCCAACAATTCCGCAGTCAGCGCATCGTAAACCTGCGCGCCGCGCGATTTGGGATCGAACGAAATCAGCGGCTCGCCGTGACTCGGCGCTTCAGCGATGCGAACACTGCGCGGAATGACGGTGTGAAAAATCAGATCGGGAAAAAATTTCGCGACTTGCTCGACGACTTGCAGTGAAAGTTGCGTGCGCGCGTCGTGCATCGTCATCAGCATGCCGGTGACCCGCAGGCCCGGGTTGAGGCCGGCCTGGACCGCCGCGACGGTCTCCATCAGCCGCGACAGGCCCTCCAGCGCGTAGTACTCGCACTGCACGGGCACGATCAGCCGG
>JACRPR010000076.1:23974-37588 GCA_016223105.1 Chloroflexota bacterium | reverse complement strand
ACGCCGGAAAAAATTTTGCGCCGCGCAAAATTTGATTCGTGTACGTCGCGTGTTCGCCTTGCGCGATTTGCGCGCGCACCGGCAACGCGCGCAGAACGCTCTCCGGTGTTTCGCCCGGTAACAACCGGCGATCATACGTGACGCGACAACGACTCGGAATCACCGAGTAACCAGGATACGGATCCGAAATGATGTCGGTCAAGACCATCGCCGCGTCGCCGAGCAATTCATCGCGCGCGACCGGCGTTTGCTCGATGGCGTTGATCGCTTGCATCATCGTCAACACCGCGTTGACGCCGAACTGCGGTGACGACGAGTGCGCGGGCTTGCCCAGCGTTTCGAGATGAATTTCCGCACGCCCGCGTCCGCCGCGATTCAAATTCAATTCAGTTGCCTCACCAATCACGACAAAATCCGGTTTGATCTCATCCATTACCGTTCGCAAACTCACGCCTTCCATCACTTCTTCAAGCACGGTCGCACTCACCGCGATTTGCCCGGCGATGCGCGCGCGATCCACACTGACCGCGCCATACAGCATCGCGGCGAGCGCGCCTTTCATATCCGCCGTCGCGCGCCCATAAATAAATCCATTTTCGATTTGCGCCGCGAACGGATCGCGCGTCCATTTTGATCCAGCGGCGATGCCGACGTGATCGCAATGCGCGTCGAGCAAAATCGTTTTGCCCGGGCGCGCGCCTTGAATAATTCCAATCGCCGATCCGTTCGCGTCCGTCCACGCGCGATCAAATCCCAGGTCGCGCATTTCCGCGAGAATCAATGCGACCACATTTTTTTCTTGTCCGCTCAAACTCGGTGTACGAACGAGCGATTGAGTAAATGTAACTAGTCGTTCCGTGTTCATTCGACCTCGAAGAATTGTGAATTACGAATTACGAATTACATCTTCCACAACTTGCGCGCCGCCGCGTGAACCCGCGCGCGCATCGTATCCGCATCCGCGTCGATCACAACGCCATCGCGCACGCGAATTTTTCCGGCGACCATCACCGCGCGAACGTGCGTGTGATTGCGATACAGCACAAGTTGATCGTATAAATTGTGGATCGCCGCGGGCGTTGGAAAATCGGAATCAATCAATTGCAGATCGGCTTGAAAACCCGGCGCGATGCGTCCGACATTTTTTAGATTCAACACGCGCGCGCCGCCTTCGGTCGCGAGATACCAGACCTGGTTTGCCGGCATCACGCGCGGATCGCGGCGATGCGCTTTGTGAATCAAAAACGCGCCGCGCATAATTTCAAAAAAATCGTTGATGTAGCCGTCGCTTCCCAAACTGACCGGCACGTTCGCGGCAATCAGATCGGGAATCGGCGCGATGCCGCCGCCGACTTCGCAATTCGAAAGCGGCATGTGGCTCGTGCGAATCCCGCGTTGCGCGATCAACTCGATCTCGCGCGCGCTGATTTGCACAACCTGGGACGCAAGCAGGCGATCACTCGCGACGCCGAGCGAATCGTAATACTCGATCGTTCGCATTCCAAAATTTTTCAACGCGTATTCCGGTTCGTAAATGCCTTCGTTACAGTGACAATGCACCAGCACATCGTTCGCGCGCGCGAGCGCGAACGCCTGCTGGATAAAATCGGCGGAGCAAGTGAACGTCGTGTGAAAACACATCATCCCCGAAACCAGGTCATTGTCCGCGCGCGCGGCACGAATCCAACTGACATTTTCAGCCAAGCCG
Organism: Chloroflexota bacterium; assembly: GCA_016223105.1. Lineage (GTDB taxonomy): Bacteria > Chloroflexota > Anaerolineae > UBA4142 > UBA4142 > JACRPR01. The sequence goes on along the minus strand of JACRPR010000076.1, from coordinate 35,880 downwards.
AGTTGCCCGTTCGCTTGGCTCACGCGCTCGGTCGCTTCAAACGACAAGATGCCGCGCAGTCCGCGCGCGCGCACGACCTCGGCTTGCGCGGCAAGCGCGCCCGGCAAACTGTGCGGCGCTTCGAGACAATCGTAAAACGACGTGACGCCGGAGCGCAACATTTCGACGCAACCGTGATCCGTCGCCGCGCAAATCATTTCCTGATCGAGCCGGTCTTCAACCAGCGTCCACCAAAAATCTTTAAGGAACGCCCAAAAGTCGGCGGGCGCGCGGTCGAGCGGAATGCCGTGCGCGAGCACGCCGTACAAATGCGTGTGCGTGTTGATGAAACCGGGCGACAAAGTTTGTCCCGATGCGTCCCAGGTTTCATCGTCGGGAAACGCGCGGCGCAATTCCGCGTGCGGCGCAACTGTTGCGATTTGATCGCCGACGACGCGCGCGCCCCAATTTTCTTTCGGCGGCTTGCCGGGTTCGTCAATCAAAAATGATGGCAGGATAATCATAGGAAAAATTTTATGGGACGCGGACTAACGCGGACAAACGCGGATTTTTTTATTTTTTTCTTGTTAGTCTGCGATAGTCCGCGTCCAATTTTCTGATCCCCGCGCGCGACCACATCGCCTCCGCCGCGCGTTGGCAATCCGCGATCAAACTCGCTTCGTTGATGTGCACCGCGCGACCCTCGCGCACCAGGATTTCGCCGCCGACGATCACCGTGTCCACGTCGTTGCCGTTCGCGTTGTAAACGAGCGCGGACTGCGGCGAGTACATCGGCGAAATGTGCGCGCGTTGCAAATTGACGATCACAATGTCCGCGAGCGCGCCCGGCGCGAGGCGTCCGATTTCATCGCGCAAACCCATCGCAGACGCGCCGCCGCGATACGCCATTTCCAAAACATTTTCCGGCAGTAGCGCGGTCGCGTCGAGCGTTTCAACTTTTTGCAAGCACGCGGTAAATTTCAAAACCTCTAACATATCCTGGGAATTGTTCGATCCGGGTCCATCGCTCGCGAGCGCGACCGGAATGTTGTGCTTGCGCCACTCGATCACGCGCGGCGTGCCGGACGCGAGATACATATTGCTGACCGGGCAATGCACAATCGTCGCACCCGCGTCCGCGATCAATTTGATCTCATCGTCTTCAAGCCAGACACAGTGAACGAGTTGCCAGCGTTCATCCAACACGCCGAGCGAATGTAACCAACGCGCCGGCGTCATCCCAGTTTCGCGGCGCGTCATTTCCACTTCGTCGCGCGTTTCGCTCAAATGAATATGCACGCCGACGTTCCATTCGCGCGCGAGCGTCGCGATATTTTGCAACGCGTCCGCGCGACAACCCCAGGGAATCAACGGACCGAACTCGATGCGGATGCGATTTGAATTATTCCATTGTTGGACAAGGCGTTCCGTCTCGCGCACCGTCGTTGCCGGCGATTCTTGCAACCTGGGATGATACGGATCGCGATCGGCGTACCCGCGCGCGAGACGCGCGCGAATGCCGCTGGTTTGCGCGGCTTGCGCGACGCGGTCCATATTTTGCAGTGACGTTTGAATGTAGTGCTGGCTTAACACGGAGGTCGCGCCACATTTTAGATTTTCGATAAAGCCAATTAGCGCGGCAAGATAAAAATCGTCTTCAGTCATCGCGATTGCGCCGGGCCAAATCGCGGCTTCGAGCCAGCGCAGGAGCGGCTTGTCGTCGGCGAGTCCGCGCATAAACGTTTGGAACAAATGCGTGTGCGCGTTGATCAAACCTGGGATCACGGTTTTGCCGCGCGCGTCAATCGTTTCGCGCGCGGCGTTGCGAAATTGTTCCGGCGCATCGCCCGCGCCCATCGCGGCGATGCGATCCGCGCGCGTAAACACATAACCGCGCGCAATAATTGTGCGCGGATCAGGATCGCAGGGAAGAATTGTTGCGTTGTGGATGAGGAGTGAAGGCATTGCAACTCTCCGTAGTATCGCCCCTTGTGGGCGATCTTTGGAACGCCCACAAGGGGCGATGCTACGCGACTCGATATTTCAGCGCGTCGCCGCGCAACACCGCGACAATGTTCGCATAATCGCGTGCGCGCGGGATTTCGCCGGGGATTGGTGTGCCTGCCGCGATGTGCGGCGTCAAAAATAAATTCCGCATCGGATCGCGCGCGAGCGCGAGCAGTGGATCGTCCGCGCGCATCGGCTCGTACGTGAACGTGTCGAGCGCGGCGCCGGCGAGATGCCCGGATCGCAACGCGGCGATCAACGCATTTTCGTCCACGACCGCGCCCGCGCCGCAATGCGCGAAAATCGAACCGGGTTTCATCGCCGCAAAAAATTTCGCATTGAGGGATTGCGCGGTTTCAGGAAAGAGCGGCAAGAGTGAGCAAACGAAATCACTGCGCCGCGCTAATTCGTCTTGTGTAACCCATTCGATTTCGAGATGCGCTTCGGCGTGCGCCGGGAGACGCGCGCGTTTGTTGTAGATCACCGTGCAATCGAACGCGCACAATCGCCGCGCGAGTTCCGCGCCGATTTCGCCGAAACCGAGAATGCCGACCGTGCTATTAGAAATGCCGCGAATGTTTTCGCGGTGCGACCAGTTGTACGCAAAATAATCTTCGGTGCAGAGTTGCGGCGTTCCCCACTCGCCCGCGTCCGCGACAATGTGCATCAACGCGCGCGCGCGTTTCGCGGTCATCAGCATTTGCATCACGAGATGCTCCGCGACCATCGCGCACGTTTGCACCGGCATGTAGCAAACCGGAATGTGCGCGCGCCGCGCGGCGTCGAGATCAATATCCCAGGTTTGCGCGCCGAGGCGTTGAATCAATTTTAGATTGCGCCCCGCCGCGATCATTTCCGCGTCAATCACGCCCGCGCGTTCGCTGATCAAAAATTCCATCGCGGGCAACAATCGCAAAATTTCGTCGCGCGCCGGATCGCGCCGCATCGTGATTTCAATTTCGCGCGGCGCGGCGGCGCGCGCGTTTTGTTGATGGCGTTCGCCGCGGGAGGTTAGAAAAAGAGTGGGGTGCATTTTGGGAAAAGTAAATGGTAATTACCAATTACCCTCGCGGAAACGCTTCGGCAAACACATCAATCATTTTTCGCGCGTCGTCGTGAAGCGAGTACATAATCGGGCAGGTGCAACCGGCGGCGATGTACTCTTTCACCTTGTCCACACATTCATACGGCGTGCCGGACGCGGTAACGAGTTGCACGAGTTCGTCGGGCACGAGGTGCATCGCTTGTTGAACTTTTTCTTTTGTCGTGGGCCAGCCCAAAACCGCGTGAACTTGATCGCGCAGATCCTGGCTCACGCCGCTCGCTTTCATAATGTGCGGCTCTTGTCCCAGGTATTGCACGAGCAGTTCGCGAGAGAGATCGAGTGCGGCGGCGCGATTTGTGTCCATCGAGACAACGATCAGTTCGGGGCGATCTAATTTGTTGAAATCGCGTCCCGCGCGTTCCGCGCCGACGCGCACCAGGTCAACCGCTTTGCGAACGTACGCGGGCGAGACCATATAATTCAACACGACGCCGTCCGCAATTTCGCCGGTCAGTTCAAGCATCTTGTCGCCGGTCGCGCCGATGTAGATCGGAATATCGCGCGCGCGTGTGTCGCCGTGAATGATGTCGAGTTCGACCTGGTCGAGATGGATAAATTCGGAATCCCAGGTAACGACCTCGCGCGCGAATAATTTTTTCAGCACCGTAACAAATTCGCGCGTCGCTTGCAATGGCTTGTGCCGTTTGATCCCGACCTTCGATGTAATCGGTTCCCACCACGCGCCGAGTCCGCAAATGACGCGCCCGCCGGACATTTCCCACAACGTCGAGTACGTCGCGGCGAGCGTCGCGACATTGCGGGGCCAAAACGGTAGCACACCGCTCCCGATTTTTACGCGCGCGGTGATCGCCGCGAGCGCGCCCATCATCGAAATGCAATCGCGCGCGAGCCGCGTGTCCGCTTGCCAGATCGCGTCGAACCCGCGTTGCTCGGCATAGCGCGCAAATTCAAATTCGTCGCGGATCGAATGTTTGTCCTGCAAATAAATCGCGAGTGGTTGGTGAGGCATACTAACTCCGAATTGCGAATTACGAATTACGAATTACGATTTTAACAACTTGGTCGCTTGTTCCGCCGTCGCATTCTCATGCAAAATCGCCGCAACCGCGCGCGTCATCGCCGCCGGATTTTCGGCTTGCCAAATGTTGCGCCCAATCGCGACGCCGGCGACGCCTTCATCCACCGCGCGTTTGATCTCCGCAAGCATTTCAGTTTCCGCGCCGCGTTTCGCGCCGCCGAGAATCACAACCGGCACAAAACAGGTTTTGGTCACGTTTTCCATATCCGGCGCGTACGGACATTTGATAAAATCCGCGCCCATCTCCGCGCCGACGCGCGCGGCGAGCGCGATGTTTTGGATCGTGCGAAATTCCGGCGCGCTGTCGAATCCGCCCGGCACCATTTCCGCCATCACACCCAGGTTCCATTTGCGCGCGGATTCAATTGCGCGCGCGAGATGTTCGAGCGATGCTTGCTCTTGCGGCGATCCTGGGAACGCGCTCACCGCAATCGCATCCGCGTCCACGCTCAACGCTTGCTCGACGCTCACGATCAACGATCCCGGTCCCGGCGTTTTGCTCAAGCCGGTCGCGCCGCCGTCCGCGCGCACGATCAAACCGACCTGCGCGAGATCGCGCGCGAAATGACGCGCGATGCCGAACGAGGTGAGGATCGCGTCCGCGCCGCCGGCGATCACATTCGCAAGCGTTTCTTCCGGGTGTTCCAATCCTTTTTTCGGACCATCGAGCAAGCCGTGATCCATCGCGACGATGAGCGCGCGCCCGTCGTCGCGAAAAATGTGATGCAATCTGCGATTCATTGTTTTCTCCGAACGTAACGCAAATTGGAAATTTGCGCTACAAAAATTTTACGCGCTCGTCGCGCCGCGCGGTAATGCCGCCGTGCGCGCGAATGTGCGCGCGCAATTCATCGCGAATCCGCAGAGGCGTGTCCTGCCAGTGCAGATCGGTTACGCGCACCGGGCTGGTCGTGTCGCGTTGGCGCGCGAAACTCGAACACGCGACGAGAAAAATTTTCTCGCGCAATGGATCGAGCGCGATATCGTTCACGCGCACATCGCGCGCGCCATCGCGATCAATCGCGTAGCGCAGTTCGCGACTGAACCGCACAAAACCGGGTTCGTTGCGCGCGGCGCGGCGCGCGTTATCGTCGAGAAATTTTTGCAGTTGATCGCCGCGCATTTGATACAATCGAATCACGTCCGCATGCGGCATCACTGCAAACCAATCCTCGAACGTGATCACGCCGCTCTCCAGATCGCACGCGATGGTGGTTTCGTCAATCATCGCGAAATCCACCGCGAAACCGGCGCGCCGACAACGTTCGGCAATCGCGTCCGCGACGAAATTCGCGAGCGGCGATTCGTCGGCAGTGCCTGGCGCGCGCAGATCAACATCTTCGACGCATCCCAATTCTTCCGCGAGCAATTGCTCGACCTGGTTCGCGATGGGCTGAACGTGATCGCGCTCGAACACGTCGTCCGCCGGCAATTCATTGACCGCGTGCAACGCCACATGCGCGATGGTTGCGCGCGGATTCAAAACCAGGTCAACTTCGCCGAGCCACTCGCCGAACGCGCCGGCTTGCGCGATTACAATGTCGTTGACGACGTTGCGCGCGTCGAGTCCACACGCATTGAGCGCTGTGTGCGTGTGCGCGCCGATAATCACATCGCACGCGCCCGCCGGTAAATTTTGCGCGAGTTCAACATCGCCCGCGTCGCGCGTGATCGCGGTCGGTGTTGCAAGCGAATAGCCGAGGTGCGACAGCACGATCACGACATCGCACAGCGGGCGCATCGCCGGCAAAAGATTTTGCGCGATCGCGATGGGCGGCACGATGCAAAAATCGGGATCGTCGCGATGCAACACTTCGGCGGTTGTCGCGAGACCGATGATGCCAACGCGGATGTTTTTCACGACGAGGATCGCCGCCGGAAAAACCACATCGTTGAGCCGCGCGCAATGCGTGAGATTCGCGCATACGATTGGAAAGCGCGCGTCGTTGCGAATCGCCTCCGCGAGCAAACGCGTGCCGATATCAAATTCGTGATTGCCAAGCGTCGCAATATCCACACCGGCTTCGGAAAACAATCGGTACGCCGGGTTGAAACATTGCGCGCGGGAGTCGTTGCCCAACAATTCTTCAAACGCAGTGCCGGTGAGATCGTCGCCCGCGGAAAAAAATAATGTCGCCGTGTGCGCGTCATCCGCGCGCCGCGCGTCGCGCACGCGCGATACGATGCGCGAAAAAATTGGCGCGTGGTCGCACGCAGTCACGCGCGCGAGTCGTCCGTGCAGATCATTGATGTGCAAAATTCGCAAATGAAACGCGCGCGTATCGGTTCGGCGCGCGGGCAATTCAACATCGAAAATAATTTTATCAATTGGCTGGGTTGCATCGCCCGCGAGTAAAAATAATTCCGCGCTACTTGCGCCGACCGGATTCGGTGTGCCGCGAATGAGGTGAAGCACGTTAGATGAAACTGCCATTTTATTTCTGAAAGATGTTTTTTTTCATGCTACATCCTAGCATTTACGATTGCTGGATTCGACGCTTTAGCGGGTGGTTTATCCGGTCCGCGAAGCGAACCGCGTAAACGCTCGACTCCGTTTGTGCAAGGATCGAAAAAATCCGCGTCCAATTATGCAATACGCGCGAACATTTCCGGCGTGATTTGATACAGCGCCGGTTCGCCGGCGAAAAAACGCCGCAGTTCTTCGACCGCCATCTCGCCCAGCCGCGCACAATCTTCGATGCACCCGGCGATGTGCGGCGTGACGATTACGTTCGGCAAAGTTCGTAGCTGGCTATCGAGCGCGGGCGGTTCGGGATCGGTTACGTGTCAATCAACGTGCCGCGCGCGGTGTTGATGATCATCGCGTCGTCCTTCATCAACGCGAGTTGGCGCGCGCCGATCATTCGCCGCGTTTCCGGTTTGTCCGGCGCGTGGAGCGAAACGATGGCGGACTGTTTCAGCAAATCGTCCAATTCAACTTTGATCGCGCCGAGTGCGCGCGCGTCCGCGCCGGATAGGAACGGATCATAAATCAAAATTTGTTTGACGTTGAACGGCTGGAGCAATTCGATCACGGTGCGCCCAACGTTGCTCGCGCCGATGATGCCGACAATGCTCGAATGAAGTTCGCGCGATGGAAACCATTTCGATTCGCGCCAGCCGCCATCGCGAATGTGTTGCCCAAGTTGCGCGATACGTTTCGCGCCGACGATCATCAAACCGAGCGTCGTCTCCGCGACATCGCGCGCGAGCGCGGGACCGGCAGTCGTTACGCGCATTCCGCGCGTCCAGACCGCGTCGCTCACAAAGCGTTTGACGCTTCCGCCCATATGCGCGAGCGCACGCAAACGCGGCGCGGCATCCAACACGTCCGCGTCAATTTGCGCGACATCCCAACTCGTGATACACGCATCCGCATTCGCCAAAATCGCGATCAATTCTTTTTTCGTCGCGGGATCATTCCCAGGGTGATGAAGCACATCTGCGAACGCGGCGAGCGCGTCCCACGCGCGTTGGTTGAACATTCGCGCGTAATTTTGTTTGCCAATCGTGATGGCGATGATGGGGCGGGGCATTATAATCATTTCCTTGATTTCCCTCATTTCCCTTATTTCCCTAAGAGCGTGTTTGGAAAATTTAAACGGCTGGTTTCGCTAAACGTCTGACCATCAGGCGAATCATCGCAGTGTACACAAACGCCTCGCTGGTCTCCGTCAGGGCTTCGTAGTCCTTGCTCAAACGCCGACAGTGACTCAACCATCCGAAGGTGCGTTCGACAATCCAGCGTTTCGGCAAGACCTTGAAGCCTTTGACCAACGGATCGCGTTTGACGATGTCGAGAACCCACATGAAGCGTTGCTTCACCCAAGTGAGCAATTGACCACCGTATGCACCGTCCGCCCATACTTTTTGCAGGCGGGGCAAATGCCCGATGAGTTTGTGGAAAACTAATTTGGCTCCATCGCGATCTTGGATGTTAGCCGCATGTACAACGACCACGAGGAGCAATCCCAGGGTATCCACCAAAATATGGCGTTTCCGCCCGTTGATCAACTTGCCACCGTCGAAGCCACGGAGACCACCTTGTTCGGTCGTCTTCACGGTTTGACTGTCGATGATTGCTGCACTGGGTTCAGCGGCACGTCCATCCTGCTGGCGGAGTTGACGGCGAAACACGTCGTTAATTTGGTACCACACGCCCTGGCGTTTCCAGAGACGAAAGTAATAGTAGACCGTTTGCCATTTCGGGAAATCGTGTGGGAGCATCCGCCAGGCACACCCAGCTTTCAGGATGTAGAAAATGGCATTCAGAATTTCTCGCAGATCAACCGTGCGTGGTCTGCCGCGTGACTCGGGTGCGGCAACAAACGGTTGCAATAGAATCCATTCTTGGTCAGATAAATCAGTGGGATAGGTTTGGCGTTTCATGATCCGCGATTTTACTCGCGGAATGCCAATTCACCGAATTTCCAAACACGCTCTAAAGGAACTGAGGAAAATAAACTATCCTTTCACCGAACCCTCGACCATCGCCGTAAAAAAACTGCGCCGGAAAAATAGAAACAGAACCACGACCGGCAACGCGATAATCGCGCACGCGGCGGCGACGACTTGAAGATTGACCAGGTTTTGTCCGAGAAAATCGTACAAGCCAAACATCAAGGGCTTGTTCGCGTTTTTGGTGACGAGCAAATAACCGGCGAGAAATTCATTCCACACGTTGACGAAGGTGAGCATAAAAATCGCGATCATCCCCGGCGTCGCGAGCGGCATCGTCACACGAAAGAGCGCGCCGAGTGGACTGCATCCGTCAATCATCGCGGCTTCTTCCAAATCGCGCGGAATCGAGTCGAAGAAACCTTTCGCGATCCACACGCTCAACGGCAAAAAGAATCCAACGTAAATCAGAATGATAAAGGCGCGATCATCGTACGGCAAATCGAGCGTGCGAATCGTGATGCCCATTTGATAGAGCGCGAGCAAATTCGTGAGCAGAGGCACGCCGGTAATCGCGATGATGCCGGTGAGCAACGCGCCGTGCCCGCGAAAACGATAACGCGAAAACGCATAGCCCGAAGTCGCCGCGAGCAACACGACGAACAGGGACGCGACGGTCGCATACAAAACCGTGTTGCCGCCGTACGTCGCGACCATTTTGCCGGTCAACTCGAATCCGAAAATCGAATCCGGGGACGGCTGAGGCATCAACACGCGTTCGTAGCCTTCAACCGACCAACGGCACGCACCGGGATCGAATGACTGCGTCGGCGTATCGCACGGAAAAAGTTGCGGCGGAATGTGCGTAATGTCGTCCTGGGTTTTGAACGAGACGATCAAGGTCAGCGCAATCGGCAGTAAATTCAAAATCACGATCACGATCAGCGCGCCGTAAATCAACACGCGATTTTTATTTTGCCAGAGTGCTGTGAAAAAATTTTTCATCCGTTATCGTGTCCTTCTTGCACGCGCGTAAAACGCAACGTGCCCAGGATGAGCAACCAATTCACGACCGCGACAATCAACGCGAGCGCGGCGGCGCGACCGAATTGAATGCGCGACCAACCAATCGAATAAAGTAGATAACTGACGATTTGCGTCGCCGTGCCGGGACCGCCACCGGTCAAACTAAAAATCACCGCGACGCCGTTCATTCCGTTCAGAATGACATTGAAAATCGCGACGACGAGCATCGGTAAAATCAATGGTATGATGATATGACGAATCACTTGCCAGCCGTTCGCGCCATCAATGCGACTGCTTTCGATGACTTCGACCGGAACCATTTGGATCGCGGCGAGAATGAGCAGAGTAACGAACGGTAACGCGCGCCAGGTTGAAGCCAGGATGAGCAACCACATCGCGGGCGCGGGCGGAAATGGAAATTCGCCGAACCAGGGTTTCGGCGGCACGGCGGTCAACACGGACAATCCATTCGGCGGAAAACGCGCGGGGTCCATCAAAAAGCCGGTAAAAATTCCATAGTCCGGCGCGACCATCAATCGAAACATAAACCCGACGATAATCTGGGACAGCACCCAGGGAATAAACAGCAGAGTGATAAAAAGTCCGGCGAAACGAATTTTCCGGCTCAATAAAAACGCGGTGAAAAATCCGCCGACCATCGTGAGCACGACGTGGCAAACCAGGAACACGACGGTCAGCCCGACGCTCTCGCTGAATTGATTCAGCGTGATCAGGTGTTCGAAATTATCGAGCCCGACAAATTCCCAGCCCGCCGGTCCGCGCTCTTGCGTGCTGAGCCAAACCGTGTACATCGCCGGGTAAACCTGGACGATGAACAGAATAATGAGCGTCGGCAGAATCAACCAGAGCGGTAATAAATTTTGCGCGCGTTTTTGTGTTTTCACGATAGAAAATTTCCTGGGACAAAGGTATGGCAAATTTGCGCGAAGCGTTTGCCCTACGTTCGCAGAGGTCAGCAAGGTGACAAATTTATTTTGTCACCTTGCTGACAATGCAAATGGATTCGACGCTTTAGCGGGTTGCTGGTCAACCCAAAAACCGCGTAAACGCTCGACTCCATTGTTGCGATTCAATCGCGAACCGGGATGGTTACTTGATGTCCTTGTTGTATTCGTCTTGCGCTTTGATCAATGCGGCGGCAATGTCGGCGGTCGGGTCTTGTTTGATCAACCGGTAAAGCGCGTTCATCACGATTGGCTGAGCGACCGCGGGTTTGGTCAATGTGCCGAACCAGGGACGACACGCGCTCGCGCCCATCACCTGCGCGGCTTGCTTAAAGTACGGCGTTTGGAAACTCGCGTGCGCGAGCGACGGCTTGAGCGCGGGGAAACCGCCGACTGCGCTCAACACGAAATTCGGATTTTGTTCCGGCGTCATCAACCAAGTGATAAACTCGCGCGCGCCATCCACATTCTTTGCGCCGGTCGGAATGATCAAACCGGACGCGGCGAGATTACAACCGGGCGTTTTGCCGGCGGGAGCCGGGAATGGCGCGAGCGTCGCATCGCCCGCGGCAAGCGCGTCGAGAAAATCGTTGAGGTTGCCCTTCGCGTACCTGTTGCCGTTCGGCGCTTTGAGTGTGTTCAGGAAAAGGTACGCGTTCATGCCGGTCGGGAACGAAGCCGCCGTCGCGATTTTGAATGCTTCTTCTTCCTGGTAGTTGCCCGCGTAGGACGCTTCGGTTACATAACCCTTCGCGACCACTTCGCGCATGAACTGAATCGCCGCGATATTTTCCGGCGTGTTGAGCAACATCTTGCCCTTGCCGTCATCGTACTTGCCGCCGAATGAAAACATGATTGTCGTCATTCCGCGCGTGATGCCGTTGCCATCACCAAAGGTCGAGCCAAAGTACGTCAGCGCGGTAACGCCTTTCGCTTTCAATGCCGCGGCTTGGGTCAGAAAATCTGCCGGTGTTTTGGGATAGCCGTTCGGGAAATGTTCTTTCCACACGTACACGACCTGGGGACGAATCGAAACCGGGATGCAGTAGAGTTTGCCATCGGTCGCTTGACACGCGGCGAGCGCGCTCGGATCCAAATCTTTGTACCACGCTTGCGCGGATGCCCACGCGGTCAAATCTTGCGCCGCGCCATTATTGACGAACGTGTTGATGTCGAGCGAAATTTGGAACAGGTCGGGCACATCGCCTTTGGCTTGAACCGCCGCGATCAATTCGGGGTTCATCTTGGTCCCGTCCTTTTGCACGTTCACCCAATTCCACTTGCCCGCGAATTGTTTATTGAATTGCGGCATCACCTCGCGCAGGTACGTGTTGCCGACAACCGAATCGGCTTTGGGATCCATATTCTTTTCGTCGAACTGGGTCCA
>JACRPR010000076.1:22987-23930 GCA_016223105.1 Chloroflexota bacterium | reverse complement strand
TCCATATTCTTTTCGTCGAACTGGGTCCAAAAGACCATATTCCTGGCTTGCGCCGCGACGGTTGGCTTGGGCGCGTCGGTTGGTTTCGGCGCGGCAGTCGGTTGCGCGGGCGCAGTCGTCGCGACCGGCGCGGGCGCGCTCGTTGGTTTCGGCGCATCCGTCGGCGTCGCGCACGCGGCGAGCGCAAGCAACGCGACCAGCGTCAATGCAATTAAAAGAAAACGGTGTTTCATTTTTTCTCCTCCTCATTTGTAAACCATTTTTCGCGAATCGCAAAATTTGAAATCACCTCGCACGCATCACCCCCTTTCTAATTTTCGCTTGCAGATTTTTTGGAATTTGAAATTTGGGATTTGGTTTTTGGGATTTTGAATTTTCTATTTGAATCGTCCGAATTGTTCGCCGCCATCCACGACGATGACTTGCGCCGTAACATAATCGGCGCGCACCAGGTAAAGCACCGCGTCCGCGATGTCTTGTGGCGTGCCCCAGCGATTCAACAATGTGTGCGCGGCAGACTGCGCGATGCGTTCGGGCGAATAATCCGCTGGTGGCAAAACCGGACCGGGCGCGACCGCGTTCACGCGCACATTCGGCGCAAAATCAATCGCGAGTTGCCGGGTCAGCGCGAGCATCGCCGACTTGCCGACCGAGTGCGCCGCGAAATTTTTACGCGGCTCCAGCGCGAACAAATCCGTGATGTTGATGATGACACCCGATTTGCGTTGGAGCATCCTTGGCGCGACCGTGTTCGCGGTGTACAGCGCGCCGTTGATGATAATGTTCGTGATGCGATGCCAGTCACTCAAATCGTCGGTGGGCATTGGCGTTTGCTCAAACGGTGCGGCACTGTTGACGAGAATATCCACCGCGCCGAATTGCTCGACTGCCGCGTTCACCATCGCGCGCACATTGTCGAGGTTGCCGATGTCGGCACGCAACG
>JACRPR010000076.1:0-22924 GCA_016223105.1 Chloroflexota bacterium | reverse complement strand
TTCATCGCGCGACGAGTTGTAATTGATGACGACGTTCGCGCCGGCTTGCGCGAGCGCGAGCGTAATCGCTTTGCCGACGCGCCGCGCGCCGCCGGTAACGAGTGCAGTTTTGTTTTTGGGATTCATAATCTAAAAATGTAACCCTGCGTCCTTTTCAAATTTTGGTTGTGGTTGATGAGTAAACGACGGAGTCGAGCGTTTACGCGGTTGCTCGCTTGACCGGCAACCCGCTAAAGCGTCGAGTCCCATCACATCATTTTTGATTTAGCCGCCGTACAATTTTTCCGTAGAATTTATTGGGAAACCTGGGACGACAGATAAAATGGATTGCTCCACGCGCGTCTACCTTGCTCATCAATAATTTCAACGCGCAGAAAAATTTCTTGCCCAGTAAGTTCAAAACTCGCGCGCGTGAGCAAACTCGTGGGCTCGGCGCGTTCGGTCGAGCCGTGCCGCCCCTGCGCGATGAAATTGATAATTTTTACCGGCGAACATTCCACGCGCACAGTTTTTCCGTCCAGCCAAACTTTGTACAATTCGGGACCGGTCGTCGTCCAAAAATGCCCGCGCGCAATCGCGTGCAGAATCGCGGCTTGCGTCCATTCTTGCGCTTTGACCATCAACCAGCCGCCGCCGGGATCATCGCGCTCCGCCCAATGCGTATCGTCCACCGCCGTGCCCCACAATTGTTTTTTTTCGGCGAGCAACTCGTCCCACAAAACATCGGACAAGCCCTTGCCATTAATCAATTCGCAAGTTGTGTTGAACACTTCGAGCGCGGTCAGACCTTGAACGTCAAGCAAATCATCCGCGCGCAAACCCATCCAATGCGGATGCGCGAGCACCGCGAGTCCGTTCAAATCGCGCACGCGATCAATCGCGAGCTGAAGCGGCAAATCGGATTGACGCGGTTGCGCGTACGCTTGCACACCGAGACCGACGAGATGATACTCGCCGATTTTTGGATCAATCGCATCGAGCTCGATACCAGGAATTACGAGCAAGCCATCTGTCGCCGCTTTGCTCGCGGCGGCAGTGTTGTGGTGATCGGTGAACGCGAGAAAATCGTAACCGTTTGCGCGATACCATTGCGCGGCGTGACCTGGTTCGCGTTTGCCATCGGAGAGCGTGGTGTGGCAATGCGTGTTGCCCTTGAACCATTGCCCATCGAGCAAAAATGGATTTGAATTGTGCGACAACAAAATCATCATCCTTTACTTGCATACAACTGATCGTACAGCGCGCAATACCGCGCGAACGCGTCGGCATACGCGACGCGCGTTGCCGCGCGCGGTTCGATCTGTTGATGCCGATGCACCATCGCCGCGCACGCGTCGGCGAGCGATGTGTGCGCGCCGACAGCAACGGCGGCGAGAATCGCGCTACCCAGGATCGCGGTATCGTTGTGCGCGAGTGTCGCGACTGGTTTGTTCAGCACATCGGCTTTGATTTGCAACCAGAGCGAACTGTGCGCGCCGCCGCCCGTGCAAAAAATTTCCGGCGCGCTGATTCCCAACGCTTGTAGCGCGTCGAGATTGCGTTTGAGCATAAACGCGCTCGCTTCGAGAATCGCGCGCATGAAATGCGCTTTGGTGTGGCGCAGAGTGAAACCGGCGAACACGCCGCGCGCGTGCGCGTTGTGTTCGGGACTGAACGCGCCCATCAAGTGCGGCAACATCGTCAACCCTTCGCAACCGGGTTCGACCGTGTTCGCGATTTCGTCCAACAATTGATACGCGTCGCGATTTTGTTCGCGCGCGCGGCGCGCTTCCTCTTGCGCGAAATGATCGCGAAACCAGCGCAAGGTCATTCCACCGGTCGGACAGACCGCGACGAAGAAAAACGCGCCGGGCAACGCGTGCACATTCACCGGAATTTTTTGATGCGGATCGAGATCGCGCGTCGCGATCGTCGCTTGAATCGTCAGTGCGCCGCCGGTACTTTCAGAGACAATGCCGGGGCGAATGTTCCCCGCGCCGACCGCGCCCGCCGATTGATCCATTCCGCCGGCAACGACCACAATTTTTTGCGGCAATCCCAATTCGTTCGCGGCATCGCGTGTCAATGTGCCAACGCTCGCGCCGGGCGCAACCGGTTCGGCAAGACGCTCGCGCGAAATTCCAACGCACGCGAGCATCGCGTCCCACCAATCATTGCGCCGCGCATCCCACAACAGCGAACTGCACGCGAGCGTGCCGTCGGTTACGAATCGCCCGGTCAAACGATGCAATAAAAAATCGGCGACGAAAAGAAATTTATGTGCGCGCGCAAAAACCTGGGATTCGTTTTCCTTGAGCCACAAAATTTTGCACGCCGTCCACATCGGAACGATTTCGGGATTGCCGGTCGCGGCGTACACCTCGCGCGGATTAAACTGCGCGGAAATTTTTTCGGCTTGGATGTGCGCGCGATTGTCGAGCCAAACCATCGCCGGATAAAGCGCGCGCCCGTTTTCGTCCGCCGCGATCACGGTTTCGCCTTGCGATGAAATCGCGAGCGCGGCAATCTCATTCACGCGCGCGGGCGCGGCGGCGATGACCGCGTGAACCGCGCGCGTCAGCGCGCGCCAATAATTTTCCGGATCAATCTCAACCCAGTCCGCCGATGGCGTAACGAGCGCGTATTCTTCCGATGCAATCGTCAGCGCAGAACCATTCGCGTCGAACAATCCGACCTTGAGCGCGGTCGTTCCCGCATCAACTCCAAGAAAAAGCATTTGGTAAATGGTAAGTGGTAAGTGGTAAGTGGTAATTACGTTTTACGTTTTACGTTTCAGTTCGCGCCAAATTTTTTCCGGCGTGATCGGCAGATCGCGAATTCGCACGCCGACCGCATCGTAAATCGCGTTTGCAATCGCGGGCGCGACACCGTCCATCGGAATTTCCGCGACCGCTTTCGCGCCGAAGGGTCCCGATGGTTCGTACGTTGGCACGAGGATCGCTTTCAACTCCGGCATTTCGTCCGCGCGGAAAATGTGATAGTCGTTCAGATCGGTCGTGAGCAAACTGCCGTCCTCGCGATACACCATTTCTTCGCACACTGCGTAACCCAGGGCTTGCGTCATCCCACCTTCGATTTGTCCAAGCGCGGTTTGCGGATTGATCGCCGTGCCGCAATCCACCGCCATCACCAATTTTTTCACGACGATCTGCCCGGTCTCGGTGTCCACTTCGACTTCCGCGAATTGCGCGCCGAACGGCGGCGGCGACACGAACGACATATGCGACGCGCTCGCCATAATTTGTTTTTGATCTTCCGTGTGCAAACTGTGCAGAGCGATCTCCGCGAGCGAAACACTCCGACCATCAGGAGCGATCACTTGCCGGTCGAGGAGATTCCACTGTTGACTGTTGACTGACGACTGTTGACTAATGTTCAACATTTTCGCCGCGCGTTCGATGATCTGCGCGCGCACATCGTCCGCGGCTTTTTTCACCGCGCCGCCGGAAATAAATGTCGTGGACGACGCGTACGCGCCGGTGTCGAACGGCGTCATATCGGTATCGGACGAATACATAATCACATCCGCCGTTGGCACACCCAGCGTCTCTGCCGCGATTTGCGCGAGCACTGTGTCCGAGCCGGTTCCCAGGTCGGTCGCGCCAACCAGGATATTGAAACTGCCGTCGTCGTTCATCTTGATACTCGCCGCGCCCATATCGAGTCCGGCGATTGCCGTGCCGTGCATGCAGACTGCCATGCCCTGCCCGGTTTTGATTTTCGATTTTCGATTTTCGATTTTCGATTCGGCAAACTCACCGCGTCGCCGCATCGCCGCATCGCCGTGTCGAATCCCGCGCCAGCCGATTGCCTCTGCGCCTTGCTCGACACATTCCGGCAGAGCGCACGTTTGAATTTTTTGCTCGAACCCTTCGCGCGCTTCGCCGAGCGCGACCGCGAGTGCGAGTCCATCGCCGACGCGCACCGCGTTCTGCAAACGAAATCCGATCGGATCGAAATTCATTGCGCGCGCGATTTCTTCCATCAAACTTTCGAGCGCGAACTCGGCTTGCGGCGCGCCATAGCCGCGAAACGCGCCGGGCGTCGGCTTGTTCGTGTACGCAATTTTCGCGTCGAGCAACATATTCGGGCAACGATATGTCGAAAGTCCGCGCAAGCCGGACACGGTGCATACAGTTAATCCGTGCGTGCCGTACGCGCCGGTGTCTTCGACGATGTTCATTGCGAGCGCGCGCAATGAGCCATCGTTCATCACGCCGGCGCGATAGGTGATCGTTTGCGGATGGCGCGAGCGCGCGCTCGTAAATTCGAGTGCGCGTGTGTACTCGAACCGCACCGGACGATTCGTCGCGAGTGTGAGATGCGCGCACAAATCTTCGATCAACATTTCTTGCTTGCCGCCGAATCCGCCGCCGACGCGCGGTTTGATCACGCGAATCCGTTTGACCGGCAAGCCCAGAAGCGGCGATAACATTCGGCGGACGTGAAACGGAACCTGGGTCGAAGTGCGAACGACAAGCCGCTCGTCCTCGTCCCAATACGTGATGCAAACGTGCGGCTCGATTGCGGCTTGCTGAACCTGGTGTACGCGATACGTGCGCTCGAACACGCGGTCCGCTTCCGCGAGTCCGCGTTCAAACTCGCCAACAACCGCGTGAACCGTCGCCGCGAGATTGTGCGCCGCGTCCGCGATCCCCAGCGCGTCCGGCTCGTCGTGAATGATTGGCGCGCCGTCGCGCATCGCGTCGCCCGGATCAAAGATCGCCGGGAGAATTTCGTAATCCACTTCGATCAACTCAAGCGCGCGTTGCGCGATCTCCGGCGATTCCGCGGCGACGACCGCGACGCGATCGCCAACGTTCCGGACTTTGGAATCGAGCGAAACCTGATCCCAGGGTTTGGGATTCGGGTGCGATTGTCCCCCGGTCGCGTAAATTACGCGCGGGATATTTTCGTACGTGAGAACCGCGCGCACGCCGGGCAACGCGCGCGCGCGCACCGAATCAATGTGTTTGATGCGCGCGTGCGCGTGCGGACTCGTGAGCAGAGCGGCGTACAACATTCCCGGCAAAGTGATGTCGTCGGTAAAAACCGGTTTGCCCTTTGCGAGTTTGAGCGCGTCCACTTTCGGTTCCGATTTTCCGACCACGCGCGATTCGGTCGCGGCGACAATCATCGTGGGCAATTGTGTTTTCAAAAGAGTGGGCGCGTGGGCGAGTGGGTGCGTGGGTGAATCATCCGATTGGGGTGGCACGGTAAATGAAAACGCAATTTCTCCCGCGCGCCCCTGCGCCCCTGCTCCCTCTCGAATTTTTTCCGCCGCGCGCAAAATCGCTTGCACCGGTTTTGCGTAACCCGTGCAACGACACAACACGCCGCTCAACGCGTTGCGCGCATCGGCTTCGGTTGGCGCGGGATTCGCGTCGAGCAAATTTTTCGCGGCGAGGATCATCGCGGGCGTGCAATAGCCGCATTGAATCGCGCCGGTTTCGATAAACGCTTGTTGGATCGGATGGAGTTCGTTTGTGCCAGCGAGCGATTCGAGCGTAACGACAAAATGTCCAGCGGCTTGCGCGGCGAGCACAACACAACTCGCGACCGGCTTGCCGTCGAACAAAATCGTACACGCACCGCACGCGCCATCTTCGCAACCGTGCTTGACGCTCCAACAGCCGATTCGACGCAACGCGCTCAACAAGGTTTCGTTCGGCGCGCAATCGAGCGATTTAATTTGTCCGTTTAATGTGAATTGAATTTGCATTGGATTGAAACCAGACATTTTTGATCCGCGAATTACGCGAATCATCGCGAATTTTTTTATTTCGATTCGCGCCATTCGCGTTACACTTGCCCTGGCGGGAACGCAAGTGCCAGGGTTCGCGGATCAAGTAGTGAGGTTTAAAACACCGGCGGCGTGATCACCGAAATCCACACCGCATCTTCTTTCGACGCGCACGCGAGTTTGTGCAGAGTTGTGCCGGCAAAATAGATCGAATCGCCGGGGCGCAAAATTTGTTCGCCGGCATCCAGCCCGACGCAGAGCGCGCCGGACAAGACGTAAATAAATTCTTCGGTCGGCTCGCGCAAACGCCGCGCGACATTGCCCGCGCCAGGCGCGAGCCGTCCGCACACCGCTTCCATTTTGTGCGCGAGATCGGGCGTGAGCAATTCGTACGTTACGCCGGAGACGGGGAGCGTGAGTTGCGGGCGCGCGTGCGCGCGCACGGTCGGCACGTACGCGAGCGCTTTCGATTTGGGCGCGCGCATTTTCGGCTGGGGTCGCGTATGATCGGAAAGAAAATAGAGGATCGAAACTTGGAGGGCTTCGGCGATGCGGCGGAGCGAATCAATCGAAGGATTGGTCTGGCATCGTTCGACCTGGGAGATGAACGACGCGGTCAAATCGGTTTTGGCGGCGAGTTCGCGCAACGACAGCCCGGCGGATTTGCGCCGCGCTTGAATTCGATTGCCCAGAGAGTCATGCGTCTTGGTCATGCTTCTGCTCCTACGCTTCAGTCGCGTTGCTATTATAAAACGTTCCGCCAGTGCTGTCAAGTAACACTTGACAATCATCAAGCATTACTTTACACACGAATTGCGCCGCGCCACCGCCGCGCGGCGGGCGGACAAATTCGTGCGCGCGGGGTTTGGAAAACCCGGCGCGGTTTGCCACTTTGCCACATCCTTTCCATTCTGGTAAAATGCCCCACGCGTTTGGGGACGTGTCGGAATTGGCAGACGAGCATGACTTAGGATCATGTGGGCTAAACCCGTGGGAGTTCAAGTCTCCCCGTCCCCATTTGTGATTTCAGATTTTAGTTTGAAGAAGGATACCCAGAGTGAAAGTTACCACTGAACGCACCACCGATTGCAATGCGATCGTTACCGTCGAGGTGGACGAAGCGCAAGTTGTCGGCGCGATGAAGACCGCCGCGCAAAAAATTTCGCGCATTCGCCCGATTGCCGGCTTTCGTCCCGGCAAAGCGCCGTACGAACGCGTCGAGCGCGCGGTCGGCAAAGATTTGATTCGCGACGAAGCGATTGATCAACTCGCGCAGACGCTGTACAAGCAAGTGTTGAAAGACGAAAACATCGAACCGTACGACGCGGGCAAACTCGACATCGCGCAAAAAGAGCCGCTCGTGTTGAAATTCACCGTGCCGACGCGCCCGGTCGTTACGCTCGGCGATTATCGCGCGCTCCATCTCAAGCCCGCGCCGGTTGAAGTAACCGACGCCGAAGTAACGGAAACGCTCGAACAACTCCGCCGCGAACAAGCCGAGATGACGCCGGTTACACGCGCGGCGCAACTGGGCGATCTGGTAACGCTCAACCTTCAAGGCGGATTTGAGGGACGCGATCCGATTGATCGCGAAGGTTTGCCGGTAACGCTCGAAACCGAAAAAGGAATTTTTCCGTGGCTCGATCAACTCGTGGGAATGAACGCGAATGAAACGCGTACGATCAATTACACCACGCCCGGCGCTGATCCAAAAACCGCGACCTACACGGTTACGGTCAGCGACATTAAAGAACCGCGCTTGCCGGAATTGAACGACGAATTTGCAAAATCGGTGAGCCAGTTTGAAAACCTGGAACAGTTACAACGCGTCATCCGCACGAATCTGTACACGCGCAAAGAACAGGAAGAGAATGATCGCTTTGCGGATGAAGCGGTAGATGCGGTCGTCGCGGCATCGCAAATTCAATTCCCGGCTTCGATGATGGACGACGAACTCGATCAGGAATTGCGGCGCGCGCAAGGTCTCGCGGCGCAACTCGGTTTGACCTGGCAAAAGTATCTCGAACTTGCCGGCAAAAGCGAAGCCGAATTTCGTGAGGAAGGTCGCCCGCGCGCGGAGAAACGCGTCCAACGCTTGCTGACGTTGATGGAACTCGCGGAAGCCGAAAAGATCGAAGTGTCGCGCAAAGATGTGGACGTTGAAATTGATCTGCGCGCGATGTACGCGCAACAATCCGGCGGCGATGCCGCACAGACGCGGCGTTCGCTCTCGGCGGCGGAATCGCGCCGCGACATTGAATTCCAAATCAAGTTACGCAAAACCATCGAGCGCATCGCCGCGATGATTAAAGGCGATCCGACGAGCGGCAAAATCGTCACGCCCGAAATGGTGCGCGAAGAAGAACGTCGCGCGCGTGAGCAAGCCGCCGCCGCGCAACCCAGCGCACCCGCGCCCGGTCAAATTCTGATCCCAGGACAATAATCATTTCAGATTTTAGATTTTAGATTTCAAATTTCAAATTTCGGACACCCGAGCGCGCGGTCAGGGGTACCGATTGAAAATCTGAAATCTGAAATCTGAAATTTTACAAGGAGATTTTTGAAATGAGTAGCATCCCGACGCCATACAACGTTATCCCGATGGTTGTGGAGAATACCGGACGCGGCGAACGCGTCTATGATATTTTTTCGCTTCTGCTCAAGGAACGGATTATTTTTCTCGGCACGCCGATTGACGATCACATCGCCAATCTCGTCGTCGCGCAAATGTTGTTCCTGGATCGCGAAGATTCGGAAAAAGAAATTCGCTTGTACATCAACTGCCCCGGCGGATCGATCACCGCGGGCTTGGCAATCTTGGACACGATGAACATTGTCGGCGCGCCGGTCTCGACGATCTGCGTCGGCTTGGCGGCGAGTATGGGCACGGTGCTCTTGTCCGGCGGCGCGAAAGGTCGCCGCTATGCTCTGCCCAACTCGACGATTCACATTCATCAACCCTGGGGCGGCGCGCAAGGTCAAGCCGTGGATATTGAAATCGAAGCGCGACGTATTATGCGCGAACGCGAACGGCTCAATGAAATGCTCTCGGTCAACACCGGGCAACCGCTCGAACGCATCGTCCACGACACGGATCGCAATTATTATATGGATGCCAGTGAAGCCGTGACGTACGGTTTGATTGACGAAGTGTTGATCAGCGCCAAGACGAAAGAGCAGAAATAACGCAATCGCCGAGAAACCCGTTTGCTAATTCAGAAACGGGTTTCTCATCTTGCACAAAGAGGATCCATGCCCAATCTGATCAAGCGCGGCGAAGAATTTTGTTCGTTTTGCAGTCGCAGTTCCGAGCAAGTCAATCGGCTGATCGCCGGACCGGAATCGGTGTTCATTTGCGACGATTGCGTGGAATTGTGCCGCGAGATTTTGGAAACGGAAACCGGCGCGCCCAAAGGCGAACCGCTTTCGATAGCGAGTTTGCCGCCGAAAGAAATTTACAAGCGACTCAATCAATACGTCGTCGGACAAGATCGCGCAAAAAAAGTATTGGCGGTCGCGGTGTACAATCACTACAAGCGCGTGCAAGGCGAACCGGCGAAAGATGATATCGAACTCGGCAAGTCGAATATCCTATTGATTGGTCCGACCGGTTGTGGTAAAACTCTCCTCGCACAGACCCTCGCCAAAATCCTCGATGTGCCGTTCGCGATTGCGGACGCGACCACGCTGACCGAAGCCGGGTACGTCGGCGAAGATGTCGAAAACATTTTGCTCGCGCTGATCGTGAACGCGAATTACGATTTGAAACGCGCCGAACGCGGCATCATTTACATTGACGAGATTGACAAGATCGCGCGCAAGAGCGGCGACAGTCCCTCGATCACGCGCGACGTGTCGGGCGAAGGCGTGCAACAAGCATTGCTGAAAATTCTCGAAGGCACGGTCGCGAATGTGCCGCCGCGTCCCGGACGCAAACATCCGCACCAGGAATATCTGCAACTCAACACCGCGAACATTTTGTTCATTTGCGGCGGCGCGTTCGCGGGCTTGGAAAAAATCATTCTGCAACGCCAGGGCGATCATCGTTCGGTCGGCTTCAAAGATGAACGCGCGCGCGCCGCGCACGAACTGACTTCGGCGGAATTACTGCGGCTCGCGACCGCGGATGATTTGCTCGCGTTCGGCTTGATCCCGGAATTTGTCGGACGCATGCCGGTGATGGTCAGCGTGGAACCGCTCGATGAAGCAATGTTCGTCAAGATTCTCACCGAGCCGAAAAATTCGATCATCAAACAATTCCAAAAATTGTTCGAGTTGGACAACGTCGCCCTGGTGTTTCAGGACGACGCGTTGCGCGTCGCGGCGGCGGAAGCCCTGCGTTACAAAACCGGCGCGCGCGGCTTGCGGACGATCATCGAAAGCGTTTTGCTCGACGTGATGTACGAAATTCCCTCGCGGCGCGATATTCGCAAATGCGTGATCACCGCCGACACGATCCGCAATCGCTCCAAACCGATCCTGTTGACCCAGAGCGAGCATCCCGTAGATTGGCAAGAAGCGCAGACCGCGTAACCGTCATTCTGAGCGAAGCGAAGAATCTCTGCCACGCCCGGAGACCCTTCGCTTCGCTCAAGGTGACATTGCGAATAGATGAATTTGCACTGGAGAAGTTATGCCCACATATTCCGCTTTACCCCCTCAGCCCGAACCGCGTTCCGTTGAAGAGACCGGCATCAACCTGGCGTTCCTCGCCGATCTGGTGCTCAAGGTGATGTATACGCGCGGATTTTTAATGGGGCACGAAATCGCCGAGGCGGTCAAACTGCCGTTTGCCGGCGTCATCGATCGCGTGCTCGAGTATTTGCGCCGCGAACATTTGACCGAAGTGCGCGGCTCGGGCGGCTTTGGCGAATCGTCGTATCAGTACGTCATTTCCGATGAAGGGCGTTCGCGCGCGCGCGAATCCATGGATCAGAGTCAGTACGTCGGTCCCGCGCCGGTGACGCTCGAAGCGTACACAAAAATGTGCGCGGCGCAGACGATCAAAGATTTTACGATCACCGAAGAGCAAATGCGCCGCGGGTTCGCGCACCTGGTTTTGAACGAACAAATTTTGGCGCAGTTGGGTCCCGCGATCAATTCGGGGCGCTCGATGTTTTTGTTCGGTGAAGCCGGCAATGGCAAGACGACGATCGCGGACGCGATCGGCGCGATGTTGCCCGGCGCGATCTGGATTCCGTATGCGGTCAATGTAGACAACCATGTGATCAAAGTGTACGACGAACTGCATCATCGGAGCGTGCCGGAAAAACTCGACGGCGATGAAAATGCACCGGGCGTTCGCAAAGGCGAACGCTACGACAAACGCTGGGTGTTGATTCGCCGCCCGATGATCGCGGTTGGCGGTGAGTTGATGCTCGAATCGCTCGACCTGGTGTACGACACGACGGTGAAATTTTACGAAGCGCCGTACCAAATGAAAGCGAACGGCGGCATCTTTTTGATTGACGATTTCGGACGCCAACGCGTCAGTCCGCACGCGTTGCTCAATCGGTGGATCGTGCCGCTCGAAAAACGCGTGGACTTTTTAACATTGGCGACCGGGCGCAAAATTGATGTGCCGTTCGATACACTCGTCATCTTCTCGACGAATCTCAATCCCGATCAACTGGTGGACGAAGCGTTCTTGCGGCGCATCCGTTATAAAATTTTCGTGCCCGATCCGACGTGGGAAGATTTTCGCGAAATTATGAAACGCCACGCCGCGACCAAAAACATCCAGTACTCGGAAGATGGTCTGCGCTATTTGGTGATGGAGCATTACATTAAACCGAAACGCAAACCGCGCGCGGTGCACCCGCGCGACATACTGGATGAGTTGATGGACATTGCGCGTTTTCGCGATGTGCCGCCCAAAATGTCACAGGAATTACTCGATCTCTCCTGCAACACCTATTTTTTGAAACGCTAAAAAATGTGGCGCGGGCTTTCGAGCCCGCCTTGAGCGGCTTAAAAGCCGCCCCACGAAAAGAATTTGAAACAAAACTGCGCTCCTCGAATCGAGGAGCGCAGTTTTTAATTACGCCTTGCGTTGAAACAGACTGCTGAGATTTTTCAACAGATCGTACCAGAACGGCGCGCCGAGCGATGCGGCGAGTGTGGTCAAGAGCAAGCCAAAAATTTTTTGCGTCCACCCGCTTGCGTCTTTGGGCAATTCGTTCCACCCCAGCGGCAAATTGAGTTTGGAAATTTCCGCGACCGCGCCTTGCACATTATCGGAGGGTTTCGACGCGGGCGTGCCGCTCACAGTCGTTTGCGTGTTTTGCGCCGCGCCCGCGACTGCCGCGCGCAACGCCGGTTCGCGATAGAGCGTGTTCGCCAACGCGATCGTATCCGCGCCGAACAAGATGGTGACGAGCGCGGCGACCAGCAGAGCCAACCCTTGCATCCGTTGCCGATATGCCGTCGAGACCTGGTCCATCGCGCGGTTGAACCACTCTTCCACGCCTTTGCGCGCGTCCGCCATTTTGCCATCTGCCGCGTCGATCATACTGACGATCGCATCGCGCGCTGAGCCGTCTGGTAAAGCGGTCGCAGTTTGGCGCACCGATTGCAGACCCGAGGGTTGTCCCGCCGGTGGCGCGAGCGCGTCAAAGAGCGCGAGCGCGAACGTGTTCGGCGGAATCCACGCCGGGTCTTTGGCTTTCGGACCGCCCATACTGCGGACGAGCGCATGATTCCACACTTGGTTCGTGAGCTCTGGATCATTGAGCAACGTCCGAATACCGTCGTGCAAATCTTTGGAACGCCAGCGCAAGATTCGCGCGACGTAATCGTTGATGTTCGTGCAAATGACACTCAGCAAAAAGTACACAAAAATCAAACCCATCGCGACTTCGATAATCGTCGAACCAAACATCGGTGCCTCCTTTGGCAGGAATCTTGCCAGAATTATACACGCCCCCCCGCGCAGTGTCAACCACTTTGCAGGTTTTGTGCGCGCCAAATCGAAATGACACCTGGTTTCTTCACGCGTGCGGGTCGGTTATTCGCGCGGCGCGCAACAATGCCGTTCTCATTCGCGAATCACGATCTGCAATTCTTTGAGTTGCTCCGGCGCGATGGCGGATGGCGCGTCGGTCATCAGATCGGTTGCCGCCGCGGTTTTGGGAAACGCGATCACTTCGCGAATACTTGTCTCGTCGCACAACAACGCGACGAAACGATCAATTCCCGGCGCCATTCCGCCGTGCGGCGGCGCGCCGTACTCGAACGCGGTGAGCATATGCCCAAAGCGCGCGAACGCATCCTCGCGCGAGTATTTCAAAATTTCCAGAATTTTTTCTTGCACATCGCGGCGATGAATGCGGATGCTTCCGCTCGCGAGTTCAAAACCGTTGCAGACCAGGTCGTAACAATCTGCCAACACCTTCCCAGGATCGGTGTCGAGCAGTGCGACGTGTTCCGGTTTCGGCGCGGTGAAAAGATGATGCGTCGCGTCCCAGCGTTGCGTTTCCGCGTTCCACTCGAACAACGGAAAATCTATGACCCACGCGAACGCCAGCACATCTTTTTCTGCGAGATTCAAACGGCGTCCCAGTTCGAGCCGCAACGCGCCGAGCGCGCTCGCGACGACGCTCGCTTTATCCGCGACGAACAAGAGCAAATCGCCGGTTTGCGCGCGCATCTGTTCGATCAACGCGCGCATTTGCGCGTCGCTCAAAAATTTTGCGATCGGCGATTTGATGCCATCGCTCGCGAGCGCGATCGTCGCGAGTCCGCGCGCGCCTTTCGCTTTTGCGAGTTCGGTCAACTCGTCAATTTGTTTGCGCGTGTAATTCGCGCAACCTGGGACGCGAATCCCTTTCACCTGTCCGCCGCTTTGCAACACGGACGTGAACACCTGGAAATTCGTTTGCGCGGCAATCTCCGCGACGTTCGTCAGTTCCATTCCGAATCGCAAATCCGGTTTGTCCGAACCGTACAGGTCCATCGCTTCCGCAAACGTGAGACGCGGGAACGGCGAAATCATTTTTTTGTGCGGCGTAACCGTTTTGACGAGTTCGGTGAAACAACCCTCGACCAAACTCAACACATCGTCCTGCTCGACGAACGCCATTTCGAGATCGAGTTGCGTAAATTCCGGTTGGCGATCCGCGCGCAAATCTTCATCGCGAAAACAGCGCGCGACTTGGTAATAGCGATCAAACCCGGCAACCATCAACAACTGTTTGAGTTGTTGCGGCGATTGCGGCAGAGCGTAAAACGTGCCCGGTTTGACGCGGCTCGGCACGACGTAATCGCGCGCGCCTTCGGGCGTGCTTTTGATCAGAATCGGCGTTTCGATTTCGACAAAGCCGCGCGCGTCAAGATAATCGCGCATAAATTTGATCGCGCGATGGCGCAGGAGGATATTTTTCTGCAAGCGTTCGTGGCGCAAATCAAGAAAACGATATTTGAGTCGCAATGCCTCGTCCACATTTTCTTCGACCGCGATTTGAAACGGCGGCAATTTCGATTCGTTCAAAATTTCCGCGCGCTGAACCAGGACTTCGATATCGCCGGTGCCGAGATTCGGATTTTCCTGTCCTGCCGGACGCGCCTCGACAATACCGACGACGCGCAACACAAATTCGGGACGCACATCGGTCGCGATTTTGTGCGCGTCGGGCGAGACGTTTGGATTGAACACGATTTGCGTTAAACCAAACCGGTCGGTCGCGCAGATCAATGAAAATCAATCCGCCGTGATCGCGGCGGCGATGCGCCCAGCCCGCGAGCGTAACGGTTTGCCCAATCTGTTCTTTGCGCAATTCGCCGCAAGTGTGTGATTTTAACATTGCATCATCCTTGAAAAATTTTTCGCATTATAACCGCGCCGGATAAATTTACAAATTTGTTTACCTTGTCATTTCGAGCGAAGCGAGAAATCTCATTTGCATCATCGGGGATTTCTCGCTTCGCTCGAAATGACAAACGCCCACAGCGCGATGCCCAGCATCATCGCCGCGCACGCGATAAAAATCGCGGGCAAACCGGTGAACGGCAAGATCGCGTATGCGACGAGCGGACCAATCGCGGAACCGAGATCGCCGGCGGTGTGCAGGACGCCCATATTTTTGCCGTACTGCGCGCGCTCCGATAAATCGCCGACGAGCGCGGTAACGAGCGTTTGAATCGCGCCGCTCGCGAGCGAACCCGCGATCATCCCGCCGATAAAAATCGCGATATTTGGCGCGCCGAATAAACCGATCCCCAGCGCGCCGAGCGCGAGTGCGAACGCGAGCAAGCCCCAACGACTGCCGATGCGATCCGATCGCGCGCCCGCGAGCGGCGCGCCGATCAAACCGATCAATGTGCGCGCGGCAAGCAATCCGCCGGTGATGCTCGCGATGCCGGCGGGCAACGCGGAAAAATTTTCTTGCACGACCAAACCCATCGTCGCGGAAACGACGCCCGCGACGACGAGCCGATTGATCCCGTGCGCGATAATCGTCGCCCACATTCGCGACGACAATGTAAAAATTCCGCGCAGTGAATCGCTGTGCGGCGCGCGCGCGCCGGGTTGCCCCTGGGCGCGCGGCATTCCCAGCATCGCGGCAATTGCGCCGAGCGCGGAAATTCCCGCGCCGATCCATAACGCATCGCGATAGCCGACCGCGTCGGTCAACATTCCGCCGACGAGCGAGCCGAGCGACGAGCCGCCGAAAAACCAGACCTGGTAAATGCCGACCCAGCGTCCGCGTTCCGCTTCGGGCGCGACTTGCAAAACAATCGCGTTGCCGCCGACCCAGATGCCCGACCACGCCAAGCCCCACAACAAGCGCGCGATCACAAGCGGCGCGAGTCCGACCGTCGCCGCGCAGATCGCGGTGGAGGCGACGCCGATCCACAATGACGCGATAAAAATTTTCCGGCGATCCCAGCGATCGTACAGCCAGCCCGCGGGTCCATTCGTTGCGAGGCGGATAAAACGATTCGCGCTAAGAATGACGCCGACCATCGCGAGCGCGATGCCGGCGTCGTTCGAGTGTGTGGGCAGAACCGCGTACAAGGTCGCGTCGCCCATCAACGAAAGCGCAGTGCCGAGTCCGATTGCCCAGAGCGCAAAAAGTGGATTCACGATTTACAGCGACGGCGCACTCATTCCGGTAAACAATTGCCACGCGGCGAGCATCGGCGCGAGTAACGGCGCGAGGAAACCGGTGCCGAGAAAAACATCGGAGAGAAAAATTCCGAGAATCAATCCGAGTCCGAGTAATTCGACGCGCGCGATTCGCAGATACCACTCCGTCGGCAAAATCACTTGCCACAAACGCGAGCCGTCGAGCGGGTTGATCGGAATCAAATTAAAAATCGCGAGACCCAGGTTGAGCCACACGAGCCATTGAAGCAGTGGACCAAATCCAAAATAAACGGCTTGATAACCGGACGGCATAAACGGAAGCGGGATGCGAATGTCCGCGACGAGCGGAAAAATTTTTAGGCGAATGATGATCGCGAAAATTGCCGCGAGCAAAAAATTTGAAAGCGGTCCCGCCGCCGCGACGAGCGCCATTCCGATTTTGAAATTCGGTTTGAGTTTTTCCGCGTCAATCATCACCGGCTTGCCCCAACCCATTCCAACAAAAAACAACATCAGCGTTCCAAGCGGATCGAGATGCGCGAGCGGGTTGAGCGAAATCCGTTTTTTGTTTTTGTCATTCGTGTCGCCGAGCCAGTACGCGACGAGCGCGTGGCTCGCTTCGTGAACCGTGAGCGCGATGATCAGCGCGATCATTCGATACACGATATTGAATCCAATCGGTGCGAGAAGCATAATTCTCCTGGTTCGGTAGAGACGTTGCACGCAACGTCTCTACGATCACGGAAACACCGCGCCTTGCGTGATGCCGTGATCGGTTTCATCGTCGTACTGCACATTGATCCGATCAATTTGATCGAGAGAGCGTTTGAACAGATCGTTCATCCGCGCGTTCATTCCACTGCACTCGCCGAGCGGCGCGAGGTTGCCAAGTTCGCGTTGATAATTGCGCGCGCCATCCAACGCGCGCGTAACGTGACCTTTTTCGTGCGTGATCGTATTCGCGATAAACGGATCCCATTTCGTCAACGCGTCCGACGCGACGCCTTGTCGCGCGGTGAGCGCAGGCAGAGTCATCGTAATCGTGACCGAAATACTTGAGCGATCCAATTCGCAACCGCGCGTCGTCGGCTTCCACGTCCAACTCGCTCCGACGTACCATTCGGTCAGCGCGTAATATTTACTGCGCGGTTCGTGCGGATCGCTGATCGCTTGCGCGTCGAGCGAGCGCGATAATTCGTTCGTCGTTTTGCCGGTCACGGTATACGTTACCACTTTGAACGTGCTGTTGAAATCCACCAATGGATTGGTCATCGCCGGCGCGGTCGGCGTCGCGACGATGATCGCGTACGGATTTGATCCGAGCGTTGGCGCGGGACGCGTGGGCAAGGATGTGCGCGCGCCGGTCGGCGTGCGCGTCGGCGCGAGCGTGGGACCGAGCGGAATGACGCGCGTGTTCGTCGGCGCGGGCGTGCGCGTTTCGGTTGGGCGCGGCAGAGTCGGCGTGAGTGTCGCGGTTGGCGTGCGCGTCGCAGTGTTCGTCGGCAAAAATGCGCCGATGCTGATCGGCGAATCGGGAAGCGAAACCAGGACGACTGCCCATACCGCGCCGGTGAAACAACAACAGATCAACAAAACAGTTATAATCAGCGCGAGCGCGCGATTTGAAAAATTCATTCTGGCTCCTCGATGCGTCCATCGCGCACATGCACGATGCGCGATGCCGCGCGCGCGAGCGTTTCTTCGTGCGTAACCAGGACGATGGTTTTCCCGGCGCGATTTAATTCGCCGAGCAATTCGACGACGCGCGCGCCGGTCGCGGTGTCGAGATTGCCGGTCGGTTCGTCCGCGAGCAAAATCGGGGGATCGTTCGCGAGCGCGCGCGCGAGCGCGACGCGTTGTTGTTCGCCGCCGGATAATTCGGAGGGCAGTTGCGTCGCGCGTTCCGCGAGCCCCACTTGTTCGAGCGCGGTTTGCGCGCGTTCGCGGCGATGATTGCTGAACGTATCGCGCAGTTCCATCGGCAACATTACATTTTCGAGGGCGGTCAATGTGGGCAACAGTTGGAAAAATTGAAACACGATGCCGATTTTTTCGCCGCGCCATTTCGCGAGCGCGTTCTCGCCCATCGCGCTGACCTCGCGCGCATCCACCCACACGCGCCCGGTGTCCGGCTTGTCAATCCCGCTGATCAAATTCAACAACGTGGATTTGCCACTGCCGGACGGTCCGACAATCGCGACAAATTCGCCCGCGCGGACATCGAGCGACACCTCGCGCAGGGCGAACAATTTGCGCTGTCCCATCGTGTACACGCGCGTTACATTTTCAAATCGAATCAAGGCGTCTTGCGTCATCGTTGAATCCAAGTATAATGATTTCAGATTTCAGATTTCAAATTTTAGATTAACCAATCTGAAATCTGAAATTTGAAATCTGAAATGCATTCCTTCCGTCTTCCCGAATTTGAGGGTCCGCTCGACCTGCTCTTGCATCTGATCGAACATCGCGAACTCGACATTACGCGCGTGTCGCTCGCGGCGGTCGCCGATCAGTTTCTCGAAATCATCAGCGCGCCCGGCGCGGTTGAACTTTCCGCGCTCGCGGATTATTTGATCATCGCGGCAAAATTGATTTTGATCAAATCGCGTTTGCTTCTGCCGCAACCGGAAACGACTGCGCCAGACGCGGAAGAAGATCCGGGCGAAGCGCTCGCGCGACAATTGCGCGAGTATAAAATGTTCAAGCAAGTCGCCGCGCAGTTGCGCGAACGCGAACGCAAAGGGCTACGCACATTTCCGCGAATGGCGCCGCCGCCGAAATTGCAACCGCGTCCCGTGCCGCTCGAAGGCGTTTCGACCGATGATCTCACGCGCGCGTTGCAACGCGCGCTCAAGATTCGCCCGGCGATGCCGCAAGGCACGCTTCAAGTGCCGCTCGCGGTTTCGATTGATCAAAAAATTCAGAGCATTCTCGCGCAAACCGCGCGACGCATCGCGATTTATTTCAGCCGCTTGCTCGATGAAGCGACGACGCGCGTCGAAGTCATTGTAACTTTTCTCGCCGTGTTAGAAATGATCAAACGCCGCCAAATTAGCGCGCGGCAAGATGCGGTGTTCGGTGAAATTGTGTTGGAGGGGCGCGACGATTCTGCGCCACAACTAGTTACCGTCAGCGAAGACGAGTCGGATTATACCACAGAATAGGTGGCGCATGTCCACTCAAACGCAAGCCAGCATCGCCGGTTTGCAATATCCGTCGCGTTTGCGACGCGTTGTGCTGGCGATCTGGATCACTCTGCTCGTCTTGAATCTCGGCGAATACGCGCTCGCGTGGATGCGCGCGCTGTACGCGCTCGTCCTGGTTCCGTTCAATCTCCCGTACCTCGCGTTTCTCGATCCTCAACAAAACCCGCTCGCGGTGTTGCTCACCGCGCATCTCGGCTTGTTCGTCGCGCTGATCGCCGCGCGCGCGCTCGTGTTTCTCACGCCCCAGGTTTCGCTGTGGGGCAAAGGCATTCTGTTTGAAACCTGGCTCGGCAAGCGGTTCATCGAGTACGCTAAAATCCGCGCGCTCTATTCGATTGAATTCAAAACGAACGGTCGCTTTATCGTGTGGGTGGATGCCGCGCCCGGTTTACCCCTGCAAAATTTTCTCGCGAGTTTGATCTTCGGCAAATGGTTCGGCGGCGGATTTTGGCTCACCTCCGATCTTGCCGGGTTCGATCAAATCATCGCGACGATTGTCGCGCGGATGAAAACGCAACTCGGCGAAAAAGATTTTGCCGCGCGCTTTCACGAGGACGGACCGTCCTGGTTGTTGAAAATGATTTTCGCGCCGCGCGCGGCGATTGCGGACACGGTTTCGTTGTACGTGATCCCGTTGACCCGGCGCGATGCCGCGTGGCAAGCCGCGTCCGCGTCGGCATCGCTGGCATTGCCGCTCGCGATTGCCGCGCTGATTCATTGGCAAATGCCCTGGGGTGCGTTGACCTTGCCGCTGTTCGCGTTTTTTGAATTTCCACTCGCCGCGCTTTTTCTCGCCGCGATTCCGATGGAATCTACCCGGCGGATGGAATTTGACGACGCGTGGCGCGTGTATCCGTTGACCCAATTGCCGCGTTGGATCATCGCGTTCGCGTTCACCGCGCTCGTGATCGCGGGCGCGCCCTTGTTCGTGTTTCTGCTCGCGCTCGCGCCCGCGCTCGCGCTTGGATGTTACTGGGTGATTCAACTGACCAAAGCGTGGTTCGAACTTGCATTTTCGAACGCGCTCCTCGGCGCGATCTTTTCTGCGATTTATCAACTGCTGATGTACGCCGCGTTCATCGCGTTGTTGGCGCGCTAGAAAAATTTCGAGGGCGCGCGATTTTAGATCGCGATGTAAAGATCATACCTTCGCCCAAATTCTCTTCACCACAGACAAAAAAGAACACGGGCATTTTTTGAATTTCCAAATGATTTGTCCGTGTTCTCTTCCGTCAGTGGAGTAAATGCTCTGCCCCTTGCCGCACACTCATCCTCAAGTTGCGTACATCGTCGCGCTGTGCTACAGTAGCAATCGGGTCGAGTAAGTCAGGAGCCGAAGGTGGATTCACGCAAAGGATTTTTCGCCGAGACCGGCATTCGCCTGCGCGCCAGTCTCATTTTTTTTGCCGGCTTGTTCTTGCTGATTAGCGCGACCGTTTTCATTACATTCCAAATTAGTGATGCGGTTGCGCGCGACGATGCGCGTCTGTCCGCGCTCGCGCAGATGCGTGCCGCGTGGAACGCGGATCCCTCCCCAACGCGGTTATCCAATTCCGCGCGCGCGCTCTTATTCGAGCGACCGGATGAACAAACGATTGCCGAATCGCTCGAACGGTTGACGACCGTCGCGCAATCATCACACGCGGACGCGGACATCACGCGCGCGTTCGACGATGCCGCGCGCGTCATTCAACTGCGCCGCGAAAGCAATGCCGGCATGGTGCGCGGAATGTTCGCCGCGCTTTTTCTTAGCACGATCGCGTTTCTGATGATCGGGTTGTGGTTCACGCAACAGACGATTGTCGCGCCGGTCGAATCGCTCGATCGGATCGCGCGGCGGATCGCGGAGGGTGATTTCGAAACCGCGGTCGCGTTGGATGGGGAAGGCGAGTTCCGCGAACTCGCGCGCAGTTTTGAAACGATGCGCGTCAATCTGCGCCAATCGCGCGAACAGACCAATCGTTTTACGCGCGAACTTGAAACCCATGTCTCAACGCGCACGCAACAACTTGCCGCGCTGTCCCAGGTTATCGCCACGGCGAGCCGCTCGCTCGAACTCGAAACAGTCGCGCGCACCGCGCTCGATCAATCGCTGGAAGTGATCGGCGTTGAGACCGGCGGCTTGTGGTTGATTGACGAAACCTCCGGCGATTTGCACCTCACCGTCTCGCACGGCATGTCCGAGCGAATGCAACGCGAAGTGCGAATCTTGCGCGGCGAGAACAGCATTACCGGGCGCGCGGCAAGCACGGGGCAAATCATCGCGCTCGAAGATATTACCCAAGTGCCGCAGATGGTTCATGCCGTCGCGATTCAGGACGGTATTCGCAGTATCGTCGCGGCGCCGATCAAAGTGCGTGCGCGCGTGATCGGCGTGCTGGATATGTTGACGCGCGCCCTGCGAACCTTCACGCCGGAAGAAATCGCCCTGCTCACGTCCATCGGTCAACAGATCGGCATCGCGGTAGATAGTTTGCGTTTGATGTATCAAGTGCGCGAGCAAACTCAGCGCGTCGCGTCCTTGCAAGAGCGCGAGCGGATCGGCGTCGAATTGCACGATGGATTGCTCCAAACCCTGGGTTATCTTTATTTGAAAATGGACGTGCTGGAAGCGCAAGCGGGCGCGCGCGGGATGCCGGAAATCGCGGCGCAACTTGCCGCGCAACGCGATGTGCTGGATCGCGCCGCGCAGGAACTGCGTCAATCCATCGCGAATTTACACGACCTCCCCGAACCGCCCCTGGCTTTGCAAACCGCGCTGAGTGAAATGGCAAATGAATTTATGCGCGACTCGGCAATGATCGTTACGCTTGAAACCGGCGCGGAACCGTTCTGGCTCGCCGCGGATAAATCCGTTCATCTCGTTCGTATCGCGCGCGAAGCGTTGGCGAACGCGGAACGACACGGGCGCGCGCAACACGCGACGATTGGTTTCCAAACGCAAAACGGTCACGGCGAGTTGTGGATCACCGACGATGGCATCGGCTTTGATCCGAGCGTTGCGCCGCCGGATGAACGCAAGCATTTCGGTTTGAGTGTGATGAAAGCGCGCGCGGCGAGCATCGGCGGAACTCTGCGCGTCGAATCCGCGCCACTGCGCGGCGCGCATGTGCGCGTCGAATGGCAACTGCCAAAGGAGAACTCGAATGCGAGTGATGGTCGTTGACGATCACGCGCTCTTTCGCGAAGGTATCGTCGGTTTGCTCAAGCAACAGCCGGACATTCAAGTTGTCGGTGAAGCCAGCGACGGACTCGAAGCGCTCGTGATGGCGCGCAAGCTCAAACCGGATGTGATCTTGATGGACATCACAATGCCGGGCACGGATGGGATTCAAGCGACGCGCTTGATCAAACAAGAATTACCGCAAACGAACATCATCGTACTGACGGTGCGCGATGAGGACGAGAAATTATTCGAAGCGATCAAGAGTGGCGCGCAAGGTTACTTGCTGAAAACGATCCGCGCCCAACAATTGATCGAAATGTTACGCGCCGCGCAGAACGGCGAACCGGCGATCAGCCCGTCGCTCGCGTCGCGTATCATCGAAGAGTTTCGGCGTCTGGCATCGTCGGGCGTCGCGTTGGCGTCCGAGGAAATCAAGGGGACCGAACTGCTCACGCCGCGCGAGCGCGAAGTTCTCGCGCTGATCGCGCGCGGTGCGAGCGATCGCGAAATCGCGCAGGCATTGACGATCAGTTTGTACACGGTTAAAGCGCATGTGCGCGCCGTGCTTCAAAAACTTCAAGTCGTTAGCCGGCACGACGCCGCGCGCATGGCGCGGCAGACCAACTCGCCCAAGACCTAGTTCGTCGCTGACCGCGAATAGTTCCAAATATCCTTCTAATCTCAAGCCAAGAGTGATGGGCTTGAGATTTTTTTTGTGTTAC
>JACRPR010000121.1:6776-27572 GCA_016223105.1 Chloroflexota bacterium | reverse complement strand
TCGAACGCACCTTCGGATGGTTGAGTCACTGTCGGCGTTTGAGCAAGGACTACGAAGCCCTGACGGAGACCAGCGAGGCGTTTGTGTACACTGCGATGATTCGCCTGATGGTCAGACGTTTAGCGAAACCAGCCGTTTAAATCGCATCACCCTGATTTTCCAAACACGCTCTGAGCAGTTACGAATTTATACGATAATATTCTACAGCAAGAGGAACTGAAATGCTAGATTTAATCCGCTCCCCATTCAAACTGGCTTTCGATGAATTTGCCAATAGCATCACGTCAGATTGCTTAATTTGCTCTCCGTACATAACATTTGGGCCTATGAAGATGTTGGTGCGAGCAATCGCTGAAAAGAAATCTCCCCAAAATGTCCAGATTAATATTTTAACGGATATTTCTTTACGAACACTGGTTCAAGGAGCAACAGACCTCTCGGCTTTGCAATATTTGTTTGAAAATCACCAGAATGTTTTTGTTACGTACTTGCCAAGAATTCATGCAAAAGTTTACGTATCTGACAAGTCCTGTGCAATAGTCGCATCTGCCAATTTCACTGATGGCGGGGCGACGAGGAATCTTGAATACGGAGTAAGAATCGAAGATACTACCGTTGTTCAAAAAATCCGAGACGATATAAATCAATATAAAAATTTGGGCGCAAATGTCACCCCAGATCAGCTTAAGGAAATTCAGGCACAAGTAGAAAATATTAGAAAAACCATTCGGGTCGAACAAGAGACAATTACGCAAAAAATACGCTTAGAGTCTCGCAAGTTGGAAAGAACAACAGAAGACAATCTGATACGCGTACGAGTGAATCAAAAAAGTATAAACTCGATATTTTCGGGAACCATACTTTACCTGCTGTCTCAAAAATCTATGCCAACGGAAGAATTACATTTGCTTGTGAAGGATATTCATCCTGATTTGTGTGATGATACGCTTGATCGGATTATAGATGGAAGGCATTTCGGAAAATTATGGAAACATCAGGTTAGAAATGCACAGTCGTATTTGAAAAGTGCCGGTGCTATAATTTATGATAAGGAGACCGATCTATGGCGCAAAACAGCGCACTAGAAATACCCATTGTTTGCGAAAATGATCAATGCGAAAATCATGGCAACATTGTTAACCTTGTCCGCGGGATAACCCGCGAAGAAATAGACCACTTTTACGAAAGTTATGATGAATCGGTCAGCCAAGATCATTGTCCCATTTGTGGAGAATTAGGTGTGGCAGAGGAACCGATTGTTAGTTGACAAATTTTTTCACCAAACCTTTCGATAGGTTGGCACGCCATCATAAGGCGGCGAGAAAAGAACCAGGTCTACAAAGCCATCAGGAATGTAGACCAGTTCGCTGAGGCAGTCCCCCGCGATGATTTGATTTATTTTTGGTTGCGTTTCTTTCAACACGCGTTGTTTGCGCGGCATCAGATTTTCCTCTTCTACTCAAACTTCCATTTGCCCTGCGCGCGTAATCCTTCTTCCAAACCTTGCGCGATGAGAAGGTCGCGAATTTCGTCCGGCGCGCGATGGTGTGGGAGCGTTTCGCTCTGCGCGACGCGCAACACCACGCGCGCGGCGACCATCGCGCACTCGTGCAGATCGCGCTCGTTCACTTTGTCGAGCGTGTCCATCGCGGTGTGACTAAAGCCGCGTCCCAGCGCGCGGTCGCCCGGTTTCGCGAGCATCATCACAGCGGGCACGCCTTCCATGAAAAACGGAAAATGATCGGACGCGGTTTCGATTTTTTCGCGCAGTCGCAGAGCATAACGCGTTTCGCGCGCGACGTTTTTCAAAAATGTTTCGACATCATCAAGCCCGCTGAACGTGAATCCTTTCGCGCCATCGCCCACGCCGCTATCGAGATTCAGCATAAACGCGATGCGCGACATTTCGTCGCGATATTTCTGCGCGTACATCGTCGAACCCAGGACGCCAAGTTCTTCGCACGCGAACGCGATGAAACGAATCGTGCGGCGCAGTTGCCCCTTGAATGGCGCGAACAAGCGCGCGAGTTCAAGCACAAGGCAAACGCCGGTCGCATCGTCGTTCGCACCTTGCGAAATGTCGTGTCCGTCGTAATGCGCGCCGACGATGATCGTCTCATCGGTTGCGCCCTTCACTTCGCCGACGACGTGATACGCGGTGGTGGGGCGCGATTCGTTTTGCGCTTCGAGCGTCGCAATCGTTTCGCCTTTTTGAATCAATCGCTTGAGCGCGAATCCGCTTTCAAAAGAAATCGCGATTGCTGGGATTTCGCCGAGTCGTCCGGCGCGCAACGATCCGGTTTCCGGCAAACCGCCCGGCAAATGGCGCGCGTAAATGAAACCGACCGCGCCGGCGTCCACTGCCCAGCCGTACTTTTCGCGCCGATGCGGCGCGCGACCTTCTTCGGGATTCGCGCTTGAGCACAATACAATTTTTCCGGCGATGTGCGCGCGTTGTGCGGCATATTCTTTTTCGGTGCCCATTCCGACATCAACGATTTGCGCGCGCAGTCCACCCGCCGGTGTCGAAGGCGAATACACGAGCGAGATCGCGTCGAACGCGCGCGGCGTTGGCGCGACAATTTGCAGTGAACAAGTGCCGCGCCACCAACCCAGGTATCCGAACGGATCGAGGTTGATGTGCGCGAGTCCGTACTGATGAAATTTCTCGCGAATGAAATCGCGCGCTTGCGCTTCGCTCGGCGACCCGGCAAAGCGACTGCCGAAATCGCACAACGCTTCGAGATTCGCGTACAGCTCGCGCGAGGTCCACGCGTCGGCGATGAGTTGTTTGTCGGTAGAGACCATATCCATTTTTCAAAATTCTCCGGGGTGATAAATTCGTAATTCGTAATTCGTAATTCGTAATTCGTGATGCGTGATGCGTGATGCGTGTTCCGTTTTCACGCATCACGCATCACGTTTTACGCTTTACGTTTTACTACAAAATTTCTCCACCACATCCCACAACACGCGCGTCCCGAATTCCAAATTCGCCACGCTCACGCGCTCGTTATGATTATGCGCGAGACCGGTCATTACCGCACCTTCGTAACGCATCGGCACAAAGCCCAAAACTTTTGTTCCCAGTTTCGTAACGCTCTTTGCATCCGTGCCGCCGGTGATGAGACCTGGGATCAACGTCGCGCCGCGTTCGTGTTCCGCGATCACGCGCGCGATCGTTTCAAAGAGCGGCGAGTCGGGATCGGATTCAATCGCGGGCGAGAAAGGCGCAAATTCGATTTCGATGTCATTGCCGATGATCGCGCGCAATTCCGGTTCGAGCGCTTCGAGCGTGACGCCGGGCAGAACGCGACAATCAATTTGCGCTTCGGCTTCGCCGGGAATCACGTTGATCTTCGACCCGGCTTTCAAGATGGTCGGCGTCGCGGTGTTGCGAAGATTCGCGGACAGCCGGCGTTTTTGCACATCGGGCACCGGCAACGCGGCGACCGCGTGATCGTGTTTCGCCGGATCGAATAGCGCAAGCAAATTCGCGCGCACATCGCCGTCCACGCCGTTCGCCAATGCTTCGATATGCGCGCGCGCGGATTTCGTCACGCGAATCGGCAGAGGCGTTTCGATCAATTGCGTCAGCGCGCGCGCGAGCGGCAAAATCGAATTGTCTTTATGCGGAAGCGACGCGTGACCAGGTTGTCCGCGCGTGCGAATCGTAAATCGCGCGGAACCTTTTTCGGCGGTCGAGCAAACGTAAAACACTTGACCATCCAGTACGATGCTTGTTGGTCCACCTTCGTTGATCGCGTACTCGGCGCGAATCAAATCGGGATGATTTTCAACCATCCACGCCGCGCCCATTCGCCCGCCGGTTTCTTCGTCCGCGTTCACCATCAAAATCACATCGCGTTTGAGTTGAACATTCGCGCGCTTGAGCAAAAGAAATGTCATCAACTCCATCGCGACCATTTGTTTCATATCGGTCGCGCCGCGTCCCCAAATAATTCCGTCAACGAGATCGCCGGAGAAGGGCGCGCGTTGCCACTTGTCCGCTTCGGCCGGCACAACGTCAACGTGCCCCATCAACATTACCGGCGGCAATGTGCCATCGCCTTTTAAGCGCGCGACCAGGTTGCCGCGTCCCGGCGCGGATTCAAAAACCTGGGATTCGATTCCATCGTGTTTGAGCAAACGCGCGATGAATTCGACGCACGGCGTTTCGTTGCCGGGCGGATTCGTCGTGTCAAAACGAATCAGGTCTTGCAAGAGTGTCGTCGTTTCGTGAGCGATTGATTGCCAGTTCATTGTAACTCCAGAAGTAATATAGAGGATCAGAGGGCATAAGAAGGCAGAGAGGGCATAAGAAGGCGAAGATGGGGGTTAGTGCCCTCTTCGCCCTATTTGCCCTCTCCGCCCTCTTATGCCCTCTTCCGCCCTTTACTCAACGTGATGCGGATCGAGCGCGTCGCGCAAACCGTCGCCGATGTAGTTGAGCGATAGCACCGTGAACAAAATCGCGAGCCCGGGAAAGATCGCCGTCCACGGCGCGTAGGTCATTTGCGCTTGCGCGTTCTTGAGCATATTGCCCCAGGTCGCGGTCGGCGGTTGCACGCCAAAGCCGAGAAAACTGAGCGTGGATTCAGTGATGATCGCCGCGCCGACGCGCAGAGTCGCGGCGACGATGATCGGACTCGCGGCGTTCGGCAAAACGTGACGCAGGATGATCCGGAAATTGCGCGCGCCGGACATTTTCGCGGCTTCGACAAACTCTTTCGCTTTGAGCGAGAGGAATTGTCCGCGCACCAAACGCGCGACGGGGGGCCACACCAGGACGCCGATGATGAGAATGATCGGCATCGGTCCGCCGGAGATTGCCGGATTATTTGTTGAGCGAAGCAACTGCGCGAAAATCAACAACAGAAATAATTGCGGAATCGAAAGCATAAAATCGGTGAACCGCATCAGAATGTTGTCAATGTTGCCGCCGTAAAACCCGGCAATCGCTCCGATCAGTGTGCCAATCGTGATCGCGATCAACATCGTCGCGACGCCGATCAAAATCGAAATGCGTCCGCCGTCCCACAAACGCACGAACATATCGCGCCCCAATTCGTCCGTGCCGAAGATGTGCGCGGCGGTCGGCGCTTCGCGCATAATGTCGAGATGGGTTTTGCCGGGATCGTAATTCGTGATGAGCGGAACGGCGATGCACAAGGCGATGAATGTCGCGATCACGATCAAACCGATGAGCGCGGGTTTGTGTTTGCGAAAACGCCGCCAGACCATTGCGCGCATTGATTCTTGCGGACGAATGCGCGACGACCAGTCGGTTGAAATTGCGGGTGAGAGAGGTTGGGCTTGAGCCATAATAGTTCGATAGTTCGATAGTGCGATAGTGCGATAGTGCGTTAGTGCGATAGTTGCCGAACTTGCTATCGCACTATCGCACTAATCAAATCGGATGCGCGGATCGAGGAACGCGTACACAATATCGGTGATGAGACCGAACGCGACGATCAGCGTCGCGCTCATCATCAAAATTCCCATCATCACCGCGTAATCGCCGCGTTCAATCGAGTTGAAAAACAGACGCCCCATTCCCGGCCATGAAAAAATCGTTTCGGTGATGACCGCGCCGGCGAACAAGCCGGGAATTTCGAGACCGATGATCGTTACGAGCGGCAGGACGGAATTTTTGAGCGCGTGGTTGAGCAACACCGCGCGCTCGTGTTGACCTTTGGCGTACGCGGTGCGAATGTAATCCTGGTGAAGCACGTCCAACATTCCGGCGCGCATATAACGAATGTGCGTGCCGAGCGAAAAAAACGTCAACACGCTCGCGGGCAGAATCAAATGCGAGAGCCGATCATCGAGCGAAAAATCCGCGCCAATCGTGAACATTCCACCGCCGGGCAAAAATGGTCCGCCGTTCGGATGTTTGAGCGTCGCGTTAAAAATAATAATGAGGACGAGTCCAAACCAAAACACGGGCATGGATTGTCCGATGAACGCTACCGTCGTCGCGAAATGATCGAACCAGGAGTATTGCCGCGTCGCGGAAATGATGCCGATGGGAAGCGAGATGATTAGCGCGAAGAAAAACGCGATGAGCGAAAGATACAAGGTGTTTGGCAATTTCTCCGCGATCTCGGTCAGCGCGGGACGCCGGGTGATTTGCGAAATGCCCCAGTCGCCGCGCACGACCGCGGTGAGCCAGTTCCAATAACGAACGTGAATCGGCGCGTCTAAACCGAGTTCGGTTTTGAGGCGCGCCAAATCTTCCGGCGTAATGTTCGGATTGTTTTCGTACGCCGCGAGCGGTCCGCCCGGGATCAGATTCATCAACAGGAACACGGAGAAACTGATCACGAGCAAAAGCGGAATCGCTTGGATAATGCGGCGAAGAATATACTGGGTCATATAGATTAGTGCAATAGTGTGATAGTTCGTTAGTGCGATAGTTGTCCCTGGTGTGAGACAACTATCGCACTATTGCACTATCACACTATCCAACTACTTGAGCGACCAGAGTTCCGCGTTCCACGCGGGACTGTCCCACGCGTTCGGGACCCAACCGAGCAAGCGGTCGCGGTACGAGTCAATCTTGAGACGTTGGTACAGGTAGATCATATTCGTGGTTTCCTGTCCCATCGCTACAACTTGGCAGTACAGATCGCGGCGCTTGTTTTGGTCTGGATCGGAACCGGCTTTTTCCAGCAATTCATCTACTTTGGGATCGTTGAAGCGGGTATAGTTCACGCCGCCCTTGTTCGCTTCGCTGGGGATGTTTTTGCTGTAGAACAAATTCATCATCTGGCTGTGCGGATCAATGCTCGCGTTCGTCGTGTACATGATGATGTCAAAGTTGCCGTGACGACGCGGCGAACCGGCGTCCCACGAGCCGATGACGACGGACGATGGTGCGTTCTCGATGTAGAGTTCGACGCCAATCGCTTTCATATCTTCGACGATCAGCACTTGCGAATCTTCGCGCAGTTTGTTACCGGAAGTCGTCGCGTATTTCAAACGCAGGCGTGTGCCATCGGGCGCGGTCTTGGAACCTTTTGAAACGCGGATGCCATCCGAGCCGGGAACCCAGCCCGTTTCATCCAAAAGTTTTTTGGCTTGCGCGACATCGAACCCGCGCGGTTTGAAATTCGCGCATTGGAAAAAGCCGGCATTGATTTCGTTCGTCCCAGGTTTCGCTTTGCCAAAGAGCAATTTTTCAATGATGCGTTGTTTGTTGATGCCGTACTCAATCGCTTGGCGCACTTTGACATCGCTCAAAATCGGATGCGGTTTTTTCGGATCGGACGGATCTTTGTTCTCCGCCATATTCAAGAACAACCGCTCGCCGCCGATTTGCAATGGTTCGGAAGTTTTCACGCCCGCCATTTTTTCGAGCAGGGGAAAATCGGCTTCGGTGTTGTTCCACATAATGTCCACTTCGCCGCTGGAGAGTAATTGCATCGCGACTTCGGACGATGGGACAATGCGGACGACGATTTGATCGAGGTACGGTTTGTCTTTTTCGCGATAGTTCGGATTGCGCGAAAGCGTGATGAACGAATCGGCTTGCCATTCGTCAACCTTGAACGGACCCGTGCCGAGGGGCTTGCGATTGAAATCCCATTTCGCCATATCTTTGGGATCGCCCGCCGCGTGCTTGGGAATCAAGTCTTCCGAGAAGAGCGCGAGGTATGGCGCGTAGAAATTTTTGAATTTGAGGACGACAGTGTTCGGATCGGGACATTCGACCTTGTCAATGTCGCTATAACCAGTCGTTGAGACAACGCCAACGCCCGGGGTCATAGTCGCTTGCAAGGTGAACTGGAAATCGGCGCAGGTCACCGGCTTGCCATCCGAATACACCAACCCTTCCTTGAGTTTCCAGGTGATCGTCTTGCCGTCCGCGCTCACGCCGCCGTTCTGCACGGTTGGAATTTCTTTTGCGAGAACTGGGATACGGGCACCGTCAGGTCCAACTTCGGACATGCCTTCTTGCACCAGTGACAGGATGTCGCCCATCACGGTTTGCGTGCCGAGCAAATTGTTGAGCGTGATCGGTGACTGCCACACTGCCCAGGTTACTTTGCCGCCGCGTTTGGGACCCGCGGCTTGGGTGGGCGCAGAAGTTGGGGCTGGGGGTTTCGTCGCCGCGGGCGCGGGCGCGCTCGTTGCCGCCGGCGCAGAGGTCGCGGCGGGTGGTGGCGTCGCCGGCGCGGCGCACGCGACCACAATCAAAACTAACAACGTCAACGCGATGACCGAGACGAGCAACTTTGCTCGTGAACGTACAAACATTTTCTCCTCCTCCAAAATTCGGGTGTCCAAGTGAAATGATTCAAAACATTTTCGGAATTATTTTCGAGTGACGCACCTCCTTGCGCGCGAGTTCGCGCGCGGCGAATTTGGCAAGATTATAAACTCAAGCGGAATGAATGTCAATTGATTTTTGCCGGACGTGTGTGCCAAGTTGGTAACGCGTGCGCGTGTCGTTGCGAGCGGTGTTTGCGAAGCAATCTCCGTGTCGGATGCCCGGCGCGATCAGGTTGGGGATTGCTTTGCTTTGCTCGCAATGACACTTGAACGGTTACAAAAAAACAAAGCAATCGCGCGATAAGTTGAACGCGCGATTGCTTGATTCGAGTCTGGTGCAAATGCTATTCGGTTTCTTCCATCACGCGAAACGATGCGATGGATGACCAGGGACCCCAGCCGGCTTCGTTACCGCCGCGCACGCGCCAATAGTACAGCCCGCCAATGCGAAGCGGTTTTTCGACCGGCACAACGGCTTCGGTAGATACGGACATCGCCGCGTAATTGTCCGTCAGATCCGGCTTGTCGCTCCATTCAACCTGGTAACGCGTCGCGCCGCCGACCGAGAGCCAGCGAAAGCGCGGGTGCATTGTGTCGGTGAATTTAGCATTCTCCGGCGCAAGCAAGATCGCGCGTCCCGTCGGCGGAACCGGTTTTGGTTGCACTGCGACCACTGGTTGCGGTTTTACCGGCGGCGCGGGTTTTACTTCGACCTTTTTTGGCGGCGGTGCGCTCGGACGCGTGTTCGTTTTAACGCGTGCCGGTTTTGCCGGC
The DNA here is from genome assembly GCA_016223105.1 of Chloroflexota bacterium. Classification (GTDB taxonomy): domain Bacteria; phylum Chloroflexota; class Anaerolineae; order UBA4142; family UBA4142; genus JACRPR01. Next base: position 18,521 of record JACRPR010000121.1, on the reverse strand, counting down.
TTTGCCGGGAGCGCCGCGCGTTTGATTGGCTTGCGCGCCGGCGCGCGAACCGGTTTTTTCGCGCGCGCTTTTGCCGCCGGTTTACGGCTTTTTTTCGGCTGAGCTTTGCTTGCCGCCATAAAAAGAATGCCCGCGGTCTGGAGCAAACCGGAGAAGAACGGGTGAATCAATTCGCTCACGGCTTGGGGGCATCAGCCGGCATGGGTGCCGAGGCGGGCATTGGTTCCGGCGCGGCAACCGGCGCGGCGGGCTTGGCTTTCGGCGCGGCTTTTTTCTTCGGCGCGGCTTTCTTTTTCGCGGGCGCTTTTTTCGCGACCTTTTTCACCGCTTTTTTCGCGGCTTTTTTCGGCGCGGCGAGAAGCAGGGGCGTTGCCAAGTTCAATAAAAGTTCGAGTGTCTTGCTCATCGTGTCCTCCTTTGGATTCGGGTTCGGATGCGCGCGGCAAAAAAAATCCGGCGCATTACATCATCGAATGACCTGTGATGGCGCAAATCAAATTGGGTGAGGTTCTGATCATCACCTCCCGGCAAATTTTCATCTCGATACTTGAACGAGAGTATAACATACATCCCATTCCATTTCAATACCCGGCGCGACGAATTTTTAAAAGAAAATCCAGGTTTCTTGCAGAAACCTGGATTTTGGCGCAAAGGTTGATTACGGTGGCGAAGTCAGCGTAATCGTAAAGAGGATTTTATAGTTGCCGTTTTCCAACCACCGATTCCCTGCACCGAAATTGCTCGCCCCGCTGTAATTGACCGATAATGTGCCCATATCGTCCGGGTCATCGCTAAGGTCTTGCGCGTGAACCGAAATGTTTAGCGTGGTTGAGCGAAGCAAATTCAAGTTGAACACGCGGCTAAACGTCGTATTATCGCCGGTTTTCATCGAATCGAATCCGACGTTGGATGGATAATACTGTGTCGTTCCTTCGACGGTCATTGCCACGCGAATTTCGCCCGGATTGACGATGGTTGTATCGGGAATCGGCGCGGGATTGTTGATGACGATGTCAAAGTCCGTGTCGTTCTTGATTTCGAGTTTAGTAAACTCGACCTTGACTTGGCACGCGGTTGTCGTTTCGTTGCCCGCCGTAGAACTTTTGGGCGATTCGCGCGCTTCATAGTACGCGCTCACGCGAATATCGCTGTACGCAGTGCCGCAATCCAAACCGGTAATCTCCGTCGAGCGGTTGCCGGTGCCCGCTTGGCTCGCGACTACTTTTTTGAGTGTCGATCCGAAATAAATCCGAAAGCCGGTTTCTTCCGGCGTCGTCGAGTTGTCCGTCCACGTAACCGTTACCTTTTGACCGGTGTGGCTTGGCGCGACGGTGCTCGTCGGTGTGCACGGATCGGTAACGATGGTCGCGTAATTGCTCGTCGCTGATTCGGATCCTCCTTTGTACGATTTGGCGTACAGCGTGTAACTTTCACTGCACGTCAATCCGCTCAGATTGACCACGCGATTGCCGGTGCCGCCGAAACTCGCGCTCGCGCCAACTTGTGGATCAACGCCGGAAATACTGCGATAAATTTTGAATCCGTCTTCGGTCGTCGAGTTGTCGGTGAAGGTTACGGTCGCGGTCGCTTGCCCGGTAACGCTCGCGTTGAAACCGGTCGGCGCGGGTGGCACATCGGGCGGGGGCGGATTCACGGTGAGCGTAACTTGTTTGCTCGCCGTGTTCGCGCCGCATCGCGCAATCATCGTGTACGTCGTCGTCGCGCCGGGCGAAACATTGCGCGAACCGGGTGTCTCGACGCCGCCGATGCCTTGATCAATTTCGGCGGTTTGCGCGTTCGTTACCGCGCCCCAACTGAGTGTCGCGGTTTGTCCGGCGGTGATCGGGTTTGGCGCGACGCTGAACGACGCGATGTTCGGCGTCCCGACACAACTCGGGGAGGCGGTTGGCGGAGGCGGCGCATCGGTCGGCGGCGGCGCTGAAGTTGGGATGATGGCAATCGGCGCAATGGTTGGATTTCCGGCAGGTTGCGTTGCGGGCGGGAGTGTGGGCGCGAGTGTCGGTGCGCCGGGCGCGATGGTCGGTACGCCGGGTTGCGCGGTTGGCACGGGCGGCGGAGTTTGCGACGGCACTCCCGCGATTGCTGGCGCGACCGTAATCGAAATCGCCGCCGGTTCGCTGGTGCCGCCGGACGCGTTGTACGCGCGCACGATAATCGTGTGCGTGCCTTGCGTCGCTTGCCAGGTTTGAATCAGCGGAAACGCTTGTTGTCCTTGCGCGGTCGGCGACGGATCCACTTTGACAATCGTGCCATCTATGACAAGTTCGACGCGCACAACGCCAGCCGCATCGGTGGACAAGGATTGAATCGCGACTTGTTCGCCTTCGCGAAAAACGCTTCCACTCGGCGGCGAAACAATTTGCGTGGTCGGCTTTGCGCCGGTCGTGCACGCGGTCAATACTAGCGCGCCAACGAGAATCCAGCGCCAACTTTTCAAAATTGTGCGGAGCATTGAAATCCCTCCTTCGCGATTTCACGCGAGACCTGGATTCGACGCTTGCGCGGGTGACCGGATGGTCGAATCACCGCGTAAACGCTCGACTCCAAAAACGCAATCTGTGTTCTCTTCCGTCAGTGTAAAAAATCTTGTAACCGTTCAGGTGTCATTGCGAGGAGCGGTTTTTGCGACGAAGCAATCTCCGCGTTGCAAGTCCGGATCGACCAAGTCGGGGATTGCTTCGCAAAAACCGCTCGCAATGACGGATGGGGCTGAACGCTTACAAAATCTTTATGCTTTAGCAAAGTTGTTGTGATTCCAAACTCACTTGTGAAAATAGTATGTCGCGTTTGCCGGTGTCTGAATAATTTTGAGCGATGTGCCGGCATTGTTGTTCATCGTGATTATGAGCGTGTGTCCGCCGGTAAAACCGGTGAGCACAATCGGTTCAATCGCGGTGTCGAGCGTTTTACTCACCGCGCCCAAATCACATTCGCCAGTTGTGCATTTCGCGAACGCGCGCACGGTGAGTGTTTGACTCGCCGCGGTGATGACGACGCGCGTGATGCCGCTCGTGCTTGTGTCATCATTGATCCAGGTTGCGGCGTACTGACTCGCGCGCGTGTCAAACGAAAACATACGCCATTCGCTTTTCGCGCCCGCGCCGGCAGTGATGCTGGTTGCCCACACGCGCCAGCGTCCCTGGTTATCGCCGGGAAACGCGGGCATCGTATAACTCGTGCCCAAACTCGCGGCGGTTTGACGCGGTTGCCACGTCCCGGTATTCATTTCGATTTCGATGTTGTACGTAACGCCGCCGGTAAAACTGACCGGATTCCAAGTGAAGGTCGCGACGCGCGGCAGAACGCGAAAAATTGTTCCGTCACTCGGCGCGGTTATGCTGGGCGCGGGCGGCGCGATGCGAACCGTAACCTGCCGCACGGCGGACGCGGTGCCGCATTGCGCGGTGAGCGTGTACGTTGTGTTCGCGATCGGATTGACGACGCGCGTCCCAGGTGTCTCGACGCCGCCGATGCCTTGATCAATTTCCGCGCGTTCCGCGTTGCTGACCAAACCCCAGGTCAAAGTTACCGCGGCTCCGGGGCTGATGCTGATCGTCGCGCCGGGCGCGATCGTCGCGGTGGATGCGGTGAACGACGCGATAAGCGGCGTGCCGGCACACGTTGGCGTCGCCGTGCGCGTCGGCGTTACCGAGCCGGGAACGGCAATCGTAACATTCACGGTCGTGCCAAAGCCGGCGCCATTCGGCGCGCGCATCCGCCATTGCCCGGTGCGCGTGCCGCTCGCAGTCGTCGCGGTCATCGGCACGGAAATGTTGACGGTCGCGCCGGGCGCGGTGCTCTGCACATTCACGACCGTGCCGCTCGTCATCGCGTCACCGGTAATGAAGACAAGTTGATAATTATTCCAAATGCATGTGCCCGTGTTTTTCAATTGCCAAATTTTGGTGAACGGTTGTCCCGGCGCGATGACCATTCCATCGGGAATCGTAATGTCCGCGACGAACGCGGCATTGTTCGTGCAAGTGTCACTGCCGGGCGTCGCGACCTGGGTCGGCGTCGCGAATGCGGATGCGGTCGCGCTCGGCGCGGGCGTGTTGATTTGCGCGATACTCGGCGCGACGGTGATCGAAATCGCGGCGGGTTCGCTCAGCGCGCCGGCTTTGTTGTACGCGCGCACGCTGAGAATGTGCGCGCCTTCACTCGCTTTCCAAATTTGCACGAGCGTAAACGAAACCTGCACGCTCGGCGAGGGCGTGGTTTGCGCGACAACACCATCTACAAGGAGTTCGACGCGTTCGATGCCTGCATTGTCCGTCGCGGTGGATTGAATCATAATTTCATCGCCCTCGCGAAATTGACTGCCACTCGGCGGCGAGGTGATGATGACCGTCGGCTTGGACGCGACGGACGCGCACGCGGTCATTCCCGCGATGATGAGAATCACAATCAGCAATGCCCAGTTCGATGGACGCGATTCTGGTCGGCTCATTTTCTTCCTCCGCAAAAATTACCGATGCGAGTATAGCATAGGTGATGGGGCATTTCAAGCGAACAAAAAAACGCGCGCTGTTGCCAGCGCGCGTCAAGCAATGTTCAAACCACATTGGTTTTGGATTGTTGGTCTTGAAGTTTAGCGATGAGAGTGTCTATGTCTAATTGATCAATCCATTGATGGCGTTCGATGGAATAATCGCCCGAGCCGGTTTCAAACTGTTGTAAAAAGCGAATCATTCCAGCGGGCCCCAATTTTTCCAGCAATGCCGCGAGACCGGTTACACGAATTTGTTCAAGCGTCATCAGCGTAGCGTTCATTTTTCACTCTGCTCCTTCACCCACGTCAAAGGATTTTCAACGCGGACACGCAATTGCTTTGCAAGGCGCGCCGTTTGGCGCAACAAACGATCATCAGTTGTGAGAAGTACATCCGCGCCGCCGCTTTCGGCGCACGCGATATGCAAGGCATCAATCGCCGGGATGTCCATCGCGGATAGTTCTTTGCCGCGTTGCGCTTCAATCGTTTGAACCAAAACAACGCGATGGACTGCGGTCATCAACAATTTAATCCTGTTTTTGCGCGCGGGGTCGGTGATTTGATTGATTTCCAAATCGAGCACGGTGCTACTCAACCATTCCCATTCATTGGTTTTCACGCGGGCAAGAAGGATTAAGATGGCTTCAGATTCTAGATGGACGCGCGGTTGCGATTGATCGTCAAATGGACGATTGAGACAACACGCATCAAGATAAATAGTTGGCATTGGGCAATCTCTCGTTGAAGATTATACAATGTTTTCGATGCGCTGTCATCTGTTCACGAACAATTCTTGCTGTGGCGCGGGCGGCTCGCCCGCGATTATTTTGCGGGCGAGCCGCCCGCGCTACAAATGCGCGCATAAATTTTGACAAACATCCTAATTTGTAATATGATTCACGAAGTTAGAAAAACACTTTGATCGCACAGGGCAACAATGCCAATTGATTTTCTCCCCATCCTCGTGATGATCGCGGTGGTCGCCGCGTTCGCGGCGATTGCTTTAATTCTCTCCGGGCTGACCGGTCCGCGCCGCCCCACGCGCGCGAAACTCGAACCGTATGAATCGGGAATGCCGCCGTTTGGTTCCGCGATGCGGCGCGTCTCGATCAAGTATTTCCTCACCGCGGTTCTCTTCATTTTGTTCGATATCGAAATAATTTTCTTTTACCCCTGGGCTGTCCTCTTTCGCCAACTGGGTTTGTTCGGCTTGATCGAAATGGGAATTTTTATTTTGATCCTCCTGGTTGGCTATGTGTACATTTGGCGCAAAGGTGGATTCGATTGGGATTGAGTTTGGAAGATGAAAGTTTGAAATTGGAAATTGGAAGTTTGACGCAATACCTTCGCCAAATTGCCGGTATCCCTGAAATTTTCCACTGACGGAAAGGAACACGGATTTTTTTCGCATTTTTTTTCGAATGTCCGTGTTCTGTTCCGTCAGTGGAAAGATTGTTTAGGTTTTGGCGAAGGTATTGTTGACGAGGAAGGCAATGCTCTCGGAAAAAACAATCAACGACATCAAACTACTTGCAACGAAATATCCTGACAAACGATCCGCGCTGATGCCGGCGTTGCATCTCGCGCAAAAAGAGATCGGGCATTTGCCGGACGCGGTGTTGGATGACATCGCAGAAATTATCGGCGTGTCGCGCACCGAAGCGAGTTCGGTCGCGACGTTTTACACGATGTACACGCGCGAGCCGCGCGGCACGCACACGATTTTTTTCTGCAATGATTTGCCGTGCGCGTTGCGCGGCGCGGATGAAATGCTCGAACAGCTCGAACACAAACTCGGATGCAAAGCCGGGCAAACAACCGCCGATGGCAAAATCACTTTGCGCGAAGCCGAATGTCTTGGCGGATGCGATCACGCGCCGGTCGCGTTGATTGACGGCGCGGAACATCAATCCGATTTGACGCTTGAAAAGTTGGATGCGCTCGTCGCGCGATTGATCAATTCGTAATCTGTAGCGCGGACGGCTCGTCCGCTGGCTGGATGCGGGCGAGCCGCCCGCGCCACTGACGCACAAATTGTTGAGGACAGTGTGACTCTTGATCCGTGGATGATCGCCATCATCGAACCGCTCGTGAAATCGCTCGTCGTCATCATCGCGTTGTTGACCTTGTTCGCGTACTTGACGTTGATGGAACGCATCGTCATCGCGAAAATTCAATCGCGCATCGGACCGAATCGCGTCGGACGCGTCGGTCCCCTCGCGCTCCTGCAACCGATTGCCGACGCGGTCAAGATGATTATGAAAGAGGATTTCATCCCCGCGCAAGCCGACAAGCTCGCGTACATCCTCGCGCCCGCGATTGCGGTCGGCACTGCTTTGCTCGCGTGGGCGGTCATTCCGCTCAATCCCCCGGTAACGATTGGTGATTACACGATTCATTTTCAAATCGCGGATATTAACGTCGCGGTGTTGTACTTGCTCGCGATTGGCTCGCTCAGCGTGTACGGCATCGTGCTGGGCGGGTGGGGATCGAACAATAAATATTCTTTGCTCGGCGGCTTGCGCTCGACCGCGCAAATGGTCAGTTACGAAATTTCGCTCGGCTTGTCGCTCGTCGGCGTGCTGATGATTTCGCAAACCTTGTCGCTCACAAAAATCGTCGAGCAACAAAGCGGCTGGTGGTTTGTGATTTTTCAGCCGGTCGCGTTCATCATTTATTTTATTTGTATGCTCGCGGAAACGAATCGCTTGCCGTTCGATTTGCCGGAAGCGGAAACGGAATTGGTCGCAGGGTATCAGACCGAGTACTCGTCGCTCAAGTTCGCGCTGTTTTATATGGCAGAGTACATTCACATGCTCACCGTCAGCGCGATTGCGGCGACGATGTTTCTCGGCGGCTATCAAGGTCCGTTCGGAATTTTGCCGGGCGTGCATTGGCTGTTCATCAAAATCATGTTTTTCATTTTCCTGTTTATGTGGATTCGCGGCACGCTCCCGCGTTTTCGCTACGATCAATTGATGCGCTTTGGTTGGAAATTTCTTTTGCCGCTCTCGCTCGCGAATGTTTTCGTGACGGCGGTGGTGTTGGTGTGGTTGGGCAAGTAGGACAAATTTCCAATTTGTCCGCTAGAAAGTTTTCAAATGCTCAAAGACCTTGAACCTATCGCGAGTAAACTGAACGAAGTTCACACCGTCCTGATGCGCGCGCTCGAGTCGTTGACGGAAGACCAAGCCGCGCAAATCACCGTCAACCCGGAATGGTCAATCAAAGACCAGGTCGCGCATCTTGCTGGCGCGAATCGCGGAATGTTCGGCATCGCGCAGAGATCCGCGCAAGGGCAAATGCCGAAATTGCCGGACGGCTACAACAACGATACGTTCAACGCGCGCCAGGTCGCGAAACGCAAAGAGCAAACGCTCGCCCAAGTGCGTGTCGAACTCGAAGCGACGCGCGCGGAAATGCTGGCGTTTCTCGAAAGCGTTACGCCCGCGCAACTCGACCTGGTCGGCGAGCATCCGCTGTACGGCGAAATCAAACTAAAAGATTTGCTCGTGATCATTTACAGTCACGAAACGCAACACTGCAAGGAAATCGCCGACGCGATGCGCGCGGCGAAAAAATAAAAAGACCCAAAGGGTTTCCGAAACCCTTTGGGTCTGTGACCCAATCTATGGAAATTTTTGTCTTTTCACTCTTTGCCATCACCGCGATTCTCGCGGCGATTGGCGTCATCGCACTGCAAAACCCGGTGCACAGCGCGCTATCGCTCGCGGTCGTGTTCGTGTCGCTGTCCGCGCTGTACGTGTTGTTGAGCGCGCCGTTCATCGCCGCCGCGCAAGTGATGGTGTACGCCGGCGCGATTTTGATCTTGTTCGTCTTTGTGATTATGCTCCTCTCGCCCGGCACGGATCGCGGCGCGGGCGCGCTCAAATCGCAACGCGGACTCGCGATTATTTTCGGATGCGTCCTGGTCGCGCAACTCGTCGTCATCGGCGCGAGCGCGGTTCTGCCGGTGACGCTCGGCAAGTACACGCCCGCGTATCTCGCGCGCGTCGGCGACGTGCAAGCGATCGGCGAATTACTCTTTACCGATTTTATCCTGCCGTTCGAAATCACATCGTTCCTGCTTCTCGTCGCGATTGTCGGTGTGATTGTGTTGGCGAAGAAATCTAGAAATTAGAAATTAGAAATTAGATGTTAGACGTTGGAAAGTGGAAACTCTACTCCAACCTCCAATCTCTAACATCCAACTTCCAACCTCCAAACTATGACGATCAATCATTACCTAATCCTCAGCGCAGTTTTATTTTCCATCGGCGCGGTCGGCGTGTTGATTCGCCGCAATCCGCTCATCATGTTTATGAGCGTCGAGTTGATGTTGAATGCGGTGAACCTGGTCTTTGTCGCGTTCTCGCGCTATTTGCAAAATCTCGACGGGCAAGTTTTTGTCTTCCTGGTTTTGACCGTCGCCGCCGCCGAAGTCGCGGTCGGGCTCGCGATCATCGTCGCGATCTTTCGTTCGCGCGCGTCGGTGGATGTTGACCAGGTCAATGAGTTGAAGGGTTGAGCGAAATCGTGAGTGAGCCGCAAGCAACGGCAAAAGCATTCCGCACGTTTCTGCTGGGATTGGATGACGTGATCGGCGCGCACGGCACCGCCATGCTCTTGCGGCGCGCCGGGATCGCGCAGTACATCGGCAACTATCCGCCCAGCACGGAAGAGCGCAACGGCTACTTGTTGCGTTACTTTAGTCGCGTGATTTTGGAAATGTTCGACATTTACGGCGCGATGGGTGCGCGCGCGATTATGCAACGCGTGGGGCGCGCGCAGGCGAGTCGCGGTTTGGAAGAGAGCGCGTCGTTGGTGATCTTTGCGCGCGCGGCGATGAAACTGATGCCCATTCAGCAACGCGTCGCGATGGTGCTGGAACGGTCGGGGCGCGCGTTGCAAGATCAGATCGACGTGGTCGTGCGGACGAGCAAAAACCAGGATCATTTTTTCGTCGAGATGCAACATTGCCCGTACTGCATTGATTGGAAACATACTGCGCCGGTCTGTTTTGCGATGATCGGTTTTCTGCATCGCGTTTTGCAACGCGCGACCGGCGGAACGGAAACCATCGAAGAAATTGAATGTTGCGCGCAAGGCGCGGCGGTGTGCAAATATCGCATCACGCTGAATCCAGAATAAAAAGTCGGAAGAAGGCGTAGAAGGCAATAGAAGGCGGAGAAGGTGTAAAAGTCGCAGAAGGTGCGTGCCCTCTTGCCCTCTCCGTCCTCTGATCCCTTCTGGCGATGTTGTGAAAGGTACGTGTGCCAGCAAATAACGAACTCGTGAACAAGGCATTCCGCGTGGTTCTGCTCGGCGTCGAGGATGTCGTCGGGAAAAAAGGAATGTCCCCGATTTTGCGCGCGGCGAATCTGCCGCAGTACATTGACAACTATCCGCCGAGTAACACCGAGCACGGCGGGCATCAACTCCGCTATATGGCGCAAGTCAATCACGCGCTGTACGATATTTACGGCGCACGCGGCGCGCGCGCGATTTTGAATCGCATCGGACGCGGGCGCGCGAAAAGCGTGATCGAAGAAAACGCGACGTGTGCAAACGCGGTCAAACTGCTCGTCAGTCCTCTGCCGCGCCGGTTGAAAGTGAAACTCTCGCTCGAAAAAATTTCGAAAGAGTACAGCGCGCAAATGGGCACGCACGTTCACATTGCTGAAGACGGCGATCATTTCGTTTGGGATGACGCGAATTGCGCGGCGTGCGTGGACTGGGCGAGCGATGCGCCGGTCTGCCACACGACCACCGGATTTATTTTCGGCGTGATCGCGTGGGGCTTGGGCGAGGAAGATTTTCAAGTGAAAGAAATCGCCTGCCGCGCGAAAGGCGACGCGACGTGCAAGTATCAGGTGGCGTTACACTCGTAACTGCGGAGTAGCATCAATGGCGGGACGACGCGCGCTGGATCAAGAACTTTCACAAGTTCAGTGTGATCCTGTGGTGCATCTGGCTTGTGCCGTACTTTAATCCGATGTTTGTGCAGATCGCGGCGCGAAGGTAGGTGCTGATACCAGGAAATTGCGACAGCGATTATTCGGCTTATGGATCTATCAGGACAATTTTATGTTTCATCTTCTTGTTAAGGGTAACGGATGGACGCAGGCAAGAGATTCGATGGATATGGATCGAATCTTTGAATATACCAATACTTCCATATCGCAAAAATTTATGCCGGGTGGCTCTCTCGATCAAAGCAAAATTATTTTACTGCCAGCAATTTTTGTAAGCGAGATTTTTGGTGCCGGTTCGCAACAAGCACATGTCGGAACGATTACTCGTGTATCTATTGGGAGAAAAGAAGCAATCATTGAGTATGCTCATGATGTAAATTTTCCGCCGATAGCAAATACTGTATTGACAAAGCTGGCTCAAGAACTGACCATTGAGGCATTTGAATTCTCACGAACGCACTGGGCAATTAAAGATGTCGATCTGTTTAAGGTGCTATTGCGACATTGCTTGAGCAGTACGCCAGTGCCGAAAGTATTCAGGTTAGACGAGTCAGAAATTATGGAATCTGATCTCATCTCTGTCATGATGCCTTTTGATAGCCGCTTTGATTCGGTTTATACAACACTACAGCGTAGTGCGGCGTCTTTAAGAATTCGTTGCCTTCGCGTTGATGACATTTGGAAAAATGACGCGATAATTCAAGATATCGTTTCATTGATTAACCGATCCCGAATCGTCATTTGTGATTGCACAGGCAGGAACGCGAATGTATTTTATGAAATCGGTATCGCGCATACCCTTGGTCGTGATGTAATTCTGATAACACAGTCCGACGGCGATATTCCTTTTGATCTACGCCACTTGCGTTATATCCCTTATCTGAACAATGGTGAGGGATTAATGAAACTCTCCGAGGTACTCGCTCAAAGAATCCGAACACTCATTGGTTAAGAATTATTGATCATACAATCCGAAATAATTTATTGGCGAATATCGGGACAAATTTATCAAGGACTCACCAACTTGACCAATACCTCTGGCGCGTGCCCGCTTTACCACTCGCGGGCGCGATCATCAACGCAATCTTTTCGCGCACGCTCCGCGTGCCGCGCAATCGTCAGCGCGATTCAATTCAATAAATTGCGCGCGTCTCTGTGATAGAAAGAGTAGGCGAAAATGGAAATGTTACGTGAGCAATACGTCGTAGATACCAAAGGAAAAAAATTAAGCGTAATTCTTTCGCTCGAACGCTACGA
>JACRPR010000121.1:0-6717 GCA_016223105.1 Chloroflexota bacterium | reverse complement strand
GCTACGAGCGATTGATGGAAGACTTGCACGACCTGGCTGTGGTCGCGGAACGCCGCAACGAACGACCTATCCGTTTTGCAGAAATGAAACGACGATTAAAAAAAGATGGCATCCTATCTCGTTGATTTCAAACCATCGGTTCACAAAGATTTCCGCCGCCTACCCAAGTCGGTGGTCGAGCGCGCGATGAAGCGCATCGAGAAATTGGGCGATGAGCCATTTCCCCACGGCGTAACCAAACTGGAAAACGCTGATCGGTTGTACCGAATTGTTGTGGGAGATTATCGCATTGTGTACGAAGTTGATACGCAAGCAAAACAGATCATGATCCTTTACGTGCGACATCGCCGCGATGTATATCGCGCACCGTAAGAGCAATGATTTGAGGAACCGCTAACTTGATCAACTATCTCTGGCTCGTTCCCGCGCTATCACTCGCGGGCGCGACAAGCAAGGCAATCTTTTGCAAGTATGAAATTTCCAGAGAAAACGAGTGAGCGCGATGTTTGAAATCGAGTACACCCAAGAAGCCCGCAACGATTTGAACTCGTTCCGCAGGGCTGAACAAAAATACGTCCTCGATGAAATAGACGCGCAACTTGTTTATGAACCGAATGTACCAACCCGCAATCGCAAAAAACTGCGTCCGAATAGTGTGTCCGAATGGGAATTGCGTATTGCTAGATTTAGGGTTTTTTATGATGTGCAGGAAGCGGTGCGGATCGTCAAAATCGAAGCCATCGGTTACAAGATTGGAAATCGCTTGTTTATTCACGGGCAGGAGTACGAATTATGAAAACGGTCGTCGTGTCTTCCCGAACAAAAACAGTAACGACGTTGCTGAGAAGGGCAAAGCGGGGTGGTTTGATTCTACGATCACCAGATGGGTACGAATTCATTCTAGCCGAAATTGATGACTTTGATCGTGAAATTGAACTCACGCGCCAAAATAAAAAATTGATGAAATTGCTCGATGAGCGTGGTCAACAATCTAAAACGCTCAAAGCGGCAGTTGTCCGCGCCCAACTTGGGCTATAGTTACACGCCCAATCGTAACGAATTCACCAAGGAACTTTTCACTTGATCAACTACCTCTGGCTCGTGCCCGCGTTACCATTCGCGGGCGCGATCATCAACGCAATTTTTTCGCGCAAACTTTCGCGCGCGATCGTCAGCGCGATTGCGGTTGGCGCGGTTGGCGCGTCGTTCATCGTTTCGCTTCTCGCGTTCTTCGCGATGCAAAGCGCGGACGAACATCATCGCGTCATCAATGTCGCGCTGTACTCGTGGATTCCGGTCGGCGATTTCAAAATTGATGTCGCGTTCCTGCTCGATCCACTTTCCGCGCTGATGTTGCTCGTTGTTACCGGCGTCGGTTTTCTCATCCACGTTTACTCGATGGGCTATATGGAGCACGACGAGAATTACGGACGCTTTTTCACGTACCTCAATCTCTTTGTCTTCTCGATGCTCATCCTGGTTCTCGGCAACAATTATTTGATGATGTACGTCGGCTGGGAACTCGTCGGCTTGTGTTCGTTTCTTTTGATTTCATTTTGGTTCACGAAACCGAGCGCGGCGGCGGCAGGCAAAAAAGCATTCGTTACGACGCGCATCGGCGATTTCGGTTTTGGGCTTGGCGTGCTGTTGATTTTCGCGACGTTCGGCACGCTCGATTTCAAAACCGTGTTCGAACACGCGCACGAATTGTTCAAACCCGGCGCGCCGGTCATCACCGCGATCACGCTTTTGCTTTTCCTCGGCGCGATTGGTAAATCCGCGCAGTTGCCACTCTTTGTTTGGTTGCCGGACGCGATGGAAGGTCCCACGCCGGTCAGCGCGCTGATTCACGCGGCGACGATGGTTACTGCCGGTGTGTATATGGTCGCGCGCTCGAATGTGTTGTTCGAACTCGCGCCGCTCTCATCCGAGATCGTCGCGTGGACGGGCGCGCTCACCGCGATTTTCGCGGCGACGATCGCGCTCGTGCAAACGGATTTGAAACGCGTCCTCGCGTACTCGACGATTTCGCAACTCGGTTATATGTTCCTGGGTGTCGGCGTCGCGGCGTATGGCGCGGGCGTGTTCCACTTGATGACACACGCGTTTTTCAAAGCGTTGCTTTTTCTCGCGGCGGGCAGTGTGATGCACGCGATGAACAACGTGATTGATATGCGGCACCTCGGCGGCTTGTCGAAAAAAATGCCGTGGACGTACGCGACATTTGGCGCAGGCGCGTTGGCGATTGCCGGCTTTCCGTTTCTCGCCGGTTTTTTCAGCAAGGACGAAATTCTCGCGAGCGCGTTTGGATCCGGACACATCGCGTTGTGGGTGATTGGTTTGATGACGGCGGGCTTGACCGCGTTCTATATTTTCCGCGCGTTCTTCCTCACGTTCCGCACATCCGCGCGATGGAAACCGGGTGGCAAACTCGAACATGGTCACGGCGAATGGCATGGTCCGCACGAATCGCCCGCGACGATGATCGCGCCGCTCGCGATTCTCGCGGTCTTGTCGGTGATTGGCGGTTTTGTCGGAATGCCCAAGGTGATGGGACCGAATTTCCTCGAAGCATATTTCGAGCCGGTCTTTCATCCGCACGATTTACGTTTGCCCGCGTCAACCGAGTGGATGTTGATGGGCGCGTCGGTCGCGGTCGGCTTGATCGGGATCGCACTCGCGTGGTGGATGTATCTCGCGCGTCCGGAAATTCCGGTGAATCTCGCGCAACGATTTAGCGGCATCTACAATTTGCTGTGGTATAAATATTACGTGGACGAACTCTACAGCGCGATCTTTGTCGAACCAGGTCGCAAACTCGCGCTGTGGTTGTGGCAAGTCGTGGATGTTCAATGGATTGACGGATTCGCGAATGGCTTGGGGCGCGCGACCGCGACGTTGAGCAACACACTGCGCGGTTGGCAAACCGGCTACGCGCGCGTGTACGCACTGCTGATGCTGATCGGCACGGTGATTGTGATTGGGTGGTTGATGGTGCGCTAGAGTTGTACATTATTCGATTTGCGGAGTTTCATCGTACCATGTCAATGCTTTTCGCGGGAGATGAATCGGGGAATCTGAGTTTTGCTTTTTCGCAAGGTGGAACGCCGTATTTTGTTTTGGCCTTGGTCGGCTTTGAAGATCCGAATCAAGTCTATGCACGCGTAGAACAATTCAGGCGTGCGCGTGGTTTGGTTCGACGCGAGTTCTCGTTCCATGAGATAAAGAGCCAACGCCTAAAAGAAAGGTTGTTGCAATTTCTCGCCACATTGCCTTTGACCGCTTGGGTACTCGTGGTGAAGAAAGCCGACCTTGCAGAACCATACCGATTGATGCCCAACAAGACGCTCTATGCTTTTTTCCTGAGCGAGGCAATCGCGCAAATTCCACCGCTCTACCGCAAAAAACGCAATCTTATTCTTGATGAATACGATAGTTCTGGTGAACTTTTTCTTGAACTTGGACGACTATTCAAAACGCGCGGTATTGAACGCGGATTCAAAAAGATTGTCGCCAAGCGTTCGTCAAGTGAAACACTAATTCAGATCGCCGATTTGATCGCCGGGGCAACTTTTAGAAAATTTACTAAAGGGAATGATCGGTATTTCGATCTGATTCGCGACCAAGTGATTGTTGCAGAGTTTCCCAAGACACAAAAACCGCCTAGCTAGTCTGGGAATGTCCCAGACAGGTCGCCACAAGTAGGCGACTCTTCGCTAGGCGGAAAACCTTTCGGTTTTTTTGCACCAACATCTTAACATCAAACAGCAGGGCTGTCAAACCGAGTTTGAAATTCCTGCTCGCGTGCTTGTAGCGTCTCGTAAACCCCAAGCTACATTAAATAATCGGGGCTTTGGTCAAGTTTGCCGCTCTGCACCAGCCAATAAAAATCTTGTGAACGCAACCGATACTTGCGTTCGTACTTGTGCAATTCTTTTTCGAGACCTTGCATATCATTTATCAACCGCGACAGTTTGCGAAGTTGGGGACTCATTTCAATCACCTCCGACGGACGCCATTCTAATTGAGACATACGGCATTGTCAAACGAATAATCAACGGACAAGGAATGTTCAACTATCTTTCTCTTCTCATTGCACTTCCATTGATCGGCGCGATCGTTCTGCTCTTTGTTCCGCGCGCCAATGATCGCGTAGTACGCTGGGTCGCGTTCATCACCACGCTCGTCACGTTCGCGATCAGCGTCGCGCTGTTCGCGTCTTTTCGCGCGACCGCCGACATGCAATTCGTCGAGCGCGTCGCGTGGATTCCGCAACTTGGCATTTCGTATTACATCGGCGTGGACGGCTTGAGCATTTTGCTCGTCGTCCTTACGACGTTTCTCATGATCATCGCGATTGGCGGATCGTGGAACGGCATCACCGAACGCGTGCGCGAGTATCACGTTTTGTTTTTACTGCTCGAGTCCGCGATCATCGGCGTTTTCGTTTCGCTCGATCTATTCCTGTTCTACGTCTTTTGGGAATTTACGTTGATCCCGATGGCGTTTCTGATCGGCATCTGGGGGCACGGACGCCGGATTTACGCCGCGATCAAATTCATCCTGTTCACAATGCTCGGCTCGACCTTGATGTTGGTCGCGATCCTGGTTTTGGTTTTCGCGCAACGCGATGCGAGCGGCGCGCTTTCATTCGCGCTCACCGACATTTTGAAAACGCCCGTGCCGATTGCTCTGCAAGGAATTTTGTTTGCCGCATTCGCACTCGCGTT
The DNA here is from genome assembly GCA_016223105.1 of Chloroflexota bacterium. Classification (GTDB taxonomy): domain Bacteria; phylum Chloroflexota; class Anaerolineae; order UBA4142; family UBA4142; genus JACRPR01. The sequence continues at coordinate 1,987 of JACRPR010000121.1, read as the reverse complement.
CGCGATCAAAGTGCCGATGTTTCCGTTCCACACCTGGTTGCCGGATGCACATACCGAAGCACCGACAGCAGGTTCTGTTATCCTGGCAGCCATCCTCCTGAAAATGGGTACGTATGGTTATGTTCGCTTCGCAATGCCGCTCTTCCCGCAGGCAACCGAGCAGTTCACCCCACTGATCGCAACTCTTTCGGTGATCGGCATCATCTATGCCGCTCTGGTGGCAATGGTTCAGGAGGATGTCAAGAAACTCGTTGCCTACTCATCCGTAGCCCACCTCGGTTTCGTCATGCTCGGTGTGTTTGCTCTGAATCAGCAGGGTGTTGCCGGCGGTATGCTGCAGATGCTCAACCATGGTATTTCCACTGGCGCACTCTTCCTTATCGTCGGCTTCATTTACGAACGCCGGCACACACGGCTAATCACCGATTTCGGCGGACTCTCCAAGCAGATGCCGATTTTCGCCACAGTATTCATGATCGTCACCCTCTCATCGATAGGTCTTCCCGGTACGAACGGGTTCGTCGGCGAGTTCCTCGTCCTGGTCGGTGCCTATGAGAGTCACCTTCGCTGGTACACCGTCATTGCTACAAGTGGTGTCATCCTTTCAGCCGTGTATATGCTCTGGATGTTCCAGCGCGTCATGTTCGGGGAGTTGAGCAATCCCAAGAATCAAGTGCTGAAAGACCTCAATGCACGAGAGATCGTGATCATGGTGCCGCTCATAGTAATGATCTTTGTCATGGGCCTGTATCCGAAGCCGTTCATTGATCGTATGGTGCCGGCAATCGATAAAATGATCCTGATCAGCAAAACGAAGCAGCAGGTAGCCTCGGTTCCTGCAATGCCTGCGATGCCGGCAATGCCTCATGCAGAGCCGATGACCGTGACCCCCGCAGCGGAAGAAAAGTAGACAAGCCACCGGAGGAGTTTATAGATGGAAACGATCGCTATGCCTGCAATCAACTTTGCCGCTATCATGCCGGAAATGATCCTTTCGGTGGTAGCCATGGTGCTCCTGCTCATCAACGTGTTCGTTCCGAGCGAGCAGAAGGCCTACCTGGGCTACATGAGCCTCATTGGTATCATCGTCACCTTTGTTTCGGTGGTAAGCGGATGGAACAGCCCTCAGGCAGGTTTTAACGGGGCAGTACTTCAGGATAACTTTGCACTCTTCTTCAAGGGAATATTTCTGATCTCCGCATTTCTGACGATACTGATTACAGACCAGTATCTGCAGCGTGAGGAGTGCAACTGGGGTGAAATGTACCCGCTGATCCTGTTTGCAACGGTTGGGATGATGCTGATGGCATCCGGAACCGATCTCATGACCATCTTCCTCGGTCTTGAAGTTCTTTCGGTTACTTTGTATATCCTTGCAGGCTTCAACAGGAACAATGTCAAATCAAACGAGGCGGGCCTCAAATATTTCCTCCTTGGTGCATTTTCAACTGGCTTTCTGCTCTACGGGATGGCCCTTACCTATGGTTCAACCGGTACTACGAGGATTGCAGGTATCGCGGAACAGGTCATGCAGAACGGCTCTGTCCTTGCCAACCCCATGTTGCTTGTCGGTATGCTGATGATGGCAGTTGGTTTCTCATTCAAAGTAGCGGCTGCACCTTTCCATATGTGGACTCCGGATGTTTACGAAGGCGCGCCGACACCTATGACAGCGTTCATGTCGGTTGGTCCGAAAGCAGCAGGTTTTGCAGCATTCATGCGAGTCCTTCTGGTTGCGCTCCCGGCACTGAGGGCTGACTGGTCCATGCTCCTCTGGGTTCTCGCCGTTCTCACCATGACAGTTGGTAACATCACCGCTCTCTATCAGAACAATATCAAGAGAATGCTTGCCTATTCCAGCATAGCTCATGCGGGATACGTCCTGGTGGCGTTTCTCTCGGCTGGAGAGCTCGGCATTACAAGCATCTTATATTATATGCTGGCCTACACCTTTATGAATATCGGCGCATTCGCCATTATCACCGTC
>JACRPR010000120.1 GCA_016223105.1 Chloroflexota bacterium | reverse complement strand
TACAGGTCGTGCGAATTGCGTTTGCAAAAAGTTACGACAAAACCAGGTCGTCCAAGTCGCCGTCCAACACGCCCGACGCGTTGCGCGTAGTTGAAACTTTCGGGCGGAACGTTTCGCAAAAATGCGGTGTCCAAATCGCCTAGGTCAACACCCAACTCGAACGTGGTTGAGCAACTCAGAACATTGATTTTGTTATCTTTGAAGCGTTGCTGAAATTCACGCGCCTTGTCGTGATCGAGTTGCGCGGTGTGTTCTTCGACAACGAGCGAACCCGGCAAGTTGTCTTCGTACAGCGCGCGGTAATGATCGAGTTCCAATTCGCGGCGTAACCTGGGATTCAATTTTCCCGGACAGCCGCGACGCGCGCAAATTCCGCACACGGAAATTGACTGGACTTGACCGCACACGCTACATTCAAAAATCGTAGCCGCTTCGCCAATCAAGTGCAATCGCCACCAGTTTGGATTTAGACGGCGCGCTCCGTCAATGCGATCCAATAAAGGTGTATCTTGCTCCGGTGTGAGCGCTTGCCAGATTTCGCGCAGGGTTCGATCAATTTGCAGTTTGTCCACTTGTGCGATTTTTTCAAGCAACCGCGTGCGACCACCCTGTGCTCCATTCCAACTGACGACATCTTTTTGTTTTGCCGGCGATCCGATGCAAAATCTCTTTTGGGCGCGATCAGAAATGAGGTCCTGCCAACCGAGTGTAACATCGCCTTTGCATTTGAGTTCGACGGCATAACTCGTTCGCATTGTGTTCAGCAAAATCAAAATCAAATCCCGCGCTTGGGGTTCGGTAAGCGACCACGGCGGCTGGCGAAGAATCGGCGGAACCGTAAACCATTTCGGAAATTCGATTGACCAACGAACTAGTCCGACGCCTTCGAGCGAGATGCGTTGCTCGTCGGTTAAAAATTCACGGTAGAGCGCGTGCCAGATGTTTTTGCGGCGGGTCGGATCACTATCACTAGTTTCTCCAAAAGAATCACGAAATTTTTCGATGGCGCGGTCGGCAATATCCGCGAGCGCGATTCCGCCCGCTGGAAAATCCTGAAAACTCCGAGCGATACGCAAAAATAAATTGCGGTTCAGAATATCGTGGTACGATTTATCGAGATACCACGCAAAGAACGCGGCTTCTTGGCGTCCATCGGCAAATGCCAAAATTTTTTTGCGACCAGGTTCGAGGTTTTGGTAAAGCGTGGTCGCAATAACGGAATGTGGACCATCCGTGCCGTGCGTGATTTCGCGAACCGGGTCGCGTCCTGCCGCGTTGTACCCACACGCACCGCATCGTTTGATTTGATCCGCTTTGTCATCGCTGTTGGATTCTTCCTTTACGACGCGGAGCAAATCGCTGTGTCCGCAACGCGGCTTGTCTTTCGCGATCTTGCCGCAACGAACACACAATTGATAGATCTCTTTTTCGTTGGGCTGGGTGTCTGTGTCCGCATTGCCATCTTCTTCAATCGCATCTTCCGCATTTTCGATTGGACGCAAAAAGCTCGCGCCGAATTGGTCGTGACTCGGATCACGATTTGCTTCGACAACTACTTGACCGTCCTTGCATCCTTTTTGCGCGACGAGATAGTGCTGACCACATTCGCGACACAGCGCGATTTCAAACAGCGCGGCAGATGGATCCGCTAAATTCTTTTCGAGCAAAATTCTTTTTGCCGGCAAGAATTGAATGTACGCGCCTTCGAGCGAACGCAGAAATAAATGATAACGCGCCGATAGCGTGGGCAAATCCGTCGTCGCGTGTTTGGTCTGGGTCAGTTGTTGAACCAGGTTGGTTAATTCGCGCAAACGCTGATCGGTTGGCAGATCGTTGAAAACCTGGTCGGCGATGTCTTGCACGCGCAGAGGATTGCCGGTAATCAGCCGGCATAATTGCGTCGCGCGCTCATTCGGCATTGCCGGAATTTCATCGGTTTCACCTAGAATCACATTGTCTTCCGTAAAAAGTTCACCAAATAAATCGGACGCGAATTTCGCGACGGCGTGTTTGTCCTTTTCCTCGCTTACTAGTGTCGCGCTCGTGGCGATGCAACGAAATTTGCCCGCGCAACCACCTTCGCGCAAACGTTGTTTCAAACGGCGAATCAACATTCCCATTTCAATGCCGCGCGCGCCGCGATACAAGTGCGCTTCATCCAACACGAGAAACGTCCACCAGCGCGCTTGTCCATTGTCAAAGAGTGAACTGTCGTTGGGACGAATCAAAAGATATTCGAGCATCGAATAGTTGGTGAGAAGAATGTGGGGCGGCGTCTCGCGGATTTCGGCGCGCGTTTTTAATTCGCCGGTAAAATTGCTCGAGCGCAGTCGCGCGTTTTTTGTTCCTTCCGGCGTTTCGCCAATGTACTGCCCGAACGTAAACTTGAATGGCGAGTTTGCGCTTTCCAATTTTTTGCTGATCTTGCCCAACCGATCGCGCTGATCATTCGCGAGCGCGTTCATCGGATAAAGCACGAGCGCGCGCACACCCGCGCCAAGTTTGCCGGCTTGATGTTCGCGGTAGAGATGCAAAAGAATCGGATAGAGAAACGCTTCCGTTTTGCCGCTCCCGGTGCCAGTCGCGACGATGACGTTGTGCCCTTGCGCGACGCGTTCTATCGCGCGATGCTGGTGTTTGTGAAGCGGACGGTCGCCTTCTAACGCGTTGATGAATCCTTGTTCTGGCGCAGAACCAAGCAGGCGCGTGAACAACGCGCGCGGAGTGTCACCTTTTTTGAAAATCGGCGTGGCTTCAAGAAACGGTCCCTTGCCCAAATGTCCCGCCGCGAGTGCTTGCGCGAACGATTCGCGTAAAACCGGATCGCGAAAATAAAACATTGTCTTGAGATAACGTTGGTAGCGGTCTTCAACTTGACGCGCGAGCGTGATAGGGTCCATGTTGGATGACTCCTCAATCGAGTTTGTAGAGAGCAGTGGGATGGTTTTCTTTCAGATGGCGAAGCAAATCTTCCTTTGACGGCTTTTCTTTCTCCCAGTCGCACAGTTTGCATTTGCGAATATCTGGGATCAGATTTGGAAATTGGGCGCGTATGTCTTCGATTTTTGTCAGCTCTCTGTAAGAAGTGTGTGCATGCTTCTCTGCGTGTGTGTGGCTACTCATGATGTCACTCAGACGTTGCGGTGGATACTCGTGAGCGACAAAAGTACAAGACGGTTGAGTGCAAACTCCAATGCGGGTTGGAAGCTTCGGATTTCGCTTGATGTACTCGGCATATTCTAACGGGCAAAAAATTGTATTTAAATGTTGCGACTCGATATGTCTCTGAATATCTGCCGTTGAATCTGCCACGAAATTACAGAACTTGCATTTCGCTTGAACGCGAACACGGGCGAGTGTCGCATCTGCACCCTCCACCTGGACAATAAAGCGCGACTCGCCAATTCGCCGAAGCGACTCGCTACCCTCAAACACACGCAACGATTCACATACAGTTTGTTCCGTGACTTGAGGTGTTAGTGATCGCGCAGTTTCATGAGCGAATCCAATCTGGACTGCACCAGTCCAACGCGGCTTGGGCAAACGAATCCACATCACCTTGTCAGAGGTTGCGTCAAAATCGGCGCGGGTCAACGCAAGTGGTTGGTCAACCCATTCCGAATCAGCCGGCGTTGTGTTCACTGTTCCAACTGCCCACCAAATTCTTGCTACCAAGATTGTGATTTGAACTGGCTCGTTTGCTCGAACGTAGCGGTGGGAGGAATTTCGGCAAGAGTCATATTGTTCGAGATTACCGTTTCAATACTTGATGGTGGCTCAATAACACATTCGGCTGAATGATGGAACTCGACGGATGTCGCTGAATGTCCACTCTCCTCTGGGCATGCTGATGCTTGATCAATTCGGATCTCACTCAATCCACGCGCAAACCGGAAATCGGTGCTTTCAATCAGTTGATCGTTTGCATCGTAGAATCAAACAAAAAACCATGATGCTTGCCATTGCGCGATTTCGGGTGGCAAGTCCATTTTTAATTCGGTTTTATTTGGAGTGAGTTTGATGGTTTGCCAATTTTTTCGTTCGCGTCCTTCTTCACCCACTACAATTGTTTTGACCTTATGCCAAGTATCCAGGTTTGCCGCACGAATGAGTGGAAGTGTCGCGCCAAATAAAAGTCCATTTTCCTCGTCCGCGTCGGGAAGGCAATTTCCAATCAAGTCAAACTGAAGTGTGCTTTGCGCGATCTCAATTCGCTTTCCATCGGGTGTACGAAATGCGATTTTAGTTATTTGATCAATAACGTAATAATGCGCGAGATATCCGTCAATTGAGACGGCTTCGGGAGCAGAGCCAATATTCTCGTCCACGCGATCCCAGTCTTCCGGTACAACAACCAGGTACGCGCCTTTATAAATTGCGCTTACACGTGTTCCGTGACGCAAATCGTAACCATTCAGTTTGAAGATGAAATAACCATTCTCGCGGTCATCAAGTACGGTCGTCCAAGATTTCTCGGCAGAATGGACTTTGATCGCGCCTTGCAATTTCCCCAACAGCCAGAGATCACTCATTTGCTCCAGAGGCGAATCATCTTGATATACCTGCGGTTCGGCATTACTATTCAAAAAGTCATCTGACAATTCGATGCCCAGTGCCCATTCGTGATTCTTGTCCTGACAAACGATTTCGGGTTTAGGCGCGCGTGGCGCAAACTTTACGATGGGGTGGTGTTTGTATTTGCCGCGCGCTCCTTTTCGATTTTCAGGAGCGATACATTTTTTCTTCCGTTTTATTGCGCGTTGAGTTGCTTTGAAAACCTGATTTTTCTCTCTTGCCACATCACGTTCTTGCTCGGCTTGCTTTTGCAACTCTTCGGCGCGCTGAGTTTGCTCACGCGCGGTGTCGCGATCTTTGATTGCCACATCGCGCGCATCTTCGGCTTGCTTCTGCAATTCTTCGGTGTGTTGTGTACGTTCATTTGCAACGCGCGCTTGCTCACGCGCGATGTCGCGTTCTTCTTCCACCTTTCGTGTGTTTTCATTTGCCAATCGCGCAAATTCTTCAAACTCGCGTGCGCGTTCATCCGCCGCGAGTTTGTCTTGGATCACGCGTTGCAAATTTGCTTCAGCGATTATGCGCTCCGCAATTGCTTCGTCGCGTTCGCGGGTTGTCTGCGCCGCGAGTTTGATTGCCGTGTCGCGTTCAGATTCCGTGTTCGACTGGGCGCGGATCGCATCTGCGCGCGCGTACATTGCCGCGTCGCGTTCGCGTTCTGCAATCTGTCGCGCGTGGATTGCATCGGTTTGCTCTTGCTCCGCTCTCACTCGCGCCTGGTCTGCGGTTTGCGCGCGTTCAATTGCCGCGTCGCGCGCTTGGATTGCATCGGCGCGTTCCTTGCTCAATCGTTGCGCGTGTTCACTTGCGCCGGCGTGTTCGCGTTCTGCAAGTTGAACGCGTTCATCTGCTTTCTCCGCGCGTTCGTTTGCCAAGCGCGTTTCATTTTCAAAATGCCGCGTGCGTTCTTCGGCAAGCCGCGCTTGTTCTTTCGCAGTGGTGGTTTCTTGTTCTGCTCGTGTGCGCGCCTTTTCGGCGTTTTGCGCGCGCACGTCCGCCTGACGCGCTTCATTCTTCGCCGCGTCGCGTTCCTTCTCTGCCTGGTGGGTGGCTTCATCTGCCAAGCGCGCAAATTCTTCAAACTCGCGGGCGCGTTCATCCGCCGCGAATTTGTCTTGAATCGCGCGTTGCAAATTTTCTTCAGCGATTTCTCGCGCCGCGATCGTATCGTCGCGTTCGCGGGTTGCCTGCCCCGCAAGATTGATCGCGGTGTCGCGTTCAGATTCTGCGTCCGACTGGGCGCGAATCGCATCCTCGCGCGCGTGGATTGCCGCGTCGCGTTCACCTTCCGCAATCTGTCGCGCCTGAATCGCACTATCGCGATCTGCAGTCGCTTGCTCTGCGCGGGCGAGCGCGGCATCGCGTTCCTGCTCTGCAATTACTCGCGCTTGCTCTGCGCTTTGCATGCGCGCATCGGCTAATCGCGCGTGTTCTCTCGCCTCGTCGCGTTCTTGTTCGGCTTGTTCTTTCACGCGCACCATTGCGCTGATTTCTGCTTGCGCCTGTTCACGAATTTCTTCTGCTTCCTGCAATTTGCTTTCGGCGCGGCGAAGCGCGTCTTCGGACGAAAGACGCGCTTCTCTTTCCTGACGATATTTTTCTTCAGCCGCGCCCAGTTTTTGATCGGCAACGCGATTGGTTTCATTCGCTTGGCGCAAAGTGATTTGCGCGCGGCGCAAGGCAACGATTCCGGCGATGGCAAAATAACCACCAGCAATTGCGGAAGCAATCAGCACAACTTCAAAGATACCCATTGAAGCGACTCCTCCGAGCAATGAAATTAAACCAGTTCGGCGACTAGACCAATCATAGCATCAAAATTGCCAAACGCAAAAAATACCGTGATGGATCAAGACCCGAAGGGTTTTTAAAACCCTTCGGGTCTGTACAATTCGTTGTCATTTCCCCCTCCACACCGGCGCGCGCTTTTCCACAAACGCGGTCATCCCTTCCTGCGCGTCGCACGTCATTGCGTTTTCCGCCATCGTTTGCGCCATCAATTCGTACGCGGCGTCCTGGGTTTCATCAATCTGCCGGTAAAACGCGTGCTTGCCGATCTTCAACGTGAGCGGCGATGATGCCGCGATTTGTTGCGCGAGTTCCAGCACGGTCGCGTCGAGTTGATCGGCGGGGACGACGCGATTGACCAAGCCCCAATCGGCGGCGGTCTGCGCGTCGATCATTTTGCCGGTGAGCAACATTTCGAGCGCGCGCTTGCGACCGATGTTTCGGCTCAACGCGACTTGGGGCGTCGAGCAGAACAAGCCGATCTTGACGCCGGGCGTCGCGAATTTCGCGTTCTCGGACGCGATCGCGAGATCGCACGTCGCGACGAGTTGGCAACCCGCCGCGGTCGCGATGCCATGCACGGACGCGATCACCGGTTGCGGAACGCGCTGAATCGTGTTCATCATTCGCGTACACACATCGAAAATTTCGCGCTCTTGTTCAAGTGTGCGATTCAACATTTCGCGCAGATCGTGTCCGGCGGAAAATGCGGGACCCGCGCCGCGCAAAATAATCACGCGACATTCCGCGCGTGCGCTTGACTCTTCGAGCGCGCGCGTTAGTTCGAGCATCAACTCGGTTGAAAGCGCGTTGCGTTGCGCGCCGCGATTCATCGTAACGATCACGGCGGGCAGGGCGTCTTCGATCAGAACATTGTTTGTGGACATTTTTTCCTCCGTAACGCAAATTGGAAAATTTGCGCCACACCGCAAATTAAAAATTTGCGGTACAAAATAAATTAGGGTTGGAGTTCAACTCCAACCCCAACGTGGATTTATCGAGATGGTTGTTTTAGTTGTTCGACAAACGCGGTGTGTTCCGCGCTTGCCAATCCATTTTGCAATTCCGCCAACACACCCGCGAGATCGCCATCGAGTAATTTCGTTACCGCGAGCCGCAAGCCGGGAAAGACCTGGCTATTCATTATGCCGTCCGCGTCTTCTTGGATCGGAACGTACTCGCCTTCACTCAAACGAAACCAGTCGAAGCGTTCATCGTACGTTTGCCACACCGCGTACTCTTGCACGCCGTTGCGCCGATACGCTTTCATCTTGTCGGCGAGATCAATCGTTGCGCTCGTCGCCGCGATTTCGATCACCAATTCTGGCGCGCCTTCGATATAGTCATTTACACCAATTGTCGAATGTCCCCCAACGCTTGGCTCGATCCGTAAAAGCGCGTCGGGTTGCACTTCGTTATCAAAATCAAGTCGGACGGTCGCGTTGTCGCTCCAGTCAACACCCGGCGTCGCCGCGCAAAACGTAGTGAGCCAACCCAGGATCAGACCGTGCGGTTTGCCGTGACCGGTATGATGGACCGGCGATGCCACATAGACGACTCCTTCAATGAGTTCTGCTTTCTTATCTTCGGGGTACGCGGTATAGCGTCGCTCAAATTCCGGGCGCGTCAAACAATCGCCGGTTTCAAGTGGTGGAATTTGTGCGAGCCGATGTTTGCGCCGCGCGGATTTTTCGATTGGTGGAACGATCTCGAGGGTTTGCATTGCCATACTTGTTTTGTGAATTTATCCCAACGCCGCGATGATTTTTTCTTTGCCGACGATCTGCGCCAACGTCGCGAGCGGGTCGGGCAAAGTTTCGACGATCAACCATTCGACGCGCAACCAAAAGCCGGGCAACACGGTCGAACGATAAATGCCGTCTTTGATCTCGCCGGTGCGATAGCGACCGTTTGCATCCAACACCCAAAAATCCGCGCGCTGTTTGCCGGGACGCGGATCCACGATCCAGTATTCGCGGATGCCGCCGGCTTCGTACTCTTCAAACTTGTCCACGCGATCGCGATACACGCTGTCGCTGGAAATTACTTCGACGATCAAATCCGCCGGTCCAACCAGCCGATCATTGTTTAAGCGTTCCAGGTTTTCATTCGCGACGAACAACAGATCGGGTTCGCGCGCGGGACCATCTGCTAGCACGCGCATCTCGAACGGCGCGGTGTGCACGCGACCCAGGTTGAGCAAACGTGCAAAGAGATCCAATATGTGATGCAAAAACTCGACAATGTTTTGGTGGATTTCTTTTGCTGGCATTTCGACAGTGACCTCTCCGTTGACCCATTCCGCGTGCACATCCTCGTCCGCCCAGGCGAGAAATTCTTCGTAACTCATTTTGAGCCGCGTAGCGTCGCCGGGCGCGGGCGCGAGATTGATTGTCATTTGACCTTCTTTCTATCTATGCCGCGCTCGTTGCCTTTTCTTCTTCCTTAAATTCTTCGAGTTCCAGCGCGCGCCGCGCTTCGGGCAAGAGACCTTCGGGGCGCACGAGCATCATCAACACCAGGACGGCGCCGTAGACGAGCAATCGAAAATCCGCAAACTCGCGCAACAGTTCCGGCAAGCCGACCAGCACGAGCGCGCCGACGATCACGCCGGGAATACTGCCCATTCCACCGATGATGATCAGCGCAAGCACGTTGATCGAAACGAGCAGGTTCATGCTGTGCGGATAAATGATCGCGAGTTTGCTCGCGTTGATCGCGCCGCCGATGCCGGCGAACGATGCGCCCATCGCGAACGCCAGCAATTTCGTCGCGACCAGGTTGATGCCCATCGCTTGCGCGACATCCTCATCTTCGCGCATTGCCATCCACGCGCGTCCGACGCGCGACGTTTTTAGCCGGAGCGAGATGAACGCAACGATCACGCATCCGACCAACAATACATAGTACAACTGTTGCGGACCATCCAGCTCGAACGATCCGATAAACGGTTTCGGAATCAGTTCGAGTCCACGCGCGCCGGCAAAGTACGGTTTCAAAAAATCGGAGAGTGCGAGCAGACGGATGATCTCGCCGAAACCGAGCGTAACAATCGCGAGATAATCGCCGCGCACTTTGAGCACCGGCACACCGAGAACGAGCCCGGCAAATGCCGCTATTGCAATCGCGATGGGCAAACCGACCCAGAAGGGCAGTCCGCCGGCGAACGCGATTTCCGTTGAGGTGGAGGTGAGGATGCCGACGGTGTACGCGCCAATCGCGAAAAACGCGACATAGCCGAGGTCGAGCAAGCCGGCAAAGCCGACGACAATGTTCAAGCCCAGCCCCATCAACACGTAGAGTCCGACTTGGACCAGCACTTCGCTAAAGAACAATCCCAGGATCGAAGGCAAGGCGAGCAGGATCGCGAGCAGGCTCAAAAGTATAACGCCGTTCGTCGCGCGGCGTTGTATCGTCGGCAGGTGGTCATAGCGCACGCGGACGGTTTTGCCATAGCGGTCGCGCCAGAGTTCAAACGCGACGATTAAGACAAACACAATCACCGCGCCGGCAATCGAGAGCCCGGTTTTCGCAAAGAGCAAAGTCGCCAACCCTTGCAGTGACTCGGTAGTCTTGAACGTAACGACCAGTAGCTCCTGTAGCAATCCGACTAGAATGACCCAGGTGCTTGCGCGGATCAACGCGCGCCGCGGCGATTCGGGGAGGAAGCGCAACCCCGCCGGCAACGCGCCGACTGCCGCGCCGAGCGCGAGTAAACCGATCGAAGCGATCGTAATGTCGAGTCCGAATAATAATGTTTTGAGCAACACCGGCGTCGCGTTGACAAACACCGCGCGCATTGTTGGCATCGCGCTCAACAGCCACATCAACGCGGCGAGAAACGCCGCGCTGACGAGACCGGCGACGCCGGCTTGCAGAACATTTTCGATGGATGCCGCGCCCGACTTGCGCGCAATCGCGAAATGACCGGTCATGAAAAATGAAATGAACACCAGGACGCGTCCCATATCAATCACGTCGGCGATAATATCGCGCGTCGCGAATGCTTCGATCATTCCCAGGAGCGCGATAAACACAACAGCAATGCCGCCGATAATGCCGAGTTTGAGCGCGGGGTTCCAAAACGACTTGGGCTGGTTCATGCTTTTTTCTCCGTCAGCCGCTCGCCCAAAATGCCGGCGGGGCGAAAGATCAAAACCAGGACGAGCATCGTAAACGCGATCGCGTCTTTTAACTGATACGGCGCGGCGATGCCGAGCCCGTCGAGAAACAAGGTCGGTCCGAGCGATTCGATCACGCCGAGAAACAAGCCGCCGAGCATCGCGCCGGGAATGTTGCCGATGCCGCCCAACACGTCGGCGGTGAACGCTTTGATCCCCGGCACGAAACCGATGAAGGCGGTAACCTGGTTAAAGACCAGGATGTACAGCACGCCCGCCGCGCCAGCCAGCGCGCCGCCGAGCGCGAAGGTCATTACGATTGTGTTGTCAACGTTGATGCCCATCAATGCCGCCGTCTCGCGATCTTCGGAAACCGCGCGCATCGCTTTGCCGATCTTGGTGCGTTGCACGAATTGATGGAGTGCGAGCATCAGCAACCCAGCGGCGGTGATGACGAAAATTTGCAAGTAGGTGATTTTGAAATCGCCAAAGGCAATGCTCGCGTCAAACAAGTTGATCGCGGGGTACACCTTGAGATTGGGTCCAAACAAGCGGAAGAAGGTGTACTGGAGAAAAAACGACGCGCCAATCGCGGTGATCAGTGGCACGAGGCGCGGCGCGTGGCGAAGCGGACGATACGCGACGCGTTCGACCAAAATCGCGATGAGCGTGGAGGAAAGCATCGCGACAATAAAAATGATAATGACGGTCAAAAGCGGATTCTGTTCGACCAGCCCGGCTTTGCTCATCGCATCGGCGACGAAATACGCGATGTAGGGTCCGCTCATAAACACTTCCGAATGGGCAAAGTTGATCATTCGCAAAATGCCATACACCAGCGTATAGCCGAGCGCGATCAACGCATAGATGCTTCCCAGCGTCACGCCAAACAGCACGAGGTCGAACCACGCGCGTAGGGCGTACTTGGCTTGGATCAAGGTCGCGATGGAGCCGATGATGACGACCGCGACAATTGCCAAGCCCAGGAGATAAATAAAAACATCGGTCAGTTCCAAATGCTTTAGTTTTTTTGCGAGCATATTGAATGGCTCCATCGCGCAAGTGTAGGATGAGCCGGGCGCGCGCGCCCGGCTCATCGTCATACGAAATGTCATTGCGAGCGGTTTGTGCGAAGCAATCTCCGTATTACTGGTTGGGGATTGCTTCGTCGCTTCACTCCTCGCAATGACAAGCGATTACGGTTTCCAGAACGGCTTGTCGGGTGTCTGGAGTTTGTTCACATTGTCTTCGGTCACTTTGTACACCGCGATCTTGGGATCGGCGCAGTCGCCGTTCGCATCGCAGGTGATCGTGCCGGTTACGCCCTTGAACCCACTCGTCTTTTGGATCGCGTCGCGCAATGCTTGGCGACCGATGTACAACGAACCATCGGGACCCTTCACCGCGACTTTTTTCAATAGCCGCGAAGATGATCATCGCCGCGGCGTACGCGTGCGCGTGGAAAGCGCTGAGCGGTTTCTCATTGTATTTCTTTTGGTGCTTGGCGAGAACGTCCGGATAGCCGCCGGCGAACGCCGAAAAGTCCGGGCTAGATTGGTACATCCCGATGGCGGATTTACCCGCGGCTTTGTACATATCCGGCGAGAACGTGCCGTCTGCCGCCATCAATTCGACCTCTTCGAGACCCGGGATCGTTTTGGCTTGCGTGGTGATCAATGAGCCCGCGGCGATAAAGATGGGGTAGAAGATGATTTCCGGTTTGCCAGCCGCGATCTTGGTCAACACCGGTTTGAAATCCTTGTCGTCGGGACCGACGGCTTCTTGTGCTGTGATCGTTCCGCCGCCCTTTTTGAATTCATCAACGAACACGCCGGCGAGACCTTGCGCGTACGGGCTACCATCGTGGATCGTCGCGGCGGTTTTCAGTTTCAATTGCTTGAGCGCGAATTGCGCGGCAACCGCGCCTTGCACCTTGTCATTGTGCGCGGTGCGGAAGTAACCGGCGAAACGTTTCGCGGGATCGGTGAGATCCGGCGCGGTGTTCGATGGGGACACGACCGAGAAACCGGCTTTGCTCAACGCAGGACCACCCGCGCGGATTTCGCTGGAGCAGGACGAACCAACGACCGCGAGAATCGTCGCATCGGCGGCGAGTTTCGCGGCGGCGGCTTGACCTGGTTCTGCGCCACAACCGGAATCTTGACCATCGAGTTTGAGCGAGCGGTCAAGCAGTTTGCCGCCCTTGTCGTCAATCGCGATTTCGACGCCGCGGCGCGAATCAATTCCGAGTGAGCCATCGGCGCCCGAAGTCACCATCATGTACGCAATGTGGATCGGATCACTGGGTCCGATTTTGACGGTGCCAATCGCATCGGCGGGCGGGGTGAATGCTGGGACCGGGGTTGCCGCCGGCGCGCACGCCACTGCCACCAACGCGATGGCAATCAAGGCAACTGCAAATAACACTTTTGCTTTCATCGTACTTCTCCTCCTGAAATGGGCACGAAAATTTTTTGTCCGAAGTTGATCGCGCGCTTCATTACGCGCGAACGATTCAACCTGGTTCGCTAAACCGTTTGGGATTTCGGACAAGAGTGTTTTTGTGTGTTCATATATTTAGCGGGACTCACCTCCTTTTCACTTTGATTGTCTCGGCGTCGAGACGTGTATTGTCGCCGCCATGCATGCCGGCTAGGATTCGTCAAGTCGCGGCAATTATACGGGGCTTGTTGCCGCGTGTCAAGATATTTTTCTGCCCTCGGTTGGGGCGAAGCATCCTGAGCGTAGTCGAAGGATGCTTCGCCCCTACACCCGCGCAAATCATCCCACAATCGAGTATTCGTATTTACCGCGCACCGGCGTATTTTCTGCGAACCGCGCGTAGCGAAATAACGCGCGATCTAATTCTGCCGTCGGCGCACTTGCGCGCGTTACCAGATCCGCGATCATCACGCCAACCGCTGGACCGAGTTTGTAACCGTGTCCGCTAAATCCGGCGGCGACGAAAAAGCCACTGCCCGCCGGAATTTCATCAATGATTGGATGCCAATCCGGTGTTACGCCGTAAATGCCCGACCAACCGCCTTTGCTAAACGCGCGTTCCATCACCGGATAACGATTGCGAATCCGCGTCGCCATATCTTCGATAAATTCATAATCGGCGGACTCGTTGTAATTATCCGGATCAATCGGTGTGCCGTGATGCGGATCAATCGAACCGGCAAGCGTGAGGAGCGCGCCTTCGGGACGATAATAAATGTTGTTGATGAAATCGCCGGCGGTAAAATGTGGAGCGCGAAAATCGGCGGGGCGTTGAAATGTCGCGACCTGGTGTCGTTCCGCTTGCACCGGCAAATTGACGCCGACCATTGCGCCGATTTCCGGCGCCCACGCGTTCGCGCAATTCACCACCGCGCCGGTCGCGATCATTCCGTTCGTCGTCTTCACGCCGATCACGCGCCCGCCGGACATTTCGATTCCGATCACGCGCGTCTCTTGGTACACTTGCGTGCCGAGTCGTTTCGCCGCGTCCGCGAATCCGGTCGCGCTCGACGCCGGATCGGAATAGCCGCTCTCCGGTTCGTACGCGCTCGCAATGTCGCGCGTCTCCGCGATCCCAGGATTCAATTCGCGCAATTCATCGGACGAAATGATCCGCGTGTTGACGCCGACGCGTTTCTGCATCGCGACATTTTCGATCAGCCCGGCGCGATCTTTTGCCGCGACCAGGATCGCAAAGCCGGTCGTTACAAAACCGGCATCGCCGCCGCCGAGTACGTCCGCGAAATTTTGAAACACGCGAAGCGAATACAACGCCATGCGCGCGGTGATCGCGTTCGAGTAATGTTGGCGAATGATCGCGGACGATTTGCCGGTCGAACCCGCGGCGATAAATTTCTTTTCGACCAGCGCAACGCGCAAGCCGCGTTGCGCGAGTTGAAACGCCGCGCTGGTGCCGGTAATTCCCGCGCCGATAACGACGACATCTGCGGATGAGATCATTATTATTCACACCCTTCTGGTTTTTGCCAATGATCCGAAATCCCGGCTTCGATATTCGGCGGCTGGCACGATTGCCACGCGACCGCAGATAAATTTTTACCGCGCAATTCAATCGCGCA
This sequence comes from Chloroflexota bacterium, assembly GCA_016223105.1. GTDB lineage: Bacteria > Chloroflexota > Anaerolineae > UBA4142 > UBA4142 > JACRPR01. Next base: position 19,454 of record JACRPR010000120.1, on the reverse strand, counting down.
CTCGTCGTGAATGACGATCAAAATCAATTCGCGATTTTCGATTCGCCAGGCGTACTCGCCCACATCGTCCGCGCAGGTTGGATCGTTGAACAAGGTCAAATGATTTTCCAAAATCGTAAACGAACCGATGCTCGCGAAATTGGTGAGCGGATGATACACACGATATGTGCCGTCGCGAAAATTCAATTTCCAAATTCCCGGCTCGCGCGCGTAATCGGGACAACGCCGGCAATGCACGGTCGCGATTTCGCCGGGTTGCGTTTTGGTGTACGTGCCATCGAGCGCGGAACGCGCGGGCGCGGGGAGCGGTGTGGTGTACGGATACGGCACGCGCAAAACCAGTTCCGCCCAGCGCGTCGCGGGAATCGGTGTTGAGTTCGGCGTCGCGGTGGGGCGGACGGTGGATGATTCGGGATTGGAACACGCGACCAGGAATAGCAAGACGATGATCGCCGCGAGCAGGCGACGCGGCATCGCTAGTCCTCGCCGAGGTATGCCTTGCGAACGCGTTCATTTTTGCGAAGCACCGCGGCATCGTCTTGCAAAACGATTTGCCCGGTCTCGATCACGTAACCGCGATTCGCGACTTGGAGCGCTTTTGCCGCGTTCTGTTCGATCAACAAAATCGTCGTGCCTTCTTGATTCAACTTGACGACCGTTTCAAAAATCGCTTCGACCAACACCGGCGCGAGACCCATCGAAGGTTCGTCGAGCATCAACACGCGCGGGCGCCCCATCATGGCGCGTCCCATCGCCAGCATTTGTTGTTCGCCGCCTGAGAGTGTGCCGCCCAATTGTTTGCGGCGTTCGGCAAGGCGCGGAAAAAGTTTGAACACGCGCTCCAGGTCGCTCGCGATGCCGGCGCGATCATTGCGCGAGAATGCGCCCATCTCCAAATTTTCTTCGACCGACATCCGCGCGAAAATTTTGCGCCCCTCCGGCGATTGAATGATCCCGCGTCCGACAATTTTATCCGCCGGCATTCCATCAATCCGTTCGCCGTCGAGCCAGATTTCGCCGTCGCGCGGATGCAACGATCCGGAAATTGTTTTGAGCGTCGTCGTTTTGCCCGCGCCGTTCGCGCCGATCAGCGTAACGATCTCGCCCTTGTCCACGGTTAGACTGACGCCGCGGAGCGCGTGAATATGTCCATAGTATGCGTGGATATTTTTGATTTCAAGCATTGCCATTGTGCGTTACCTCAAGTGATCCAAACCCGAAGGGTCTCGCGAAGCGGACTCTTTGGGTTTATTCCCGAAATAGCTTACGCCGTGATTTCGCCGTACTCTTTGCCGAGATATGCTTCGCGCACGCGCGGATTTTTTTGCACCTCGGTGGGCGTGCCCTCCGCGATTTTTTCGCCAAAGTCCAACACGGTAACGCGATCCGAGATCGTCATCACGACTTTCATGTGATGCTCGATCAACAGAATCGTCAATTTCAATTCATCGCGCAAACGGCGAATGAATCCAACCATCTCCGCGTTTTCTTGCGGATTCATTCCGGCGGTCGGCTCGTCGAGCAATAATAATTTTGGATCGGTCGCGAGCGCGCGCGCGATTTCGAGCCGGCGTTGACTGCCGTACGCGAGATTTTTCGCGAGCTCGTTCTCTCTGCCCTTGAGTCCGACAAATTCGAGGAGTTCGCGCGCGCGTCTAGTCACACGTTTTTCTTCCGCCATCGTCGTGGCATCGCGCAAAACCGCGCCGAGCAAGCCGGCTTTCATCCGCGTGTGTTGTCCGACCATCACGTTTTCGAGCGCGGTCATATTCGCAAACAAACGAATGTTTTGGAAGGTGCGCGCAATTCCGCGCGCGGTGATCAGATCGGTGCGCAAGCCGACCAGGTCTTCGTCATCGAAAAGAATCGCGCCTTTTTCGGGACGATAAAAACCGGTGATGCAATTAAAGAACGTGGTCTTGCCCGCGCCGTTCGGTCCGATGAGACTCGCGATCATACCTTGCTCGATGCTGAAATTCACCGTGTCCACGGCGACGAGACCGCCAAAATGTTTTGAGACTTGGCGCGCTTCTAACAGAGCCATAATCCCTCCGATGAAAAATAACACATCCGAATTTGTTCCACTCGAGTTCTGCGCTGTACGCGTTGCGAAAGAAATGACGAAAATCCATATACTCGTCCAGCAATGCCCACAAATGATTGTTGATGACTGCCGGGCGAACGCCGGCGCGCGCATCGTTCATTTGGTTTAAGAGATCCTTGTGCCAAGCGGCGGTCTGCGGCACGCCGCCATCGAACTGCACAGCGATTCGTTTGAAGATGCTTTCTGTGCCGCTGTAAAAGTCGTGTGCCAATTTTGCCATCGCGCTCATTTCGACCCAGGTTGGCGGATCGGCGCGTTGATGATCCAGTTCGTCCATTCGCGCGGCGATGCGCGCAAGTGATTTGATTTCATCGCCAATGATGCTCTGCAATCGTAAAATCGGATCTGCCGGCATAGCCACCTCTCCCAGGATGCGCGCGCGCATTTCGGGGTGCGCGTCTTCGAGCGCGACGAGATCGACGTCCAAGTTACGCGGCATCGCCTTGCGTAACGCGGAATACGCTTTGAAAAATTCTTCCGGCTTGATGCCTTCCTCTGCCAGATCAATATCCGAGCCGGTGTGCCAGATGCCTTCGCCGACGACGGAGCCGAATGGGATCACCCGCGTCGCGCCAAAACGTTCTTTCAACAGCGCGATGCAACGTTGCGCGATCTCCCACGCTTCGGCTTGCGAAATCGGGTGGTTTTTTTCAGTTCGAGAATTCGAGCGAGTCATCATTTTGGAATTGCCAACTTGCGTTCAAGATAGCGCACGATCAATGACAAGCCCAATGTCATCACGAGATACAACAACGCCGCCATCGTCCAATGTTCGAGCGGACGAAAGGTGTTCGCGCTCCGTTGCCGTGTCCACAATGTCAATTCTTTCACGCTGATCGCGGAAAGCAAAGAAGAATCTTTCAACATCGAAACGAGATCATTGCCGAGCGGGGGCAGGACAACGCGGAGGGCTTGCGGTAAAATCACGAGGCGCATCGTTTGAAAATAATCCATCCCTAACGAACGCGCGGCTTCGATCTGGCCGCGCGAGACGGCTTGAATGCCCGCGCGATAAATCTCGGCGAGATACGCGCCATATCCAATGCCGAGTGCGATAATCCCTTGAATGACTTCTTGGCGAAATAATTGCGCGTATGGTTCGGGTGTACGCTCGCCAAAAAATGGCGCGATCACGTAAAAGAAATATAGAATTTGGACGAGCAGGGGAATGCCGCGAATCACTTCGACGTACAACGTGGAGATGGTGTACAGCACCAGGTTGGTCGAGACGCGCATTACTCCTGCGATCAATCCGATGACGAGCGCGAGCAAAAACGCGAATACCGTAACGGTTAAAGTAAAAGAAATCCCGCTACTAAGAATACTTAGGATGCTGAGGTAATCTTCACTCGTAACGATCACGAACGCGGCGATAATGCCGCCGATAATCAAAATGATAATCCACCAGGGCAATCGCTCGATGCCGGGGATGGCAAGTGCGCGACCAGGTTGTGCGCTCAACGATTTTTTAGTTGCCGACAAATCAGCATCGGGCATTGGGGGGTCTCGTGTTAGTCAGACTTCCGAAGTTTTACAAACTTCGGAAGTCTGCTAAATTACTATTTGCCCAATTTGTCGGAGAGCAACTTGCCCGCGCAATCGGGTTGGGGTTGAATGCCCTTCCACCATTTCTCGCAGAGTTTGCCCCAGGTGCCGTCTTTGTACACGGCTTTCAAACCGGCGTCGAACGCGTTCTTGAGTTCGGCGTCGCCTTTGCGGAAAACGAATCCCAAAAATGATTCGCCGAATTGTTTGCCGGTCAATTTGATCTTGCCCTTGTTGTCTTCGAGCAATTGCGAAGCGGCGAACGTATCAATCACAACGGCATCCGCTTGTTTGTTGAGCAATGCTTGCACGGCGGCGGGGAAGTCTTGAAATTCCTTGACCTGCTTGTTGCCGTCCGCGACGAGTTTCTTCGCCGTGATCGCGTTCGTCGTGCCGAGTTGGACGGCGACGATAAATTCCGGTTTCTTCAAATCTTCCGGTTCTTTGATGCGCGCTTCATCCGCGCGCACGAGCAAGACTTCGGTGTTCGGCATATACGCTAAACCGAAATCAACCGCCTTGGCGCGTTCATCGGTGATCGTCCAACCGGAAACGGAAAAATCGTACGTCTTGTTGTTGACCGCGACCATCAAGCCATCAAAGTCCGCGGTGTTGAACGTCGCTTTGCAGTTGACCTTTTTGCAAATTTCATCCACGAGTTCAACATCAAAGCCGACGATCTTCTTGTCCTTGTCAACGGATTCGAACGGGGGATACGTGGTGTCGCTTCCGACTTTGAGCGCGCGCCCTTTGAGGTCGGGCATTCCGCCAGCGGCTGGTGCGGCAGTAGGCGCGGGTGCGCTTGTTGGCGCGGCGCACGCGACAATCGTTACCACAATCAACAGCGCGATGCAGGTGAAAACCAAACGTTTCATTCTTCTCCTCCATGAGAATGTGTCCTGCCGTGGACAACTGATTCATTCAAAAAATTTTTAGCGCGGTGAAGGGCATTGAATCGGGCGCAAGTATATCAGAGATGGTTTGCAGTGTCAATTTTTTATGAGAAAAAGTGGATTGGTAGGGGCGAAGCATCCTGAGCGTAACCCGAAGCATCCTGAGCGTAAGCCGAAGGATGCTTCGCCCTTACTTGCCAAGCCAATCGCGAAATGTTATAGTGGCGACTATCTTATGCAAGGATGATGTGAATGATCACGCCTAAAATATTTTCGCCGAATTTTTTTTCGGATCATCGCTCCGTGATTGCGGCGACGCTAGCGCACTTTAGCGTAGATGTGTACTCGGGAATGTTGCCACTGATTTTGTTGATCCTGACCGATCCCTTGCGAATGACGTACGCGCAAGTCGGGCTGGTCTCGATGTCCTTCACTCTGACCTCATCCTTGAGCCAACCCTTGTTCGGCTGGCTGGGTGATCGATACGGGCATCGTTGGCTGACCGTCGCCGCCGTAGCGATGATCGCGACCACTGTTGGGGTGATGCGCTTTGTGAATGAGTACGTTTGGCTCATCGTTCTCGCGCTGATCGCGGGACTCGGCTCCGGCGCGTTTCATCCGCAAGGCGCGACGCTCGCCGCTCACGCGCCGCGCGAATTGCGCGGACGCGCCGCGTCGATCTTTATGCTCGGTGGAAATTCCGGTTACGCGCTCGGTCCGATTTTTGGCGCGCGCGTGTTCGCGCTCGCCGGCGCGTTTTTGCCCGGCGTGTTCGCGTTGATTGGTATCGCGCAAGCCGCGCTGGTTGGCTGGATCATTCCGCCGCAAACACGCGAAGAGCCAAAACTGAAAACGCTTGTTGCCAAGTCCGTGCAACCGTTCGTCGCGAGCATCGCGGTAACGTTAGGTCTGGTTATTTTTTTGCGCGCGTGGATTCATTCGAGCGTAACGACGTACATTCCGCAAGTGTACAAATCACTCGGTTTTTCGACGGATGCCGCCGGGCAAATTTTGTTCAACATTCTTTTGCCAGTCGCGATTGGCGGTTTGATCGGCGGCACCCTCTCTGATAAAGTTGGACGCCGCCGCATTTTGATTCTCTCGACCGCGCTTGCTGGTCCCGCGTTGTGGGGTTTGTTGCAAACCGCGAATGAAACTTCATTTTTACTCGCGCCCTTGCTCGGGCTCACGCTCGGCGCGTCGATCCCGGTAACGCTTGTGATGGCGCAATCGTTGATCCCGCGCGGAATGGGAATGATGTCGGGAGTTGTTTTCGGATTCACGTTTATCGCGGGCGGCATCGGCGTCGCGATCAATGGTCTCATCGCCGATCAATTCGGCATCGTTCCGACGATGACACTCAACGCGGCTTTGCTGATCATCGCCGCCGCGCTCGCGCTCTTTTTGCCGCGCGATTAACAAAATTGTGGCGCGGGCGGCTCGCCCGCCGTTCACTACTCGACACTGCTCGCGGTTTGTGCTACAATGTTTTTGCGGTGATGTATGGAAGAACAAATTCGCGAATTTTTAGATGCTCTGCAGAACGATAAGGGATACGCGCCCAACACGATTGACGCGTACCGCAACGACCTCACGCAATTTTTAAATTTCGCGCTCAATGAACGCGCGCAACTCGCGCAGTGGAGTCGCGTCGACAAGCCCCTCCTGTTGAGTTTTTTGATTCACCTCAAAGATCGCGAATACACCGCCTCGTCCGTCTCGCGCAAAGTTGCGGTGCTAAAAACTTTTTTCCACTTTATGGTCGAACGCAATTATCTTGCCGAAGACCCCACCGCGACACTCGATTCCCCGCGCGTTGAAAAACAACCGCCCCAGGTTCTTACGCCCGATGAAGTGGAACGGATCGTCGCCGCGCCGCTCAGCAACGGTACGCCGAAAGGGTTGCGCGATCGCGCGATGTTGGAATTGTTGTGCGCGACCGGGATGCGCGTTTCGGAATTGGTCGCGTTGAATGTGGACGATGTGAACGCGCAAAATGGCACCGTGCATTGTTTGGGTACGGGCGCGAAACGTCGCGTGCTTCCGGTTGAAGCGGGCGCACTGGACGCGCTAACCGATTACCTCCGGCGTGGTAGACCGGCGTTCGCGGTGGATGCGGATGAACGCGCGCTGTTCGTGAATCCGCATGGCGAACGCTTGACCCGGCAAGGGGTGTGGCTGATCATCAAAGAGTACGTCAAGGAAGCCAAGATCGCGATGCCGGTCACGCCGCACACGTTACGGCACTCGTTCGCGGTGCATCTGTTGCGTCGCGGCGTAGATCTACAAAACGCTCAGCATATTCTCGGACACACGAATATCACAACGACCCAGGTATACGCGCGCTTGGTCGAACGCCGTGCGTTGGTGGTACGGAACGGTTGAGCGGATCAAAGGGCTTGCCGGTTTGTGGTCGGCGATTTATCGCCGTGTCCGGCGCGCTCACACTTGCCCTGGCGGGAACGCAAGTGCCAGGGAGCGCGTACCACAAACCTGGTTTCAGAGGAGAGAGTGATGGGTTACATCGAAGGGCTACTCGGAAAAAATGAAAAAATCGTGATCCGCACACGCCGACACTGGATTGTGTTGGCAAAATCATTTTTGGGCAATTTGTTTTTGACGATTGTGATTCCGCTTGGCGCAATTGCATTGAATTTCGCGCTCCCCGGCATCGGGTTGCTCGCGCTTTTGTTCCTCGTATTTCCCGGCGCGCTCTTTTTGCGCGATTATCTCGTGTGGTGGCATGAGGAATACCTGGTGACGAATCATCGCGTCATTCAAGCCGAAGGCGTGATCAACAAACACGTCATTGATTCGTCGCTCGAAAAAGTGAACGACGTGGTTTTAGATCAATCCGTTCTGGGACGAATGTTTGATTACGGCGACATTGAAATTATGACCGCGAGCGAAACCGGCGTGAACAAGTTGAAACTAATTTCGCAACCAATCAAATTCAAAACGGAAATGCTCAATCAAAAGGACGCGATGAATCGAAGCGCGCCAGCCGCGCCACCAGTCGGCAGTCGCCCCGATGATATCCCCGCGTTGATCGCTGGGTTGGATGCGTTACGTCAGAAAGGTGTGTTGACCGACGCGGAATTTCAAGAGAAGAAAGCGCAATTGTTGGCGAAGATGTAATCAATGCACACAGAGGAAACGAGTGAGTGACGATTTTGTAACGCGCGCGGATATTGATCGCGCCGCGCAATTCATCGCCGCGCGCACACGCCATCAACCGCGCGTCGGTTTGATTTTGGGTTCGGGACTCAACTCGCTCGCGGATGAAATCGCGAACGCGGAGGTGATTCCATTTCGCGACATTCCCGGTTTTCCGGTTTCGACCGTTGAGGGACACAGCGGCGCGCTCGTCATCGGCGAGTTGAGTGGCAAAGCGGTGATCGCGATGCGCGGGCGCGTGCACTATTACGAAGGGTACTCGATGCAACGCATCACGCTTCCGATTCGCGCGATGCGCGCGCTCGGCGTCGCGACGTTGATCGTAACCAATGCCGCGGGCGGCGTGAACGTGAATTTTCACGCGGGCGATCTGATGTTGATCACCGATCACATCAACCTGGTTGGAATGACCGGGCTGAATCCACTGCGCGGCGCGAACGACGATTCGCTCGGACCGCGCTTTCCCGATATGACACACGCGTACGATCCCGGCTTGTGCGAACTCGCGCGCCAGGTCGCGCGCGACGCGCACATCGAATTGCGCGAGGGCGTGTACATTATGCTCGCCGGTCCGTCGTTCGAATCGTCGGCGGATGTGAAGTTTATTCGGCTCATCGGCGCGGACGCAGTTGGAATGTCCACCGTGCCGGAAGTGATCGTCGCGCGGCACGGCGGGATGCGCGTGCTGGGGGTGAGTCTCATTTCCAATTCACTCGCGCACGCGCATTTTGAAGTGAATCACCAGGAAGTGCTTGCCGCCGGTCAAGCCGCTGTGCCGAAACTTGCCGGATTGCTTACCGGGGTGTTAGCGCAAATCTGATTTGACATTCAAACACCATCGCGCTAAAATGCGCCGCAATAAAGGTTCGGTAGGTGTATTCAAAGTAGACGTTCGCTTGCCATATCATAGACGGCTCATCCGCCCCCACGGAACGCTGAGGGATGAGCCGTTTTGCTTTGTCTATTTTTTTGTGGCGCGGCTTTTCAAGCCGACCGTGCGGGTAGGAATGTCCGCGACACGATGCGGGCAAAAAGCCCGCGCCACGAATATCAAAATATTTTTTGAGTGATGCAATGGCGCAATCGGATTCTGAAAAAAAGCAAGACCCGGCAGAGCGCGATGAGCCGGAGCCAATAATTCATCCTGACCTAACCACACGCGAAGTGCATCGCGGCGCGCACCAGGGCGACAAGTACGTGCGCGTTGTCCGCTCCGACGCGCTCCGCCGTGTCGCGCCCGGTTATCTGCGCGCGTCCGAACAAATTTCGCGACCGACGCGTGGCGTGGGCTTGCTCTATCGCCAACTCAAAGTGTGGCTCGTCGGCAAGCCACTGCCGACGATTGCCGAAAAAGACGAACGGCTCAATAAACTTCGCGCGCTCGCGGTTTTTTCTTCCGATGCGATTTCATCGTCCGCGTACGCGACCGAAGAAATATTGCTCGTGCTCGTCGCCGCTGGTCTGCTCGGTTTGCCCTACGCGTTGCCGATTGCATTCGGCATCGCGATTTTGCTCGCGATTGTTTCGTTCTCGTATCGCCAAACCGTCCACGCCTATCCGCACGGCGGCGGATCGTACACCGTGTCGAAAGAAAACCTGGGCACCCAAGCCGGGTTGATCGCGGCGTCTGCGCTCTTGATTGATTACGTCCTCACCGTCGCGGTGTCCATCGCCGCCGGCACCGCCGCGATTACCTCCGCAATGCCTTCCCTCTTTGCATACCGCGTCGAAATTTCAATTTTCTTTATCGCGATCATCACGCTGATCAACTTGCGCGGCATTCGCGAATCGGGCACGATTTTTGCATTGCCGACGTACCTGTTTATTTTCATGCTTGCCGGCGTGATTGTGCTCGGCGCGACGCGAATTTTTACCGGGCAAGTCGTTCACGTTGAACCACATTTTGAACACACCACATTCGAACCGATCACTTTATTTTTGATATTGCACGCGTTCGCCGCGGGCAGTGTCGCGATGAGCGGCACCGAAGCGATTGCGAACGGCGTCCCGGCATTCAAAGAACCGGAAAGTAAAAACGCGGCGGCGACCTTGATTTGGATGTCGTCCATTCTCGGAGTATTTTTTGTCGGCGTAACCTGGCTCGCAAATCAATTTGGCATCGTGCCGAGCGAAACCGAGACGGTGATTTCGCAAGTCGGGCGCACGGTATTTGGACCGGGCGCGGTGTACGGAATTTTCCAAGTCGCGACGATGATGATTCTCGTGTTGGCGGCGAATACAAGTTTCAACGGATTTCCGCGACTCTTTTCAGTGCTGGCGCGCGATGGATTTGCACCGCATCAGTTTTTATTTCGCGGCGACCGGCTCGCGTTCTCGTACGGCATTATAGTGCTCGGCGCGCTCGCGGCGGTGTTGATTGTCGTGTTCGGTGGAAGCACGCATGCATTGATTCCACTTTACGCGGTCGGTGTGTTTCTCTCGTTTACGCTTTCGCAATCGGGAATGGTTCTGCATTGGTGGCGTCTGCGCGAACCAGGTTGGCAACGCAGTATGACAATCAACGCGGCGGGCGCGCTCGCGACCGGTATCGTTCTGCTCGTCGTCGGCACGGTCAAATTCCAACTCGGCGCGTGGATGGTGGTTCTGCTCATTCCGATTTTGGTTGCGCTGTTCAATCTCGTGCATTTGCATTATCGGCACGTTGCCGACCAATTGAGCGTTATGCGTTTGGTGAAAAAAATCGCGACGCCGCGCCAAATCGTGATCGTGCCGATTGGCGAAGTCAATATGGTCACTCTGCGCGCGCTCGCGTTCGCGCGTTCCATCGCGAAAGAACCACTTGCCGTGCATATCACGTACGATGCGAATGATGTGGAAGAATTTCGCGCGCGGTGGAAAGAGTGGGGCAATGGCACGCAACTTGTTTTACTCGAGTCGCCGTACCGTTCGTTTACCGAGCCGCTACTCGCGTACATTGACGCATTGCATCACCAAGATCCGGACGCGTACTTGACGCTCGTGCTTCCCGAATTTTTGCCCGCGCATTGGTGGGAACATCTTTTGCACAATCAAACCGCGTTGCGCTTGAAAGCGTCCTTGCTCTTTCGACGCAACACGGTCGTCGTGAGCGTACCCTATCATTTGGAGCGATGATGCGATGAAAAAACTCGCGCGTATTCTAGTTCCGGTCGGCGGCAACGCGGCAGAGGATGACGCGATTCGACTCGCGTGCCAAATCGCGAAACCGGACAAAGCCAAAGTGTTGTTGATTCATGTGATCGAAGTGCAACGCAATTTACCGGTGGACGCGGAAGTGATTCCCGCGCAGGAACGCGGTGAACAAATCTTGGGACACGCGGAAGAAATCGCGCGCGCCCAGTCCAACCAGGTCGAATCCGAATTACTGCAAGCGCGCGTCGCCGGTTCCGCGTTGGTGGATGAAGCGGTCGAGCGCGGCGTAGATTTGATCGTGATGGGCGTGCCGTACCGCAAACCGCTCGGCGATTTTTATTTTGGCGCGACAGTGAGTTACGTTTTCAAAAACGCACCGTGTCCGGTGTGGTTGTGTCGCCAAGCCGCAACCGACGTGGCGAAGAAAAAATAGAATCAACCTCGCACGGCGCGGACGATTGCGCCGTGCTTAAAATTTTCGCGCAACCCCTTTACGTCAAGAAATTTTCGTGGTATATTCTGCCGGAGGATTGAATGAAGGTTGTGATTTTAGGGTGTGGTCGTTTGGGTTCGCATCTCGCGCGCCGGTTTGATCGCGAAGGGCATGACGTGTCGGTGATTGATCGCACGAGCGAATCGTTCGCGCGGCTCGGCACGGATTTTCGCGGCACGATGATTCTGGGCACCGGCATTGACGAAGACGTGATGCGCCGCGCCGGGATCGAGAACGCGGACGCGTTCGTCGCGGTAACCGCCGGCGATAACACGAACGCGATGGCGGCGCAAATCGCGAAACTGATCTTCAAGGTGCCGCGCGTGATCGCGCGCTTTAACGACCCGGTTCACGAAGACACCTATCACACGCTCGGCTTGATGGAAACGATTTCGCCGACGATTATGGGCTCGAACGCGATTCACGGTATCGTTACCGGCAAATTCGCCGCGAAAGAGGACAAGGGCTAAATGTATATCATCATTATCGGCGGCGGCAAGGTCGGTTATTATTTAAGCAAAACGTTGTTGAACCAGGAACACGAATTGCTCATCATCGAACGCGATAAACGCAAGTGTGAAGCGTTGACCGCGGAATTGGGCGGCGTGGTGCAACGCGGCGACGGCACGGATTCGCTCGTGATGGAAGAAGCCGGGATGGCGCGCGCCGATCTCGTCGTCGCGGTTACCGGCGATGACGAAGATAATTTGATGATTTGCCAAATGGCAAAGAAAAAATTCGGCGTCAAGCGCGCGATTGGACGTATCAACAATCCCAAGAACGAACACATTTTTAGAATCCTGGGAATTGATAGCACGGTGTCCGTTACTGATTTGATTCTCGCGCAGATCGAACGCGAAATTCCGGCGCACTCGCTTGTACATCTTTTGACTTTGCGCGAAGCGGGCGCGACATTTATCGAAGCCCAAGTGCCGGCGGATTCGCCAATCATTGGCAAGCCATTGCGCGAATTAAAAATCCCGGACAATTGCGTGATCCCGCTCGTGATTCGTAAAGGCAAAGGCATCATCCCGTACGGCGAAACACAATTGCTCGCCGGCGATGAAGTGATCGCGGTGACAACCCTCGATCAAGAAGGCACACTCGAACAAATTTTTGCCGGTCTGTCGGCAAAAAACAAGTAGGGCAAATTTCAAATTTGCCTTACGTCGCATATCCACCCGCGCAAAAAAATTTGCGCCAATTCAAAGGACAAGGAGTATCTATTCAAGATGGAAACATTTACAACTGAATATGCAGAAAAGGAGCCGCCAGGGAAGCCCCCAAGTAGTCTGCTCTCGCTCCCCAGCATCACATCCATTCACGACGACCCGGCGGGCGAGAGCATTCGAGCGCGCAGTTCACTCTGGGCGAATGTAACGTCGCAACAGTGGAACGACTGGCGCTGGCAAATGTCGAATCGGATCGCAACGTTGGAACAGCTTGAGCAAATCATTCGTTTGACGCCGGATGAAGCGCAAGCCGTACGACTCAAGCCCGATTTGAAAATGTCGATCACGCCACATTTCGCGGCGTTGATGGATCCCAACGATCCGCAGTGTCCGATTCGCCGGCAAGTGGTTCCGACGATGGCGGAATTTGCGTTAGATGATCCCGACCTCGAGGACCCGCTTGGCGAAGACGCGCATATGCCCGTGCCAGGTCTCGTGCATCGCTATCCTGATCGCGTGTTGGTTGAAATCACCGATCAGTGCGTAGCGTACTGCCGCCATTGCACGCGGCGACGAATGGTCGGCACCGGTGTAATGCCCGCGCACAAAACGCGCATCGAAGCGATCGCGCAGTATTTTGAAGCGCATCCCGAAGTGCGCGATGTCCTCATTTCCGGCGGAGACGGTTTGTTCCTCTCCGACGATTTGCTGGACTTTACCTTGGGACGATTTCGCGCGGTCAAGTCGGTTGAGATTTTACGGATCGGCACACGCGTTCCGATTTTTCTGCCGCAACGCGTTACTGATAAAATGGTCGCGACTCTGCGAAAATATCATCCGCTGTGGATGAACATTCACATCAATCACCCGAAAGAGTTGACGCCCGAAGTGCGTGAGGCGACCGCGAAACTCGCCGATGCCGGGATTCCGCTCGGCGCGCAAATCGTGTTGATGGCGGGCATCAATGATTGCACGAACACGATGAAGTCGCTCGTGCAAGATATGGTGAAATTGCGGATTCGACCGTACTATCTCTATCAATGCGATCTGTCGCAAGGCATCGGTCACTTCCGCACGCCGGTCAGCGTGGGCATTTCGATTATCGAATCACTGCGCGGACACACGACTGGTTTTTCCGTGCCGACGTTTTGCGTGGATGCGCCCGGCGGCGGCGGTAAAGTGCCGGTGATGCCGAACTATGTGATTTCGATGAACGCGCGCAAAACCATCGTGCGAAACTTTGAAGGCGTGATCGCGACATACACCGAACCCGATCACTACAATCATCATGCGCCGGACAATTGCGAGTACTGTCGCCGCGCCGCGCCGAAAGAAGGCGTCGCGAAATTGCTCGCCGGCGATGCGGTCGTGCTGGAGCCGGATGGATTGCGCCGCAAACAACGCCGCGTCAAAAAACTCGATGCCGAGAAAAAGACGCGTCGCAAAACGACAATGGCTGTGCCGGTCAAGACGATGCAACCGGTCGAACTGTTTCCGCTCGCCGCACTCGAACCCATCGCGCCGCGCAAACGCAATGGCAATGGCAATGGGAATGGGAATGGTTCTGCCGCGCAAGCGCAGAATGGCAAGGCGCGTTGAATCTGTCATTGCGAGCGGAGCGAAGCAATCCCCGATCAGCAAGTTGGAGATTGCTTCGTCGCTTCGCTCCTCGCAATGACACTTTGAGATACCACCGATGAAAAAATTTACTGTTGCCTTGCTCTACAATCTGAAAGCAAGCGCGCCGCACGCGGCGAACGATGAACCCTGGGACAAGTGGAACGAACTTGATAGTGAGCGCACCGTTGCCGGCATCGAACGCGCGTTGCGCGCCGGCGGACATGAAGTAATTGCGATGGAAGGCGATGTTACTTTGCCGCAGAAACTTGCGCGGTATCAAGTAGACATCGCTTTTAATACGTGCGAAGGATTTCGCGGCGGCTCGCGCGAAGCCCAAGTGCCGGCAATTCTCGACGCGCTCGGCGTGCCGTACACCGGCTCCGGTGTGATGACGCTCGCGCTCGCGCTCGACAAAGCGATGACGAAACGCGTGATGGCGTTTTATGGATTGCCCGTGCCTGCCGGTCAAACCTTCATCACCGGCGACGAACGCATTGATGCGCGATTGAAATTCCCCTTGTTCATCAAACCGAGTCGCGAAGGTTCCGGGATGGGCGTCTCCGCGAAATCAGTTGTGCGGAACGCGCGCGAATTACGCGACCAGGTCAAGTTCATCATTCAAGCGTACGATGGTCCCGCGCTTGCGGAAGAATTTATCGAAGGGCGCGAGTTCACGCTCGGAATGTTGGGCAACCTCACTGCCGACGAACGATTCCCGCGCAATGGCAGTTGGGAAGCGTCGTCTCTGCGCGTCTTTCCACCGCTCGAAGTGGATTTGTCGCCGTGCCCGCCGGAAGAAGCCGGGTTGTACACGTCGGTCATCAAAGGCAAACTGTACGAGGTGCCGAAATATCTTTGCCCCGCGCCGATTTCGAAAACAATGCGCGCGAAAATGGAACGTTACGCGATTGGCGCGTTCGCCGCGCTCGAGTGTTACGATTTCGCGCGCGTCGATTTTCGGATCCGCGCGGACACGAACCAGCCGTACATTCTCGAAATCAATCCGCTCGCCGGTTTGCAAGAAGGCATCAGCGATATTGTAATGCAAGCCGAAGCAGATGGCATCAATTACATCGCGCTCATCAACGGCATTCTCGAAGCGGCGGCAAAACGCGCGGGGCTGATTTAATCGCGCGAAAAAGCGACAGTGAAACATCGAAGCCGCGCGGCTGATAGTGTGAGGAAATTTTACCGCAGAGACGCGGAGCACGCGGAGGGCGCGGAGATTTTTATTAAAAATTCCTCAGCGACCTCTGCGCTCTCTGCGACTCTGCGGTAAGCTTCGAGCGCGCGGCACGAGCGAATGTTTTTTGATTTACGATTTACCCGGAGTTTTCTTTGACCGCGTTCGTCGTCTTTGTCCGGACGTATGCCATTTGGATTTATTTGTTGTGCGTGGTCGGCATCCTGCTCGGCGCGAAACTGTTGGTGGATGCGCGGCGACTCGCGCGCACAACCTTGTTTTCGTTGGAGCAGGAACGCGCGAACGAGCAATCGGTACGCGCGATCGTTCTGATCGCCGCGTCGCTCTTAATGCTCGGCGCGATCGCGTTTGTGAATTTGTTGATCGCGCCGCTCGCGCCGCCGAGCGAATCGCCGCTCTCGCGCGCGCCGACCGCAACACTCGCGCCAATCGTTTTTGCCTCAAGCACGCCCACCGCGTTACCGACAAACACATTACCCGCGAAACCAATTGAGCCGACCACCATCGCGACCGTGCTTGGCGCGGCAACGGCGACGCGCACAGTTACCGTGCCGCGCCCAACTCTGCCGCCCGCCTCGCCGATTTCGCCGACGATTGTGTACACAATGCCCGCGCCGGGGATCATCGGTCCAGTGCCGAATGGTGGAGTGTGGACGGGCGAGAATCAAGCGAATGCCGCGATCACATTTCGCTGGACGTGCGAAAGGCGGCGGTTTTGAAGTGTATCAACAAGCGAAAGAAGATACATATACGTGGACTGTCCAAGTCAAACGCGAACCGGGCAACATTCCACTCTCGCCGCCGAGCATCGCGTGGAAATTTATTTGGCACTGATCTTCAAATGTGGTGCGGACTTTCAAGTCCGCTGTGTTTCGCAGACTAGAAAGTCTGCGCCACTTGGAAAATGTCTGAAAAAATTCTCGTGATCGAAGACGAACAAAAAATTGCCGACCTGCTTCGGCGTGGTTTCACGTACGAAGGTTTTCGCGTCGAGGTGTGTCACGACGGCGAAACCGGGTTAAAAGCCGCGCGCGACAATCCGCCCGATCTCGTCGTGCTCGATTGGATGTTGCCCGGACTTGATGGGCTTGAAGTGTGTCGGCGTTTGCGCGCGGGCGGCGCGCTTCCAATTTTGATGTTGACCGCGAAAGATTCCGTGTCGGATCGCGTCAAGGGACTCGATAGCGGCGCGGACGATTATCTGACCAAACCGTTCGCGTTCGAAGAATTGCTCGCGCGCGTGCGCGCGTTATTGCGCCGCGTGCGCGCGACCGACGAAACCGTTTTTCGCTTTGCCGATCTCTCGCTCAACGTGAGCACGCGCGAGGTTCTACGCGGTGAACGTAAACTCGATCTGACGACGAAGGAATTTGATCTACTCCATTTTTTTATCCGCCACCCGCGCCAGGTGCTCACGCGCGAAATGATTTATGATCGCGTGTGGGGTTATGATTTCGGCGGCGAGTCGAACATTCTCGAAGTGTACATCCGTTACCTAAGAACAAAACTCGAAGCCGGCAACGAGCCGCGCTTGTTGCAAACCGTGCGCGGCGTGGGTTACGCGTTGCGCGAAGAATAGTGCAATAGTTGGATAGTTCGATAGTGCGATAGTTGCACGATCAACTATCGCACTATCGAACGATTGCACTATCGAACTCAAATGTCTATTCGTTTACGTCTCACCCTCTGGTACGTTTTTCTCCTCGCGGTGATCCTCGTTACGTTTAGCGCGGCGCTCTACGCGATTCTCTCCTTCAGTTTGTTGGGCGAAGTGGATCGCGCGCTGGAACGGCGCGCGGGCGAAGTGCAAAACGCGGCGGAAGCCGCGCTTCAATTGCAAAGCGATCCGCGTTTATTTTTTCTGCGCGGACGTTTGATTATTCCGGCGGCGGATGTGTTCGCGACGCCCGGCGTTTGCGTTCAAGTGTTTACGGCGGAAGGTACGCTCGTCAGTCGTTCCGATAATCTCGGGTACGTCCGATGAACGCGCGCGGGCAAGTGATCTGCGTGCTCCAGGTCGCGCAATCGCTTCAAGATGTGAACGCGACTCTGCGCTTGTTGATCGGGCTGATGCTCGCGGGGGTTGTCGGTGGATTGGGGTTCGCGTCCGTCGTCGGCGCGATTCTCGCGTATGTCGCGCTCGCGCCGATTGATCGAATGACGCAGACTGCGCGCGATATCGCGCGCGCGCGCGATCTAACGCGGCGGATCGAATCGAAACCGACGCGCGATGAAGTGGGACGACTCGCCGCGACGTTCAACGAAATGCTGGGGCGGATCGAAGAATTATTTCGCGCGCAACAACGTTTTGTCGCGGATGTCTCGCACGAACTGCGCTCGCCGCTCACCGCGATTCGCGGCAATCTCGATTTGCTCCGGCGCGGCGCAATCGAAAATCGCGATGAACGCGACACCGCGCTCGCGGCAATCGAATCGGAATCCGCGCGGATGCAACGCCTCGTGCAAGATTTATTGTTGCTCGCGCAAGCCGACGCGGGAATCACGATTCAAAAAAATCTGGTTGAACTCGATACGCTTTTGCTCCAAGTGTATCGCCAAGCGCGCTTGACGCCGGCGGGTGCGAAGGTAACGCTCGGCAGTGAAGACCAAGCCCAGGTGTTGGGCGATGCGGATCGGCTCAAACAATTGTTGATCAATTTAGTGGACAATGCGATCAAATACACGCCGAACGGCGGCGCGGTGAAACTTTCGCTCGAACGCGATGCGGACTGGGTGCGGATCGCGATTGCCGATTCCGGCGTCGGAATTCCGGCGCAAGACCTCGCGAAAATTTTTGATCGCTTTTATCGCGTGGACAAATCGCGCGCGCGCGACCAGGGCGGCACTGGGCTGGGTCTCGCGATTTGTCAGTGGATCGCTGAAGCGCACGGGGGGCGCATCGAGGTGGAGAGCCAGGTCGGGAAGGGGAGCACGTTTACGGTGTGGTTGCCGGTTGCGAAATAAAAAACTTTATTTTCAGCGCGTCTTTTCGATCCCAGCAATCACCTCCGCCATCGGCACATCGTCCACTAGCGCCACAGCGCCAATCGCGCGCGGCAGAATAAACCGCAATCGCGCGCCGACGCGTTTCTTGTCGGTTTGCATCGCGGCGAAAAGCGCGTCCGCAGAAAATTCGCGCGGCACGCGCGTCGGCAATCCAATCGCGCGCAACAAATTTTCGATCCGCGCGATCAACGCGTCATCGCACAGCCCGCGTCGCGCCGCGAGCCACGTCGCGCATACCAAACCGATCGCCACCGCTTCGCCGTGCCGCAGACGATAGTCGGACAACGTTTCCAACGCGTGTGCAAACGTATGCCCCAAATTTAATTTCGCGCGCTCGCCCCGCTCAAACGGATCGCGCGCGACAATCTCCACCTTCACTCGAATCGCGCGCGCGATCCAATTACCAATTTCCAATTTCCAATTACGCGTTTCCAATATCTCGAACAATTCTGCATCGCCGATGATTCCGTGCTTGACAACCTCCGCCATCCCCGCGCGCCACTCGACATCCGGCAATGTTGCGAGCATCGTCGTGTCCGCGATCACCGCGCGCGGTTGCTTGAACGCGCCGATCAAATTTTTGCCGCGCGGATGATCCACGCCGACTTTGCCGCCGATGCTCGAGTCCACCATCGCGAGCAGAGTCGTCGGCATTTGCACGAACACGACGCCGCGCAAAAACGTCGCCGCCGCGAATCCGGCGACATCGCCGACCACGCCACCGCCGAGCGCGAAGATGATCGAGGAACGCTCCAATCGCGCGTCGATCAGTTGATCGTAAATCGCGCGGAGCGTGTCCAAGTTTTTGAATTGTTCACCGTCGGGAATTACGATCACGCGCGGATCGAAACCGCGCGCGCGCAACGCGGCAAGAACGCGCGGCGCGTGCAATGCGCGCACGCGTGAATTTGTGATCAACGCGCACACGCCCGCGCCATCAAACCGCGCGTGATCGAGCGCACCCGCGCCGATATGAATCGGATACTCGCCCTCGGGCGTTTTCACATGCAAAATGTTCATCGCGATTTCACCCGCGCGATAATTTCGCCCGCGAGCTGTTCCGCCGATTTGTCGGTCGTGTCAATGTGATTTTGAATTTGCGCGTACG
>JACRPR010000119.1 GCA_016223105.1 Chloroflexota bacterium | reverse complement strand
GTTGCCAAAAGGCGAGCCGCGTGATCGGTGCGGCGTCGTTTTGCGCGAACGCGACAAAATAATGCGCCGAGGCGTTGTGATGCAATTCGTACTCGTACGCGCGCGCCGACCAGGGCGCGCTAAAGGCGGCGAGTTCGATCTGCATCACCGCGTCCACGTCTTGCACGCGCATCGGCGCGACGCGAAAAACCAGGTTGGAATAATCAATCATTGAATTTATGATTTATGCTTTATGATTTATGCTTTACGATTTATGCTTTGTGCGATCGCAATTCGGAAACGCAAACCTTAAATCATAAATCTGAAATCGTAACTACTCAGGTGTCATTGCGAGGAGGCGTTTTTTGCCGACGAAGCAATCTCCAGGTAACTTTCCGTACGATCAATGTGGGGGATTGCTTCGCAAAAACCGCTCGCAATGACATGGGCTGTGTAGTTACCTGAAATCTTAAATTGCTTGAAGGTAGAGCGGCGCGAGCGCGGCGGTGTCATCAAATTCGCCGCGCGCAAAGCGCGCCCACGCGAGTTCGGCGAGAAAACCGGCGCGGCGCGCGTTCGTCGCCGGCGAGGCGATCGCCGCGCGGTCGCCCAATCGCTCCGCGATCAATCGCGCGAGTTCGTCGCTCACATCACCGCAGAATAACGCGCGCGCGATTTCGGCGCGTTCCGCGCGCGCGATGATCCCCGGCGCGTCGGTCAACGCGTAATCGCTCACGCGCGCGATTGTGCCGGTCGTCGCGGCATAACGCGCGCTGTGATAACGCCCGCGCCCGGCTTCGAGCATCGCCCAGATCGGCAACGATACGCGCGCGTGCGCGGACGCGATGGCGTCGAGTGTCGGGACGCCGATCAATGGAATTTGGTGACCGAACGCGAGACCTTTCGCAATGCTCATTCCAACGCGCAAACCGGTGAACGATCCTGGTCCGAGCGCGACGCCAATCGCGCGCAAATCCGATTTCGCAACGCGGCTCAGTTCGAGCAGGCGCGCGATCTGCGTCATCGTCTCGACGGTGTGGTGATGACGCGATTGCCAGGTCAACTCGGCAACGATGCCTTCTGCGCGATATAGCGCGATGCTCGTCGCGCGCGTTGCGGTGTCAATCGCGAGAAGCATCGTCCCCGCCTAACGCAAATTCGCGCACGAGTTGTTCATAGCGCGCGCCGGTCGCGTGAAATGTAATGCCGCGCGTATTTTCGTCGCGATGGCGCAACGTAATCCACAAAGATTCGCGCGGCAATGCCGCGCGAATCTTTTCCGCCCACTCGATCACGCATACCCCATCGTCGTTTAAATAATCGTCCAAGCCAATGCCCCACGCTTCGGTCGCGCTGTTCACGCGATACACATCGAGATGAAACAGCGGCACGCGTCCGCCGCGATGTTCGTTCGCGAGAATGAACGTGGGACTGTGAATCGCTTCGGTGATGCCGAGACCATGACCCAGCCCTTGCGTAAAACAAGTTTTGCCCGCGCCGAGATCGCCTTCGAGACAAAACAAATCACCCGCACGCGCGAGTCGTCCAAGCCGCGCGCCGAGTGCGCGCGTTTGCTCCGCAGTGTGGCTAGTCAATTCGAGCGGCATCATAGCGAGGGGCATTATACTCACTTTGCACACGCGCGACAAGCGAAAGGGGAAACATTTTTCGCGATTAGAAAAATGCTTCCCCTATTTTGAAATTCACCGCCGAGACGCGGAGATAATAAATTTAAAAACTCCGCGCTCTCCCCTGGCGCTTGCGTTCCCGCCAAGGCAAGTGTGCGTCTCAGCGGTAAAATTTTCGTGTTTTTGATTGTGCGCTTATGCTCCATTGCGACAGCGCAAAAAATTTACGCCCGTCATCGTCATGACAACTTCGCCGGTTTGATTCATCACCTCGAGCAGTGATCGGATGATACCGCGATCCGGTTTCGAGCGCGAGCGATTCGCTTCGAGAATCGTTACGCGTATCGAAAGCACATCGCCCGGGCGCACCGGCTTGAGCCAGCGCAATTCGTCAATGCCGGGTGAGGCGAGACTCGCGACGGTTGGCAAATAGTGATCCACGTAAAGCCGCATCATCAGCGCGGCGGTGTGCCATCCGCTCGCGACCAGTCCGCCAAAGATCGTTTCCTTCGCCGCGATGGGATCGAGATGAAAAATTTGCGGATCGAATTTGCGCGCAAACTCGATAATCTCGGATTCCTCGACCGCGATCGATCCAAACTCATAGATCGCGCCGGGGACGTAATCCTCAAAGTAGCGATTGGGGTTGGGGAGGGGGAAGGTGGAGGTAGGCATATCACGCGCGCAAACGCATCAACGACAGATGCTGGTTGTCTGGTGGATCGGATTGCGATTGAGTTGAACACAGGTTCCGCGAGCCAACATTTTCGTGTCTCTCCGGTGAAGCGAACCACGTTACAAAATAGAGTTGGGAAAAGATGTGCTTGCGATTTTGACTCTCGCAAAACCAGGCGCTTGGAAATCGGGGCGTACTCACGCGCCCTGCAACTCGTAGGCAACGGATTTTGGATGACTGACGACTTTTGATGCCGACAGAATCTCCAGCCGTACAATCTGTCCATCGTACCCAAGATCCGCGATGATGCCGGGACGTATTTCGTCAGATTCGCGGATGCGTTCGTCGCGTAATGTGATCGTTAGCGTATCGGTTTCAGGATCAAAAACAATTTTCATTTTTCCAATTCTCCGCACTCGATTTCACGCGCGTTCAGATTTTGTAATGCATGCAGTGAAAACCGGATGGGTTTCTCGGTCGGCATTGTTTCTCCCAATCGGATATTAGCACGTTTACGCGAATTGAGCAAAGACCCGAAGAGTCGCTTGCGCGCAACCCTCCGGGTCTCGATTTCACAACTTGGGTCCCGCGTTCTTCACATCGTCCGGCGTGCCGTGCTCGAACTTGCGAAAGTTATCAATGAACCGCGACGCGAGTTGTTTGTACTTGAACATATATTGTTCTTTATTGTTCCACGAACTCGCGGGATCCAAAACACTCGGCGGAACACCTTCGCACGTTTTCGGCACCTCGAAACCAAACACCGGGTCGGAGTGGTACTCGACGTTGTCGAGTTTGCCGGTCAATGCCGCGTTCAACATCGCGCGCGTGTACGCGATGCTGATGCGCTTGCCCACGCCGTACGGTCCGCCGACCCAGCCCGTGTTCACGAGCCAGCATTTCGCGCCGTAGCGATTGATCTTGTTCTTGAGCAGTTGCGCGTACACCGACGGATGATGCACCATAAACGGCGCGCCGAAACACGTACTGAACGTCATCTCCGGCTCGCGGCCCAACCCAACTTCCGTCCCCGCGATTTTCGATGTGTAACCGGAAATGAATTGATACATCGCTTGATCGGTCGTCAGTCGCGCGATCGGCGGCATTACGCCGGACGCGTCGCACGTCAACAGCACAATGTTTTTCGGATGTCCCGCGCGTTTTTCCGGGATCGCGTTCGCGATGAAATCGAGCGGGTACGACATGCGCGTATTTTCGGTGATGCTTTCATCGTCGAGATCGATCAGGCGCGATGCCGGATCGAACACGACATTTTCGAGAATCGATCCAAATTGTCGCGTGCACGCGTAGATTTGCGGTTCGGCGGTCGGCGAAAGCCGGATCACTTTGGCGTAACACCCGGCTTCAAAATTGAAAATCCCGTTGTCATTCCAACCATGTTCGTCATCGCCGATCAAACCGCGCGTCGGATCCGCGGAGAGCGATGTTTTGCCGGTGCCGGACAAGCCGAAGAAAATCGCGACATCGCCGCTTGCGCCAACATTCGCGGAGCAGTGCATCGGCATCGCGCCGCGCAATGGCAAGAGATAATTTAGCACGGTGAAGACGGATTTTTTGATCTCGCCTGCGTACGCGCTGTTGCCGATGATTCCAATCTGCCGTTCAAAGTTGAGAATGATAAATGTGTCTGATTGTGTGCCGTCAATTTGCGGCAGACCTTTGAACGACGGCGCACACAAAATCGTAAATTGCGGAACGTGCTGGCGATAATCGTCGTGCGTACGCGGGACGATGAACATATTGCGCGCGAACAACGAATGCCATGCGCGTTCGGTGATGACGCGAATCGGCATTCGAAAATCGGGATCCGCGCAGACGTGACAATCTTGCACGAACGCGTCGCGTCCTTGAAAGTAACCGAGCAAGCGATTGAACACATCGTCGAATTTATCCGCGGCGAAGGGACGATTGTACTGTCCCCACCACACGCGATCCTGGGTCGTAAATTCTTTGACGATGAATTTGTCATTCGCGGAACGCGCGGTGTGCTTGCCGGTATTCGCGACAATCGGACCGAGATGCGTTACCTTTCCTTCGTTGCGATAAATGATTTCTTCGTACAACGCTTCGGTCGGCAAGTTCCAGTACGCTTGTTTGAGATTCGTCAACCCGATATTTTCCAAACCATAATCCGATTTGAATTCGGTTGCCTGCGCTTGAGCAGGCGTGCGTGGTGCGGTGCTCATAGCCAATCCCTGACGTAACGTTTGTCGCCGATGTAAATTTCATTCGGCGAGTTTGGATCAATCGCCCAGCGAATGCGCGCGATGCCATCGGTAACATCTTTGACCGAGCCGACGTAACTGAGCCGCAAGTGACCTTCCATTCCAAATTCTTTGCCCGGCACGGTAACGACGAGCGCTTTTTTCAACAATAAATTGGCGAGCGCAACCGAATCATTGGTGAACGCGCGAAAATCCGGCAAGCAATAAAATGTGCCGTGCGGTTTGTGAATCTTGACGCCGGGAAACGCGCCGAGTTCTTGCATCATCACATCGCGATTGTTTTGGATCATCAAGCGCAAACTTTCGACCGCGCTCTGGGGTCCATTCAGCGCGCCTTCCGCCGCGGCTTGATCGAGAGGCGACGCGCACGACGTGATTTGCGATTGCACGTTCGTCATCACTTGGATGATTTTGCGATTCGCAATTGCCCACCCGATGCGAAAACCGGTCATGCCATACAACTTGGACACGCCATTGATCGTGACAATTTTACTGGATTCAACATCATGTTTCGAGAATCGAAGCGCGGGCGATGCATGTTTGCCGTCGAATACGAGTTTGTGGTAGATATCATCGGCGATGAGATAGATGCCTTTGTATTCGCACAGCTCGACCAGTCGCGCGACGAACTCGGCAGGGTAAACATTCCCGGACGGGTTATTCGGACTATTGAGGATGATCGCTTTGGTCGCGGAACTGACCACGCGCACAACCTCTTCAATGCGCGGCGTGAAACTGCCGTCTTCGGGTGTAACGATCACTGGGACGCCGTAACACATCTTGACCATCTCCGGGTAACTGACCCAGTACGGCGCGAGAATGATCACTTCTTCTTGCGGGTTGAGCAGACTGTACAGCGCATTGTAGAGGGATTGCTTTGCGCCGGTCGAAACGATAATGTTTTCCGGCGCGATTGCGGTGTCGTAATTTTCTTCGGTGTACCGGATGATCGCTTTTTTGAGCGAAGGCACTCCATCCGTCGGCGCGTACTTGATGTCGCCCGTGGAAAGTTTCGCACCGCCCGCGAGGATCGCGGTCATCGGCGCTTTGTTTTTCGGCTCGCCAATACCAAGGTGAATCACCGGTTCGCCGCGCTCGCGCAAGAGACGCGCCTCTTCGTTCATTCGCAAGGTCGGCGATTCGGCAATCGAGCGTGCCAGGTTGCCAATGGTCATAGGAAACTCCTCTAGTCAGATTCCGATTTGTGCGGCATTATACAAATGCCGGGTGATTTTGGCAAAAAAAGCCCGCGCCTTTGCGCGGGTGCAGTTGGCAACCGATCATCTAAATCTCGGTACGCAGACGATAGCCGACGCCCGGCTCAGTGAGAATGTATTGAGGGCGAGTCGGATCGGCTTCGAGTTTGCGGCGCAGATTGCTGATGTTGACGCGCAATAGGTGCATTTCTTGATCATACCCCACGCCCCATACTTGGCGCAAGAGATGGTGATGCGTGAGGACTTTGCCGGCATGCGTCACTAGAACGCGCAACAAATCGTACTCGGTCGGTGTCAACTGCACTTGGTTGCCCTTGACCGTAACGATCCGCCGCGCCAAGTCTACCTGTAAATCACCTGCGCTAAAAATCGGTTCATCGGTAATGGATCGGCTCCGGCGCATCGCGACGCGCATCCGCGCAAGCAATTCACCGATGCCAAACGGTTTGGTGAGATAATCATCCGCGCCAGCGTCGAGCGCGGCGATTTTTTCGGATTCGTGTTCGCGCACCGAGAGAATGATAATTGGAATTTTGCTCCACTCGCGTAATTGCCGCGTGACCTCGATTCCTTCAAGATCCGGCAATCCCAGGTCGAGAATGACCAGGTCGGGACGATAATTGATCACGCCCGCGAGTGCATCGTTGCCGGTGGCGGCTTGGAAAACTTCAAAGCCGTACGCCGTGAGCGCGGTGTGCAGAAAGCGGCGAATCGCCGGTTCGTCATCTACGACTAGCACGCGCAAATTAGCGTCGCTCATACCGAATGTTCCTTCGCCGCCGGTAGAGTTATCGTGATGACCGTGACGCCGCCCTCGCGATTTTCCGCTTTGATCGCGCCGCCGTGCACCTCGACAATGCCTTTGCAGATCGAGAGACCCAGCCCAGTGCCAGCCGTTTTTTCGGGACGTTGCACGCGAAAGTATTTATCAAATTTCGCGGTGCGCTGAACGATCGGCACTAGACGCGCGGGTGTTCCAGAACGGTGGACGCGAAAAAATTTTTCAAACACGCGCGCCAAATCACCGGGCGGAATTCCAATTCCGCGATCCGCGACCCGGATTTGCAAATCCGGTCCCACCACGCTTGCCCCGATTTCAACCGCAGTGTCCGGGAAAGAATATTTGATTGCATTGTCCAACAGATTCACCAGAACTTGGACGATCAATCCAAAATCCAACGGCACCAACGGCAAAGCCGGCGCAATATCCACCGTAACATTTCGATCGTTCAAATGCTCGCCGACGCGATCCAACGCCGCGCCCAGGAGATCTTGAACATCACACGGCTCGCGCTTGATTCGCACTGCTCCCGCTTCGATGCGCGTCATATCCAGCAAATTACCAACCAGGTGATTGAGGCGTTCCGATTCACCCAGCGCCGTCTCGATCAGATTCCGGCGTTGATCCGCATCCAGATGCGAATTTTCTTCCTGCAAACTGCTCAACGCCCCCGTAATCGAAACGAGCGGCGTTCGCAGTTCGTGCGACACGGAATCGAGAAGCGCGGTCTGAAGTTTTTCGGTGGCGTGGAGCAAATGCGTTTGACGCGCCTGCTCGGCAAGTTGCACGCGCTCGATTGCCAACGCGGCTTGATTGCCGAACAGTTCGAGCAAACGGACTTGACCTTGAGTTAGATACGCGATCGGCTTGATCGGTTTGACGCCCAGGACACCGACCGCGCCGCGCGGCGTCTTGAGTGGTCGGCAATGAATCGCGGCGGCTGGCAGAGTGTCGGTGCCGCGCCCCGCTGATTGGTTGTGCTGATACGCCCACGTTGCGACGGCAAATTCACTTTCGCTGAGTTCAAAACCAGGACTCGCCGCGCGTGACTGGAGCGTTTCGCCTTCCGGCAAAAGGATCACAATCTCCCAACTAACGGTTTGACCGACGTGTGTGATCACGGCTTGCAAAATTCCCTCGATGCCGTTCGTCGCCGCAAGGTCGCGCGTAAATTCGTACAATTCGGCGGTTTGCGTTTCGCGTTGGCGCGCCGATTCGGCTTGCTCGCGCACGCGCGCGGTGAGCGCGCTGATCACCAAACCGACGATCAGCAGTCCCACAAAAGTCAAAATATATTGGGTATCGGAAACCGCAAAAGTTAAAGACGGCGGGACGAAAAAAAAATCGAGCGCAAGCACGCCCAGGATCGAAGCCAGGATCGCCGGTCCGCGTCCTAGATAAATCGCCGCGATCACAACGACGACAAGATACAGCATTACCAGGTTGGTCGGCACGATCACGCCGTGGAGTGGCGCGGCGAGCAAGGTCGCGCCGGCAACCAGTCCCAAACTGATCAGGTAACGCCGCAAAGGACGGTGGGGTTGCCACTCGCGCGTTTCGACGACCGGCGCCGGTTCTGCTTCGGCGCTAATAACGTACACGTCAATATCGCCGCTTTGCCGAATGAGTTGGTCAACCACCGAGCCGCGCACGAGTTCGATCCAAGGCGCGCGCACGGGTTTCCCCGCAATGATCTTTGTGATATTGTGAGCGCGCGCGTATTTGATGATCGTCTCGACAACCGTGTCGCTCGGTAGTGTCGTCGTCTTGGCGCCCAATTCTTCAGCAAGATGCAAAATCCGTTCCAGTCTGCCGCGTTTTTTGGACGACAGATTCGCGTTGTTCGGGGTCTCGACATAGATCGCGGTCCATTCCGCGCCCAACCCGTCAGCAAGTCGCCGCGCCGTCCGAATCAACCGTTCGCTTAATGCGCCCGGACTAACGCACACCAATAAACGTTCTTTGACCGCCCAGGGACCGGCAATTGCGCGCGTTTCCATATACGCGCGCATCTGGTCGTCGACGCGATCGGCGGTGCGCCGCAGAGCAATTTCGCGGAGCGCGGCTAGATTGCCTTTGCGGAAAAATTTTTCAATCGCGCGCGCGGCTTGCTCTGGCACATAAACTTTGCCCTCTTTGAGGCGTTGGATCAAATCGTCGGGCGCCAGGTCGATCAATTCAATATCATCGGCTTGATCCAGCACACTATCGGGAATCGTTTCGCGCACAATGACGCCGGTGATTTGCGCGACGACATCGTTGAGACTTTCGAGGTGTTGGATGTTGAGCGTAGTGTAAACAGCTATGCCGGCGGCAAGGAGTTCAAGCACATCCAGATAACGCTTAGGATGACGCGAACCGATCGCGTTGGTGTGCGCGAGTTCATCCACCAGCGCGAGCTGAGGTTTGCGCGCGAGGATCGCATCCACATCCATTTCCGTGAACGGTACGCCGTGGTACTCAATGGATTGGCGCGGGATAATTTCCAAGCCCGCGACCAGGGCTTCGGTTTCCGCGCGCTTGTGCGTTTCGACGTAGCCGATGACGACGTCAACGTGGTCGGCAAGGCGCGCACGCGCGGCTTCGAGCATCGCGTATGTTTTGCCAATGCCGGCGGCATAACCCAGGAAAATTTTTAGTTTACCGCGCGCCTGGTGTTTTTCTTCTTCTTGCACGCGCGCGAGCAATTCATCGGGGTTTGGTCGCGGATGGTTGTCCATATTCTATCAAAGGAGCCGGTCGTCGGGGCGAAGCATTTTTTTTCGCCTGAAGTTCAGGCAAAAAAATGCTTCGCCCCGACACCACGATCTTCTGCCCTTATTTTACCACATCTAACGCCAAATTGAGTTGGAGGACATTCACGCGCGGTTCGCCCAAAATTCCGAATTGGCGATCTTCCGTAAATCGCACGACGAGGATTTGGACTTGCGCGTTGCCCAAGCCGCGCGCGCGCGCGACGCGCGGAACTTGATACATTGCGGCGGCGATGCTGATGTGGGGATCCAATCCACTGCCGGACGCGGTGACCAGGTCTACCGGGATTGGCGCGCGGTTTTGGGGATCGGCATCGCGCAACGCGTCAATCCGCGCTTGCGCCGCCGCCGCGCGCGCCGGGTTCAACGGTCCGAGATTCGAGCCGGACGACGCGGCGGCATTGTACGCAAATGGCGCGGTTGCTGAGAGTCGCCCCCAAAAGTATTTGGGATCGTCAAAGGACTGACCAATGCGCGCCGAGCCAATCACTTGATCGTCCTGGACAATCAAACTTGCATTCGCTTGACTGGGAAAAACAATTTGCGCGATGCCGGTCACGACGAACGGATAAATCACACCGGTGATGATCGTCATCAGCGCCAAGATCATCAGTGCCGGTCGTAGTTGTGCGAACATCTCCACCTCGGGACGGCGCAATCTATTCACCTAGAATGAATCCACGCGAAACGGATCAG